>NZ_JBSGVD010000003.1:0-73575 GCF_053608285.1 Nocardia sp. NPDC055053 | reverse complement strand
GCGCGGGGGCGATGCTCGCCACCCGCGCCGGGTCCTGCCTGTCGTCGATGACGAACATGTCACCGCGTCCGTGCGGCGATCGCCGCCAGCTGCTCGAGCACCTCGGTCGCAGGCCGGTCGTAGACCGGGGTCGCCGGGGTCGCCTCGATCGCGGTGGCCAGCACCGTCGATCCGATGAGATCGATGCGGCTGTACCCGAATCCGGTGAGCCCGCGGTGCCTGCCCGCCGGCGCCATCGGATCGATCCGGTACGACAGCGCGGGCCCGATCCACACCGGGATACCGGCCACCGCCGCGGCGGCCGTCAGATGGTTGTGCCCGCACAGGATCATCCGGACATCCGAGCCGTCGAGCACCTCCACCAGCCGGTCGGCGTCCTCGAGCTTGAGGAAGTCGGCGGTGGCGATCGGCGAGGGCAGCGGCGGATGGTGCAGCACCAGCACGGTCCCCCGCGGGGCGGGCGTGTGGAGCTGAACGCGCAGCCAGGCCAGCTGCTCGAGTTCGAGCCTGCCCTCGTGCCGCAGCGGAGTAGTGCTGTCGAGCACGATGACGCGCAGGCCCGCGATCTCGATGCTGCGGTCGTGCGGCAGCGTGGTGTCCACCGAACCGGGAGCCAGATCCAGCAGCTCCTCGCCGAAGGCGGCACGCTCGTCGTGATTGCCCATGACATAGACGATCTCGGCGCCGAGCTCGGCCGCGACCGGCTCGACGGCCGCGCGCAGCCGCTTGTACGCCTCGGGTGACCCGTTGTCGGACAGGTCACCCGAGAGCACCAGGGCGTCGACGTGCTGCCCGGCCTCGCGCAGGTGGGTGAGCACCCGCGCGAGGTTCGCGTCGGTGTCGACGACACCGTGGACGAGCTCACCGGCCGGGCGCAGGTGGGTATCGGTGAGCTGGACGATGGTCAGATCGCTCATGTGACCGGCAGGAGTTTGGTGCCCTCTGCCTGCGCAGCGGTCAGCGTGGACTGAGGATCCTTGCCCTGGAACACGATCGCCTCGACCGCGTCCATCATGCCGTCACGCATCTGCAGATAGTTGTTGCCCGGCATCGACACCCACGGCTCCATGTTCGCCAGCTGGGCGACGTTCGGCTTCAGCAGCGGGTTCTTCGCCGCCCAGTCCTTCAGCCCGTCGGTCTGGTCGAGCAGACCGGTGCGCAGCGGCAGGTAGCCGATGTTCTGCGAGATCTTGATGTAGGACTCCTCGCTGGTGAGGAACTTGATCAGCTCCCACGAGGCGCGCTGCTCGGCCGGATCGTCGGACAGGATGTGCAGGCCCGCACCGGAATTCGTCGGCACGGTCGGCTTGCTGCCGAACGACGGCATCGGCGCCGACCGCAGGTCCCACTTGTCCTTGGCGCCGGTCACGAAGGTGCCCTGGATGGCGCTGGTCTCGAGGATCATGCCGATCTCGCCGCGCGCGAACGCCTCGTAGCCCTGCTTCTGGTTGAGCTTGGGCATGCCGCCGGTGTTCACCAGGTTCTGCGCCATCTGGGTCACCTCGACGACGGGGGCGTCGGCGTAGGTGAGGGTGCGGCGGTCCTCGGAGATGACCCGGCCGCCGTTGGAGCGCACCAGCGACTGGAAGCACCAGTCCTTGGCGGTCTTGGTGAGACAGTCGATGTACACCCCGCCCTTGCCGGTGCGGTCGGCGATCTGCTTGGCAGCGGTGGCGACGTCGGCCCAGGTGGCGGGCGGCTTGGCCGGGTCGAGACCGGCCTCGGTGAACAGCGAGGCGTTCAGGTACAGCACCGGGGTCGAGAAGACGAACGGCACGCCGTAGGTGTGGCCGTCCCAGTCGTCGAGGACCCGGGCGCGCGGGGCGTAGGCGTGGCGGCCGTCGAAGTTGCGGGCCACCTCCTGCTTGCCGACCAGGGTGTCGAGCGGCTTGGCCCGCAGCTGGTGCACGGTGAAGTCCAGGTCGGAGAAGCCGAGCTGGGCGACGTCGGGCGGGGTGCCCGCGACCATCTGGTTCTGAATGCTGGAGATGGTGTCGGTGGCCGGGTTCGGGCTGTTGCCCTGCGGCTTCTGCGCGGTGACCTTGATGTTGGGGTACTTCTTGCCGAAGTCGGCGATCAGCGCGTTGAACGTGTCGGTCCAGGCGCCCGCCATGCCGTAGTTGTAGGACTCGAAGGTGATCGAGACCTGCTGGTCGGGCTTCAGCTCGGGAATCTGCGCGGTCGTCGTGGTGTCCGTGGACACGGTGCCGCCCAGACCACAGCCGCTCAGGGCGACGGCGGTGGTGAACACCACGCCCAGGACGGGCAGGGTGCGTTTCATGGTGGTTCTCCTCATCAACGGGTCGTGCGGAAATCAGGGGACGGGCACTGCCGCCGCGTCCTCGCTCGGTGTCGAATCCGATTGCGGCGCTTGCCAGGTCAGCCGGAGGCCGGTATCGGGGTCGAACAGATGGATGTCGGCGGGATCGACACGCAGCGCGATGTCCTCGCCGACGTGGACCCCGGCCGGGCGCGGTGCGCGCACGCACAGGCTGGTCTTGCCCGCGTCGAGGTGCACCAGTTCCTCGCTGCCGAGGTTCTCGACCATCCGCACCGTGCCGGTGACATCGCTCGCCGAGGGGTCGATGCGCAGGCGCTCCGGGCGGATGCCCGCGATCACCGCGGTGGCGTCGCCGAGCTCGCCGGTGATGGCGAGTGCGGCGTCGACGCCGTCGGCTGTCACCCGCAGGCCGCCGTCGCGGGACTGCACGACCGCGGGGAACAGGTTCATCGGCGGCGAACCGAGGAACCCGGCGACGAAGGTGGAGCGCGGCTGGTCATAGAGCTCGGCCGGCGTGCCGCACTGCTCGACCCTGCCCTCGTTGAGCAGGGCGATGTGTGAGGCCATCGTCATCGCCTCGACCTGATCGTGGGTGACGTAGAGGAACGTCGCGCCCAGCCGCTGGTGCAGGGCGATCAACTCCGCGCGGGTCGCACTGCGCAGTTTGGCGTCCAGATTCGACAGCGGTTCGTCCATCAGGAACGCACCAGGATCGCGAACCATGGCGCGCGCCAACGCGACTCGCTGCCGCTGCCCGCCCGAGAGCGCGACGGGCTTGCGGTCGAGCAGGGCCGACAGTTCCAGGCTGGCCGACACCTCGGCGACCCGCTGGGCGATCTCGGCGCGCGGCCTGTGCCGGGCCCGCAGCGGGAATCCGATGTTCCTGGCCACCGACAGATGTGGGTAGAGCGCGTAGCTCTGGAACACCATCGCCAGGTCACGGCGCTGCGGCGCCGCATCGGTGACATCGGTGCCGCCCACCAGGATCCGGCCCTCGCTCGGCTCCTCCAGCCCGGCGATCATCCGCAACAGGGTGGACTTGCCGCAGCCGCTGGGGCCGAGCAGCACCATGAATTCGCCGTCGGCGATATCGAGGCTCACCTCGCGCACGGCGTAGTCGGTGTCGAACTTCTTCGACACCGCGTCGATCTGCAGTCGTGCCACGTCTCTCCTTCGCGCACCAGTTCGAAGCCTGCCGCCAGTGTCGGCCGGGCCATGCGCTGCGGGCCTCGGCGATAGTGAATGTCGATCGGTCCAATCGACTCACCCCGCTCCGGAAGCGGGCACGCCGAACTGACTGCATGGTGAGCTCGACAACGATCCGCTGTGAGAGAAAGACATTCACGATGAGGAAATCTGCTGCGGCCGCGGCCATGCTCGCCGTCGCGATCGGCATCACCGCAGGCGCCACCGGTTCGGCTTCCGCGGACGCCGACGTACCGGTCGAGTTCACCGCGCAGGAAGTGGCCGGCAAGTCCGTCATCACCACCGATGCGGGCTCGATGGTCGTGGAGGAGGGCGCTTTCACGCTGAAGGCCCCCAACGGCGCCACGATCGCGGCCACCCCGCTGACCTTCCGTCTGGACGACTTCGAACTGCCGATCGCGGCCGAGATCGCGGGCAACACCGCGACCCTGACTCCGCAGCTCGACGTGTCGAAGGCCGTCTACAAGCCGGTCGCCCTGCCGTTCGAGGACAAGGCGCCCTGGAAGAGCGAGTACGACCGTGAGGTCGCGGCCTGGAGCCGTCTGACCAGCACCATCTCCATGGGCGCCAGCATCGGGACCCTGGTCGGTGGCCTCGGCGGCGCCGCCGTCGGCTGCGTCCTCGGCGGCGTCCTCGCCGGCACGGTCGCCCTGGGCACCATCGTCGGTCTGCTCGGCCCCTTCCTGCCCGCCGCCGCCGTCGGCTGCATCGCCGGCGCGCTGCTCGTCGGTCCGGTCGGTGCCATCGCCGGTCAGATCTTCGTGACCGCCCCGGTCGCGATCGGCGCGGCCATCCAGTACTTCACCACCATCAACCAGCCGTTCGCCGCACCGGCCAAGTAGACGGTGGGAGAAGACCCGGTTCAGAGCGCCGGGGGACACCCGAGCCCGTCCGATCACCCGATCGGGCGGGGTCTTTCCGTCGTCCGGGCGGCGGGGACCGGCGTGCGTTCAGTAGGTTCGACGGATGAGCACGACCTCTGCCCTGTATTGCGGGACACGCTGGGATGAGCAGGGGCGGTGGTGCTACGAGCTGATTCGCGCGGACGGCAGTTCCGAGGCGCTGCCGGGTATCGGTACCCGGCTGGCGTTCCGGGTCACCGAGCCGGGTCGTTTCTGCCTCGGGTATCACGGGTTCGGTGACGGGCGGCGGGGTCGGCAGGCGTGCCCGCGGCGGGCGCGGGTCGACAGCGGCAAGCAGTGTGCGCAATGCCGGATCACGGAGGGGTGGTCGGTGGTGCACAGTCATCGGGGTCCGCTCACGGCGTTGCCCGAGCAGGTCCGCGACTATGTGGCACAGCCGCATCACCTGTATGTCGCGTATTTCGGTGACGGGATGGCGAAGGTCGGGACGGCGTCGGCGTCGCGTCGGCATCGTCGCCTTTTCGAGCAGGGGGCGCTGGTGGCGCGATTCATCACCGACTCGCCGGACGGGCTGCACGTGCGTGAGCTCGAGCGGGTGGTGTCGGAGCGGGCCGGGCTGCGGCAGGCGGTCGCCGGTGTCACGAAGACCCGTATCCTGACCAAACCGCTGCGGCCGTGGGCGGCCATCGAGGCCGCCGTCGCCGACGCGGCCGAGCACGCGGTCGGCGCGCTGCCCGCCGACATCACCCGCACCGACACCGTGTGGTCCGGCGGCCGGGATTTCTATGCCACGATCCTGGCCCGTGGCCGGTTCCCGGACGCCACCGAATTCACCGAGGACTCAGGCGAATACGTCATCGACGCGGTCACCGCGCACGGGCACACCATCGCCTGCGCGGATGAAGCGGGTGCCGGTGAACTGGTGCTGGTCAACGACACCCGGCTCATCGGTCGCCGGATCGAACTCGACGCGGCGATCACCGCGGCGCCACGACCCGCCCAGACCAGCCTGTTCTGAGCCGGTGACACGATTCAGCGCACGCGGACCGGGAGTTCGAGCAGGCCGCGGATGAGAGTGCTGGTCTGCCAGCGGACGGTGGTGGCGGATTCGGCGAGGCGCAGGTCGGGGAATCTGCGGAGCAGGGCGGTGAAGGCGATCTCGGCTTCGAGGCGAGCCAGGGGAGCGCCGACGCAGAAGTGGATACCGTGGCCGAAGGCGAGGTGGCCGGTGGGGTGGCTGTCGGTGGTGAGGGCATCGGGGTCGGTGAAGCGGGCGGGGTCGCGGTTGGCGGCGGCCAGGGCGACGTAGACGATCTCCCCAGCGGGAATCGCGGTGTCGCCCACCGTGATCGGCTCGGCGGTGAAGCGGACGGTGGCCATATCGACGGGGCCGTCGAAGCGGAGGAACTCCTCGATCGCGGCGGGCACCCCGGCAGGGTCGGCGCACAGGGCCTGCCACTGATCCGGGCTGCGCAGCAGGGCGTTGACGCCGTTGCCGATCAGGTTGACGGTGGTCTCGTGCCCGGCGACCAGCAGCAGGAACGCCATCGCCACCAGTTCGCGGTCGGTGAGCCGGTCGCCGTCGTCGTCGGCGAGCACCAGCTCCGACAGCAGGTCCTCGGCGGGCTGGGTTTGCTTGGCGCGCACCAGCTCCGACAGGTACCCCGCCATCGCGGCCGCGGCGGCGGGCCGGTGTTCCTCCGCCTCGCCGACGACACCGACCAGCGCCCTGGTCCAGGCCTGGAAATCGTCGCGATCGTCGAACGGGACGCCCAGCAGTTCGCAGATCACCGTCACCGGAATCGGATTGGCGAAGGCAGCCATGAGGTCGACTTCGCCGGCGCCTGCCATCGCGTCGAGCAGCTCCTCGGTGATCTGCTCGATCCGGGGGCGCAGCCCGGCGACCTGACGAGTCGTGAACGCCTTGTTCACCAGTTTGCGCAGGCGGGTGTGACCGGGCGGGTCGGTGCTGAGCATGTGGGTGAGCAGTGCCATCGCGTTCGGATCGGTCGGGATGGTGCGGCGCTTGCCGTCCAGGATCGCGGCGGCGGTGGCCATGTCCTTGCGCAGCCGAGGATCGGCCAATGCCACCCTGGCTTCGGCGTAGCCGACGACCACCCAGCGGACGACGTCGTCGGGGAAACGGACCCGATGGACCGGGCCCGCGGCGCGCCAGCGCCGGTAGTGGGCGTGCGGATCGTCGAAGAAGTCGGCGCCGATGGACTCGACGCGGGCAGCAGCGGTGGTGTCGGCCATCTGACCGACGGTACCCGCGCCAGGTGAACGACACACCGACGTGGCGTGCTCGCCGGCGTGATCAATCCTCTGTGCTCGGGATGTCCAGTGCCGCAAGTAAAGCGGTGGTCGCAGGGCTACGGCCGATGCGGTTCCAGACGACGTACTCGACCCGGGTCGGCGCATCGGTCACTTCGACGGTCCGCACGCCGGTGAGTTGCGGCGCGTGAGCGGCGGGCAGCATGGCCACGCACAGGTCCTGCCCGACGAGGCGGGCGATGTAGTCCGCGGTCGTCACTTCGAAGGCGACGTCGCGGGTCAGGCCCGCCGCGGCGAACGCGAGATCCGATTGGATCCGCCCCGCCGTGCCCGCGGGCAGGTCGACGAAGACCTCGGTCGAGAGCCTACGCAGGTCGACCGTCGGCTCGGTCGCGAGCGGATGGTTCGGCGCGACCACCGCGACGAGTCTGTCGCGGGCGAGTTCGTGGACCGCGACGCCGCGCGGTCGCACGGTGGTCGGCAGGCCGAGGAAGGCGACATCGAGCGTGCCCTGCTCGACCTGGTCGGCGAGGTCCTCACTGGCACCCACCCGCAGGCTGATCCGCACGTGCGGATACCGCGCGCGGAATTCGCGCAGCGCGGCGGGCAGGTCGACGGCGGCGACCGTCGGGATCAGGCCGACCGCGAGCCTGCCCCGCACCTCGCCGACGGCCGCCGCGACCTCCGCCGCCGCCCGCTCGGCCGCGTCCAGACATTGGCGGGCAGCGGGCAGGAATGCCGCACCGGCCGCGGTGAGCCGCACCCGTCGGCTCGTGCGCTCGAACAGCTTCGCGCCCAATTCCCGTTCCAGCCGGGCGATCTGGTGGCTCAGCGCGGACTGCACGACCAGGCAGCGTTCGGCGGCCCTGGTGAAGCTGTTCGTCTCGGCGACGGCGAGGACGTACCGCATCTGCTGGAGCTCCATGGATCCATCGTGAATCACGATCGGTGTGGTGACAAACATGTGTTGGATTCATCAATCGGCGCGCGGTGAGATGGAGTCCATGAAAACATCAGTGGCTCAGCCGGTTTCCGCCGATGCGGGCCACGGCGGCAGGCTCTCGCGCACCGCGCTCACCGCCCTCGCGCCCGCGGCCTGGGGCACCACCTATGTGGTGACGACCGAACTGCTGCCGCCGGGACACCCCGTGTTCGCCGGTCTGCTGCGGGCGCTGCCCGCCGGGCTCATCGCGCTCGCGCTGACCCGGACCCTGCCGCACGACGCGTGGCGGGGGAAGGTCTCGGTGCTCGGAGTGCTCAATATCGGGTTGCCGTTCCCCTTGCTGTTCCTCGCCGCCGAACACCTGCCCGGCGGTGTCGCCGCCACGCTGGCGGCGGCGCAACCGCTGGCCGTCGCTTTCCTCGCCGTGCTGGTGCTGGGGGAGCGGCCGTCGGCCCGGCGGCTGGCCTGGGGCGCGATCGGCGTCGCCGGGGTGGGGCTGGTGGTACTCGGCCCGAGTGCGGCGCTGGATGCCGTCGGGGTCGCGGCCGGTCTGGCGAGCGCGGCCTCGTTGGCGCTGGGCCTGACGCTCACCAAACACTGGGGACGCCCGCCCGAGACCGGCCCGACCGCCTTCGCCGGCTGGCAACTCACCGCGGGCGGGCTGTTCCTGCTGCCGCTGACCGCCCTGCTCGAAGGCGCGCCGCCCGCGATCGACGGGTCCGCGGCGCTCGGCTACCTGTGGATGGGCGTGTGCGGTGGTCTGCTCGCCTACGTCGTGTGGTTCCGGGGGCTGGGCACCCTGCAGGTCACCGCGGTCGCGGTGCTTCTGCTGTTCTCACCGCTGGTCGCCGCGGCGCTCGGCGCCCTCCTGCTGGGTCAATGGCTCGGTCCGATCCAGCTCGTCGGATTCGGACTCGCACTGGCCGCGATCGTCGCGGGCCAGCTTCCCGACAAGGCGCCGTCGGTACGGATCGCGACCACGAAAACCTCGTCGGCCGTAGAGATTTCACCGTCGGCCAACGTGCAGGCCCAGAGAGAAGGATGAGATGAAGCGAGTTCTCGCGACCGCGGCCGCGCTGATCGGTGTCTCCGCGACCGTGCTGATGCCGTCGCACCGGGCGGCCGCGGAAGGCCCGCTGTTCCCCACCACTATCGCGCTGCCCGCCGGGTTCCAGGCGGAGGGCATCGCGATCGGATCGCTCCCGATCGCCTACTTCGGCTCCATGGCAGACGGTTCCATCTACCGCGCGAATCTGGTGACCGGCCACGGCGACCTGCTGACCCGCGGCCCCGGCACCCAGGCACTGGGCCTGCGACTCGACGACCGCGGCCGGCTGTTCGTCGCGGGTGGTACCGGCGGCGACTTCCGCGTCGTCGACGCCTGGACCGGCGCGGTACTGGCGACCTACCGATTCGCCACCGGACCACAGACATTCGTCAACGACATGGTTCTCACCCCGCAGGGTGCGTGGGTCACCGACTCGTTCGCCCCCGTCCTGTACCACCTGCCGATCGGCCCCGACGGTGCGCTGCCGTCGCCCGACTCAGTGGTCCGTATCCCTCTCACCGGCGACATCGACTATGTCCCAGGAGCATTCAACGCCAACGGCATCGTCGGCACCCCGGACGGCACCGGACTGCTGATCGTCCAGTCGGTCACCGGTCAGCTGTTCCGAGTCGACCCGACCACCGGCGTCGCGCGCCGTGTCGATCTCGGCGGCGAATCGCTCACCGACGGTGACGGATTGCTCCGCCAGGGCAACACGCTGTTCGCAGTCCAGAACCGCTGCAACGCGATCGCGATGATCACTCTCGACCCCGCAGGCACCGTCGGCACACTCGACCGCCGAATCACCGACCCGCGCTTCGACGTCCCGGCCACGGTCGCCGCCTACGGCAATCGTCTGTACCTCCCCAACGCCCGCTTCGACACCCCACCTACCCCCGTCACCACCTACGCGGCCGTGGCCGTCGACCGACCACGTTGATTCGAAGCCGTGCACGGCAACTGGACTGCGGTCGAATGTCCCGAAGACACCGATCGTGAAGTCCGGCGCGGCCACATTCGTTCGGTCGCGCTGGATCACGGTAGATGCTGGGGTTGGCATCGAGATCACGACCTCACGGTGCGGCGATGCGGACGTTGCGCATCGTGACCAGGGCTGTCGCGCAGAGTGTTTCGCCGGTGTCGTCGACGGAGAACACGTCGGCAGCGGCGATGGTGAGGAGGGCGCCGGGCTTGACGACCCGGCCGCGAAGTCGGCGAGCGAGCCGAGCACACCACCCTGGAAATAGCCGTCGTGCTGGGTGAGTTCGGGGCGGTGGGGTTGCACGATCTCGACTTCGCCGGGCTCGATCCGGCCGAAGTGGAAACCCAGGTGGGCGGCGGCGGGCATGGAGAGCACGGCGGCGGGGACCAACTGTGCGAAATCGGGGTTCGGGGCCTGCGTCGCCATCGGGTCCGGCTCCTCTGCTCGGGGTGTACGACCATGCCGCGATCCTGCCGCATCCGACATCACCCGGACCCGGGTATGGCGGTGTCAGCGCGCGCCGGCGCGCAACACCACCTTGCCGTTGCGACCGGGGGTTTCCGACAGGACGGCCGCGTCGGCGGCGCCGTCGAGCGGGAACTCAGCCTGGACCTCCAGGCGGAGCGTGCCGTCGGCGGCGCGGCCGACGAGCTCGTGCACGAGGCGGACATAGTCGGCGTGGTCGATCTCGGCGCTGCGCTGCTGGCCCCAGAAGCCTTTGACCACAGCCTGTTTGAAGATGACGGCGCCGGTGTCGATGATCAGCGGCTGACCCGACAGCGCGCCGAAGGAGACCAGTTCGCCGCGCGGGGCGAGCAGCGACATCAGCGCGCCCGCCGCCTGCCCGCTGACCTGGTCGACGGCCCGCACGATCGGCTCGCCGTTGGTGACCGAGGCCGCCCTGGCCGCCCAGCCCTCGACCTCGGTGTCGATCACCGGCCCGTAGCCGATCTGCTCCATCGCCCGCACCGATCCTGGCCCGCGAACCAGGCTCAGCACGTGCACGCCGCGTTGCTGCGCGAACAGATTCACCAGGCGGCCGACCGCGCCGTTGGCGGCGTTCACCGTGATCCACTGTCCCGGCTGCACCCGCAGATCGTCGAGCAGCATCAGTGAACTGAGTGGCATGGCCAGCAGCTGGCAGGCGGTCTCGTCGGGCACCGTCGGCGGCATCGGGACCACCTGCTCGGCGCGGGCGAGGAAGTAATCCGCCCATGTCGCGCGGGCGCCCGCGACCGCGACCCGCTGCCCGACCTGGATCCCGGCGCCCGGCCCGACCGCGTCCACGACACCGACCGCCTCGGTGCCGGGGATCGCCGGCAGCGGGGGCCGGTAGCCGTACACGCCGCGGATGATGGCGAGATCGTGGTTGTGGATCGGTGACAGTGTCATCGCGATCCGCACCTCACCCGGCCCCGGCGCGGGCGGCGGCACCTCTTGCGCGGTGAGCACGTCCTTGGGGTCGCCGAACCGGTCGATGACAACTGCCTGCATGTCCGCCTCCGTGGTGGTTGCGAGTTCTGCACGAGCCTGGTCGCGTCCCATTGTGGCACTGCGGCCGAGCCGGGCAGGTCAGGCCAGGGGCGTCTCGTGGACCGTGCGCCAGCGCAGTCCACCCTGGCCGTCGGTGACGAGGACGGCGGTGACCCGGCGGGCGGTGACGGTACCGCCGACGAGGTGGCGTTCGAGGAAGCGGATCACCACCGTGGTGCCGTCGTCGAGGAGGGTCTCGACGTCGGTGATCTCTATCGTCAGGCCCGGTCGCGTATGGCGGGCCGCGCGCAGGCCGGTCAGCAGCTCGTTCCTGGCGACCACCTCGCCCGCGGTGGTGACCATGGTGAATGCCGGATGCTGGGCGGCGGCGAAGCGGTCGAAGACCTCGTCGGGGGCGGCCGTGCCCAGCCACCGCGCCAGGTCGGCATGCAGGGATTCGACGGCGGCGGGCACATCAGGGGTGGGGTGAGACACGCCCGAAGTCTAGGTGGCGGGCGCCGACGCAGCGCGGGGCCGGGAAGTCAATACGCCGCAGGGCTGATGAGCGTGCGCGGCGGTGTCGCCCGGAAATCGCCCGCGCGACGGACGAAGCCGACCTGCCGGTAGGCCTACGCTCACCCCATGGCAGAGGCACTCGGAACACGTTCGCCCGCAGCGGCTTCCGGTCGGCGGATCGCCGAGGTCGACATCCTGCGCGGGTTCGCCCTGTTCGGGATCCTGATCACCAACGTGATCGTGGCGACGACCCTGTGGTCGGCGGTCGGTACCAAGGAAAAGCCGGTGCCGCTGTTCGACGGCACCGTCGACCACCTGGTGCGCGCGACCGTCGACGCGCTGTTCACCGGACGGTTCTACCTGCTGTTCGCGTTCCTGTTCGGCTACTCGTTCACCCTCCAGATCGCGGCCGCGCAGCGGGCGGGCGCCGCACCGGCCCGGCGGTTGCTGCGCCGCTGTGCCGCGCTGATGGCGATCGGGCTCGTGCACGTGTATCTGCTGTGGATCGGCGACATCCTCACCCTGTACGCGTTCCTGTGCCTGCACCTGATCCTGCTGCGCAAGCTGCGGCCGCGCACCGCGGTGATCACCGCCGTCGTGCTGTACCTGGTGTGGTCGGTGTGGAGCTTCCTGCCGGGTGAGACGAGCATTCTGGCGCTGGGTGAGTTCCTCGACCTGCCGAAACTGGCCGCCGACTACACCGGCAGCTTCGCGAGCACGTTCGCGGCGCAGACGTCCATCGCGCCGGTGTTCCTGCTGCTGATCTGGTTCGGTCAGGGCATCCCGAGCCTGGCCATGTTCCTGCTCGGCATGGCGGCGGGCAAGCGGAACCTGTTCGAGGATCAAGACACCCAGCGCCGCTGGTCCACCCGTGCGATGGTCATCGGTTTCGGGCTCGGCCTGCCGATCTCCGCGCTGACCTTCGCCGACATCATGAACTGGTGGAACGCGCCCGCCGTGATCCACGGCCTGCAGTACCTCGTCGCCCCGGCCATGACCTTCGCCTACGTCGCCGTCGTCGTCCGGCTCGCCCAGTCGGCCCGCACCGGCCGCTTCGCCGCGCTGCTCGCCCCGGCGGGCCGGATGGCGGCCTCGAACTACATCGGCCAGTCGATCGTGCTCATGGTCGTCTACACCGGCTACGGGTTCGCCCTGGCCGACAAGGTCCCGCCGCTCGGTGTCGTCGCGATCGCGCTGGTCACCTTCGCCGCCCAGCTCGCGATCAGCGCGTGGTGGTTGCGCGGGCATCCGTACGGCCCGGTGGAGTGGGTGCTGCGCGCGGCGACCTACCTGCAGGTCCCGGCGTGGCGGCGGCCTGCCGACATGGCGGCGGCACAACCCCGGTGAGTGCTGGTCGCGGTACCGGTTTGGGTGCCACACCTTCGCGGTAGGGAATCCGGAGTGTGGGTGAGGTATTCGGTCAGGCAGTGGTGCCGGCAGCCGGTCGGCGGTGGAATTCGGCGCGCCAGCGGTGGCGACCGGGCGCGTCGGGGCGGGGGAGGCGTTCGACGCGGACCGGGATGAGGTCGGGGGCGGCGAAGGCGTCGATGTCGGCGGCGGTGAGCGGCCAGGGCGGGCCGAGGGCCGGGGCGGTGGCGATATCGGCGATGACCAGGAGGGTGGCGTCCGGGGCGAGGAGATGCTGGATGCTCGTGATGGCGGATTCCCGGACCTCGGGTGGCAGCGATTGGACCGTGATCGACTCGATCACCAGGTCGTGCGCGCCGAGCCAGGCGGCGGGCGGGTGCAGCAGGTCGGCGACCTTGTAGGTGACCGGCGACTGGGGGAAGCGGGCTCGGGCACCACGGATCGCGGTGGGGGAAATGTCGAAGGCGGTGGTTCGAATGCCCTGGGCGGCAATGAATTCGGCGTCGGTACCGTACCCGCAGCCGATGACGAGGCCGCGGGCGCCCTGGGGGATCGATCTGGCGGTCAGCCAGTCGACCAGGAGCGGATTGGGTTCGGCGCGGTCCCACGGAACGACCGTGCCGCCCGCCGCGGCCTCGGCGTAGAGCGGTTCGAACCATCCGGTCGGATCGTTCGCCGCCAAGGCCTGGGCGGCGAGACGGCGATCGGCGGACGACTGCGCGTCGGTCATGCCCTCAGTCTTCACCACCGCGCTGCCGCACGCCGCACGCCGCACGCCATACCGTGGTCTACGGCAAGAGCATCGCCCTGATCAGGGGATCAGAACGACTTTTCCTGTCGTGGAACGATTTTCGAGAGACTCGTGGGCCAGGGCGGCCTCGGCGAGGGGGAACTCGGTGATCGCCGGGGTGAGCAGGCCCTCGGCCGCCGCGGTCAGCGCACGCCGGGACAGGGTGAGTAGATCACCGCCGGCGCGTTCGATCATCGGCGGACCGAGCACCGAGCGTGAGGTGATGCCGCGGGACGCGAGCACGGCCGGATCGACGACGGTCGGTGTGCCCGCGGACCAGCCGAAGATCAGATGCGTGCCGCCGGGGCCGAGCAGGTCGACCGCGGCGGACCCGACCGCCCCACCGACACCGTCGAACACAACGGTCGCCGCCCGGCCGCCGAGTTGGGCGCGCACCTTCTCCGGCCAGTCCTCGGCGGTGTAGTCCACCGCGATGTCGGCGCCGTTCGCCGCCACCTGGCGCACCTTCGCCGGGCCGCCTGCCAATCCGATCACGGTCGCTCCCGCCGCGCGGGCGTATTGCACGAGCAGGGTCCCGATGCCGCCCGCCGCCGCGGTCACCACGGCGACGCTGTCCGCGCCGAGATCGGCGAACAGCGCGATGCCCAGGGTGGTGCGCCCGGTCCCGAGCATCGCGACCGCGGTGGCGGCCGACACTCCGTCCGGGATGGTCAGCAGCCGGTCGGCGTCGGCCGTCGCGAATTCCGCGTAACCGCCGGGCGCGGCGCCCAGATGGGTGACCACCGGGGTGCCGAGCAGGCCGGGGTCGACACCCTCGCCCACGCGATCGACGGTCCCGGCGACCTCGCGGCCCGGCACCGTCGGCAGGGCTGGGACGGGGAACGGACCGGGTTCACCGCGCCGCAGCGCCGTGTCGACCAGATGGACACCGCTCGCCGCCACCGCGATACGCACCTGACCGGGCGCGGGTTCGGGATCGGGGACGGACTCGTAGCGGAGATTGCTGGCCGGACCGAATTCGTGCAGTCGGATTGCGTGCATGGGACCACTGTTCAACCTGAACAGTGCTCGAGGTCAAGCCGGCTCGGCCCGGCGGCCAGGGTCAGTGGGTCATTCCGTGCAGCAGGGCGTCGATCATCCGCTCGGCGTGGTGGTCGTCCAGCGGTTGGTGAGTGAGCAGGGCGCGGAAGTGCAGGGGCGCGATCAGCAGTTCCATGGCCAGCCTCGGGTCGGTGTCGTCCGGGAGTTCGCCGCGTTCGACGGCGCGGTCGATCATGACGCGGGCCAGGTCGAAGCGGGATTCCCAGAATCGGCGGCGGCCCGCCGCCAGCGGTTCGTCGTCATCGGACGCGACCATCGCGCGCGCGAGAGCCTTGCCGAGTGAACTGTCGAGGTAGGTCGACAACGACCGCGTGAACGTGAGCAGGTCTGCCCGCAGGGACCCGGTGTCAGGGACCGGCATTTCGTTCTGGCTGTAGGCGAGCAGGGCGTCCATGACCAGCTGCTCGCGAGTGCTCCACCGCCGATAGATCGAGGTTTCGTGCACGCCGGCCCGGCGGGCGACCTCGGCGACACTGACGCCGTCGGGGCCGTGTTCGGCGATCGCCTGCAGCGCTGCGTCCAGCACAGCTTGACGAACGCGGGCGGATCGGCCGCCGGTGCGGCGTCGCACTGCTTGCTCGGTCATCGGACCACCCTCTCCTGCACGTTCGACATTTTAACGCAAGACCCTTGCGTTAATGGAGTCCGGCGGCGTAGCGTCATTAACGCAAGCAACTTGCGTTAAGTCCCGGGCGTCAAAGGAGTCGCGATGTCGTATCAATGGCCACTGGATCCCGCCGACCTGTTCGTCGAGCGCTATCCGCAAATGGTCAACACCGGCCTGCCCGCCGCCGACGTGGACGCGGCACGCGCCGCGATCACCGAGATGTGGACCGACGCACCCGGCGGCTGGGTCCGCGAGTGGTCGCGGCTGGCCGCCCGCTACGCCGGGCAGGGCCGACACGACCTGGCCGCCCTGGCCTACGGGTGGGCGAAGTTCCCGACTCTGGCCGACGACGCCAAACGAGCCGCACTCGCCAACCAGCTCACCCAGTACCAGCTCGCCGCCCCCGGGTTCGGCGTCGACTTCGACCGCCGCGTGCTGGATCTTCCGTATCGAGACACCACCACCGCGGTGCCGGTGCATGTGCTCGCCCCGGCGGGCCTGCCCGCCGACGCGCCGGTGCTCCTCGCCAGCGGCGGGGTCGACACCTGGAAGATGGACCTGCACCAGATCTTTGCGGCCTCCGCGCTGCGCCTGGGGGTGCGAGTGCTGGCCTTCGACATCCCCGGAACCGGCGAATCGGCCATCCCGATGACCTCCGACGGCGGCGCCCACGTCGTGCGCGGCCTCGTCGAGTACGCCCGCACTCTCGGTAACGGAGTCGTCGCACACCTGGGTATCTCGATGGGCGGCCACTACTCGGCGCGATCCGGCCTCGCCGGTGAGGTCGATGCCGCCGTCGTCTTGGGCGGGCCCGTGGAAGCGGCCTTCACCGGTACGGGGTTGAGCCGATTCGGGATGGACGGCATCGTCGGCAACGCCTTGGGCTTCGACCAGCGCCCCACACCCGAGGAACTGTCAGCGCGGTTCGCCGCGTTCTCCCTCCGCCCCCTGCTCGACCAAGACCGCAACGCCCCGATGCTGATCGTCAACGGCGCCGACGATGTCCACATCCCCCAGCACGACACGCTGGTTTTCCAGGGCCGCCGCGACACCCGGGTTCATCTGATCCCCGATACCGGCCACTGCGCGGTCACCAAACTGCCCGAGGTGATTCCGACGATGTTCGACTGGCTCGAGCGGATCCTCGAAACCGTTGCCGCCGAGGCACACTCGTGACAGGCGCCGACATCCTCGACGACTACATCGCCCGCTACAGCCGCTGGGGCCGCTGGGGCGACGAGGACGAGCTGGGCGCGATGAACCTCGTCGGACCCGAACAGGTGCGCGCCGCCGCGGCTCTTGTCCAGACCGGCCAGGTCATCTCGCTGACCCTGCCCTACGACCAGGCCGGCCCGCAGCCCGGCGGGCTGCGCTCGAACCCGCAGCTGGTCACCACCGCCACTGGCACGGATCATCTGGCGGGCGCTCAGGAGGAAATCCTGTCGGCGTTCGGACCCACCGGCGGGTTCGGCTTCTCCGACGACATGATCGTCATGGGCACGCAGTGCGGTACCCAATGGGATGCGCTGTCCCACATCTTCCATCAGGGCAAGATGTGGAACGGCTACAGCGCCGCCGAACACACGTCCCGTGGAGCAGGCCGCAACGGCATCCAGCACTGGACCGACCGCATGGTCCTGCGCGCGGTGCTGATCGACCTGCCGGTCCGGCGCGGCGTCGCCGGCCTCGATCCCGGCTACGCGATCACTGTCGACGACCTCGAGGACACCCTCGCCGCACAGGGGGCCACCGTCCAGCCCGGGGACGCGCTGATCGTGCGGACCGGACAGCTCGGCATGCGCCGCGGCGACTGGGGCGACTACGCGGGCGGCGCCGCGCCCGGCCTGTCGCTGCACACCGCGCCCTGGCTCTCCGAGCACGACATCGCCGCCGTCGCCACCGACACCTGGGGCGTGGAGGTACGGCCCAACGAGATCGAGACGTTCCAGCCCTGGCACCAAATCGCGCTGGTACATATGGGTTTGGCGGTCGGGGAGATGTTCGACCTGGACGCGCTTTCCGCCGCGTGCGCCGCCGACGGCCGCTACGAATTCATGCTCGCCGCCGCACCGCTGCCGATCACCGGCGCGGTCGGCTCCCCGGTGGCCGCGGTGGCGATCCGATGAACACCCGAATCGATGGGAGTCCCATGCGACGAATTGTCGACCTGTCCGTGTCATTGCAGGCGGGTATCGCGTCCGACCCGCCCGGTCACCTGCCGGAGATCGACTACTTCGACCATCAGCAGACGCGTGCGGAACTGCTGCGGTTCTTTCCCGGAGCCGAGGCCGACGACCTGCCCGACAGCGAAGGGTGGGCCATCGAACGAATCCGTCTGACGACCCACAACGGCACCCACCTTGACGCTCCCTACCACTACGCGTCCACGATGGACGGCGGAAAACGAGCCATCACCATCGACGAGGTCCCGCTCGAGTGGTGCTTCGGGCGCGGAGTCAAACTCGACTTCCGGCACTTCGACGACGGCTACGTCGTCACTCCCGCCGACATCGATCGGGAACTGGACCGCATCGGATTCACCCTCGCGCCGTTCGACATCGTCCTGGTCAACACCCGCGCGGGCAGCCACTACGGCCACGACGACTACGTGATCACCGGCTGCGGCATGGGCAGGGAAGCGACGCTGCACCTGCTCCGCCAAGGCGTGCGGGTGACCGGCACCGACGCCTGGAGCTGGGACGCGCCGTTTACCTACACCGCCGAGCGCTACGCCGCCGACCACGGCCCGAGCATCATCTGGGAAGGCCACCGCGCGGGACGCGAGATCGGGTACTGCCACATCGAGAAACTCGGCAACCTCGAGTCGATTCCCGCTCACGGATTCCAGGTGGCGTGCTTCCCGGTGAAGATCCACCGAGCCTCGGCGGGATGGACCCGCGCGGTGGCGATCTTCGACGAGGCGGTGGCATGAGAATCGGTTCCCTGCTCGTCGACGGTATCCGGCGCTACGGCGTCATCGATGGTGATCGCATCGACCTGCTCGCGGAGTCCGCCGACGTCTTCGAGGTTCTCGCGACCGGAGACCCGGGTTGCTCCTCGGGCAATCTGCCCTGGGACGCGACCGGCTCGCCGGCGGTGCCGGTCCCGGTCGCCACCATCCGCGACTTCATCACCTTCGAACAGCACACGGCGGGCTCGCTGCGCGCGGTCACCGGGACCGCCGCGGTACCTGACGCCTGGTACGAAGCGCCGGCCTTCTACTTCACCAACCCCCATGCCGCGATCGGTTCGGGCACACCGGTTCCGGTCCCGCCCGGGTGCGAGCTGCTGGACTTCGAGCTGGAAGTCGCGGTCGTGATCGGCACAGCGGGTTTCAACTTGTCCGTGGCCGAGGCTTTCGATCACGTCGCCGGGTTCACCATCCTCAACGACTGGTCGGCGCGCGACCTGCAGAGCAGGGAAATGCGCGTCGGGCTCGGACCGGCCAAAGGCAAGGACACCGCAACCACTCTCGGCCCGGTGCTCGTCACCCCGGACGAACTCGTCGACTACGAGCGCGACGGTCGCTACGACCTCGCCATGGAGGTCTTCGTCAACGACACCCGCGTCGGCGGCGACACGCTGGCGAACATGGCCTGGACGTTCGCCGAGTTGATCGCCTACGCCAGTCGCGGCACCTGGGTGCGCCCCGGCGACGTGCTCGGCTCCGGGACGTGCGGTGGCGGGTGTCTCGCCGAGCTGTGGGGATGGCGCGGCGATCGACAGCCGCCGCCGCTGGGCATCGGCGACACCGTGACCATGACCGTGGAGGGCATCGGCACGATCCACAACACGGTGATCGCCGGTCCACCCCTACACCCGATTCCGCCCGCCGAGCGCAGGCCGATATCCGCGCCGGCCGACGGCGTTCGCCGACCCCGAGAGAATCGTGAGCAATGAACCCGACAGTTTCGGCGGGTGCCGCCGTGAGCCCAGCGAATGCTACGCCGAGCCAGGAGAATCCGGCGACCAGTGCCGTACCCCAGTGGGTTCCGTCGCCTGCCGATATCGACGGTGCGCGGATCACCGATTTCGCCGCCTTCGTCGAGCGCCGGACGGGTGTTGCGTTCTCCGGCTATGCCCCGCTGTGGCGGTGGTCGGTCGACCACCTCGGTGACTTCTGGGCCGCGGTATGGGACTACTTCCAGATCCGGGCCGAGCGGCCCGAGACGACGCTGGGCGATGCCGAAATGCCTGGCGCGGTGTGGTTTCCGGGATCCCAGCTCAACTACGTCGACCAGGTGCTGCGCAACACCCGCGACGACCGACCCGCCATCGTCGCCCCGGCCGAGAGTGACGGCGACGCCCACACCATGTCGTGGCCCGAACTCCGGCGGCAGACCGCCGCACTCGCCGCGACTCTGCGCCGCCACGGCGTCGGTGTGGGCGACCGTGTGGTCGGATACTTACCGAACATCCCGGAGGCGGTCGTCGCCTTCCTCGCCACCGCGAGTGTCGGGGCGGTCTGGAGTGCCTGCGGCCAGGACTATTCGGCGCCCGCGGCGTTGGACCGACTCGGCCAGCTCCGACCAGCCGTTTTGATCACCGCCGACGGTTACCGCTACGGCGGCAAGGTGCACGACCGTCGTGCCGAGGTGCGGGAGCTGCGCTCCGGTCTCGACACGGTCGACGCCACCATCCTTGTCTCGCGCGTCGGCGCACCCGACGACCGCGCCGACACCGTCGACTGGGCCTCGGCGGTCGACGGCGAGCACGAGCTCCGCCCGGTCCAGGTCCCGTTCGATCACCCGCTGTGGGTCGTGTTCTCCTCGGGGACGACGGGTCTGCCCAAGGGCATCGTGCACGGGCACGGCGGGGTGCTGCTGGAGCATCTGAAAACGCTCGCCCTGCAGATGGACATCGGCCGATCGGACACGTTCTTCTGGTACACCAGCCCGAGCTGGATGATGTGGAACATCCAGGTCGCGGGTCTGCTGGTCGGCGCGACGATCGTCTGTTACGACGGCAGCCCCGGCTATCCGGACCCGGACTCGCTGTGGCGCATCGCGGCCGACGCGCGGGCCACGGTCGTCGGAACCAGCCCCGGCTACGTGCTCGGCTGCGCCAAGGCGGGGGTGGTACCGAGGTCGGATCATGATCTCGGTGCCCTGCGGGCAGTCGGTATCACCGGGTCGACTCTGCCGTCGTCGTCGTCGATGTGGTTGCGGGACAACATCGGCGAGCACATCCCCGTCGTGTCGATCAGCGGCGGCACGGACGTGGTAGCGGCGTTCATCGGCGGTGCGCGGACCGTGCCGGTATGGCCAGGCGAGCTGTCGGCGCCGTGTCTCGGTGTCGCCCTCGACGCCTATGGCGAGGCGGGTGATCCGGTGCGCGGCGAAGTCGGGGAGTTGGTGATCACCGCGCCGATGCCGTCGATGCCGGTGCGATTCTGGAACGACCCGGACGGGCAGCGCTATCGCGAGGCCTACTTCGACGTCTATCCCGGTGTGTGGCGGCACGGCGACTGGATCACCATCACCGACCGCGGCAGCGTGGTCGTGCACGGGCGCTCGGATTCCACGTTGAACCGCAACGGAGTCCGGATGGGCAGTGCGGACATCTACCAGGCGGTCGAGCGAATGCCGGAGATCACCGAGGCCTTGGTACTCGGGATCGAGCAGCCGGGCGGCGGGTACTGGATGCCGCTGTTCGTGGTGCCTGCGGACGGTGTCGCGCTCGATTCGGTACTGATCGATCGGATCAAGGCCACGATCCGTGCCGAGGCGTCGCCACGACACGTACCCGACGACATCATCGCCGCCCCCGGCATTCCGCACACCCGTACCGGCAAGAAGCTCGAGGTGCCGCTCAAACGGCTGCTTCAGGGTTCCGATCCCACGCGCGTGATCGACCGCAGCACGGTGGACGCGCCCGAACTGCTCGACTGGTTCGCCACCCATGTCCGTTCGTCCTGAAGGAGCAGCCAACATGACAATCGACCAGGTCGCGGACGGTATCCGAACCAAGACGGTGTCCTGGCGCAACCCACATCTGACCGCTGAAGCCCGCCGGAGCCGTTCTGGTCTGGAGTTCTTGACCGACTGGATGCGTGGCGAGAGTCCGGGAGCGCCGATCTGCGAGCTGGTCGGCGCGCGACTGGTCGGAGTCGATGTCGGCGAGGTCGTCTTCAGCTGCACTCCGGACGAATCCGTCTACAACCCGATCGGCATGGTGCACGGCGGCCTGGCCTGCACGCTGCTCGACTCGGCCGCGGGCTGCGCCGTCCATTCCACGCTCCCCGCCGGGCTCGGGTACACCTCGATCGAAATCAAGGTCAGCTTCCTGCGGCCCATCCAGGTCCACACCGGTGAGATCTTCGCGCGCGGATGGGTCACCAAGCCCGGCAAGCGAGTCGCCTTCGCCGAAGCGGACCTCCGCGACTCTCGCGGCGCCGTGCTGGCAACGGTTACGAGTAGCTGCCTGGTCGTTCCGGTCTGATCGAGGTCCGCCCGGTACTAGCTCGCGTCCGCCGCCGCTGTGGCGCGGCGTTCGGCGCGGGCGGCGAAACCGTCGCAGAGGGCGTCGAGGCCGAGGAACAGCAGATCCTCCGAGGTGAGGTTACTCACGCCGGCGCCGTGCAGCTCCGCCAGCGCGGGCGGTACGGGGAACGACGGTGTGCCGTCGAGGAGGTCACGCAAGCCGTTCGCGTCGTCGGTCGCGGTGCGCTTCTCCGCGAGCAGCGCACCGCCGACCACCGGCAGGCTGGCGCCGGAGATGTAGTTCCAGACGGTGAACGCCATGGTGGTGGCCTCGCGGGCCGAGACGTCGAGCGCGCGCAGGCCCTCGACCAGCCAGGCCAGGCTGGTCAGGCCCTGCGGGCCGAAGCTGTAGCGGGGGACGGCGAAGGTGAGCAGCACCCAGGGATGCTGCTGGTAGAGCTCCCAATCGATCTCCGCGGCGATGCGGACCCGGTCGCGCCAGGTCCAGCCCTGGCCCGCCGGATCCGGGTAGGGATGCCGGGCGCCGATCTCGTCGGTCATGGCCGCGATCAGCTCGTCCTTGTTCGCCACGTGCCGGTACAGCGACATGGTGCCGACCTCGAGCCGTTCGGCGATGCGGCGCATCGACACCGCGTCCAATCCGTCGGCATCGGCGAGGGTGATCGCGGCGTCGACGATCGCGGTGCGAGTGAGTTTCGCATCAGTCATCCCATGACTCACTTTCGATTTTGCCCGTGTGTGCGTACACTGTACCCGTTCCCCGCGTACGGTGTACGCAAACCCCTGGAAGGATGTCGGAATGACGAAGCTGGAACCGGCGGTGCCCACCGCAGTCGCCGGTGGACGCCGCGCATGGCTCGGATTGGGCGTGCTGCTGCTACCGGTGCTGCTGGTGTCGATGGACATCTCGGTGCTGTTCCTCGCCATGCCGACCCTCACGACCGACCTGGATCCCAGTGCCTCCCAACAGCTCTGGATCCT
Source organism: Nocardia sp. NPDC055053 (assembly GCF_053608285.1). Classification (NCBI taxonomy): domain Bacteria; kingdom Bacillati; phylum Actinomycetota; class Actinomycetes; order Mycobacteriales; family Nocardiaceae; genus Nocardia; species Nocardia sp. NPDC055053. The sequence continues at coordinate 50,738 of NZ_JBSGVD010000003.1, read as the reverse complement.
CGACATCTACGGCTTCATGCTGGCGGGTCTGCTCATCACCATGGGTAACCTCGGTGACCGGATCGGCAGGCGCAACATCCTGCTCGTCGGCGCCACCATCTTCGGCCTCGCCTCCGTGCTCGCCGCGTTCGCCCCGACCGCCGCGATCCTCATCGCCGCGCGCGTGCTGATGGGTATCGGCGGCGCGACCCTGCTGCCGTCGAGCCTCGCGCTGATCTCGAGCCTGTTCCCCGATGCCCGCGAACGCGCGACCGCGATCGGCGTCTGGACCGCGTTCTTCGCCGGTGGCTCGGCCGTCGGGCCGATCATCGGCGGGCTGCTGCTGCACCACTTCTGGTGGGGTTCGGTGTTCCTGATCAACATCCCGGTGCTGGCGATCCTGCTGATCTTCGGGCCGATTCTGCTGCCCGAGCACCGGTCGGCCGCGCTCGGCCCGCTCGACCTGCCCAGCGTCGCCCTGTCGATCGGCGGCATCCTGCCGGTGATCTACGGGATCAAGCACATCGCCGCCGAGGGCTTCGACCTCACCTCGCTGGTGATCGCCGCGATCGGTGTCCTCGTGCTGGTGGCATTCGTGCGCAGGCAGCGTCACCTGGACGAGCCGCTGCTCGACCTCGGCCTGTTCACCCGGCCGCTGTTCCGGGTGGCGATCGGGGCGAGTCTGGTCGGCATGATGTCGCTGGCCGCGCTGAGCTACCTGACCAGCATCTACTTGCAGTCGGTGACCGGCCGCGATCCGTTGCAGGCCGCGCTGCTCGGCATCCCGATGGCGGTCGCGGTGTTCGTGTTCTCGATGAGTGGCGCGCGGGTCGGGCGCAGGCTCGGTGTGCGGGCGACGTTCACGCTCGCCCTGGTGATGTCGGCGGTCGGCAATCTGATGCTGCTCGGCGTCGGTGTCGACGGCGGATTGGTCTGGTACATCCTGGGTTCGATGATCGCCGGTATCGGTTACGGCATCTCGTTCACGCTCGTGTCGGATGTGGCGGTGTCGGCCGTCCCCGCCGAACGGGCAGGCTCGGCGGTCGGGATCTCCGAGACCAGTTTCGAGCTGGGCAACGCGCTCGGTCTGGCGCTGTTCGGCTCGGTCGCCGCACTCGTCTTCCGGTCCGGCGGCGACTTCGGCGACACCCTCGGTGAGACACTCACCCACGCGAACGGCGACACCGGCCTGATCCATGCCGCGCGCGAATCCTTCGTCAGCGGTATGCATGTCGCGACCGCGGGCGGCGCGTTGCTGCTGATCGCGATGGCGGTGCTGGCCTGGCGCTCGGCGCGCGACACCCGCTGAGCGAGGGCGCACGTCGCCCTCACCGGGCGGATGTCCAGGTCCGTGCATAGGATCGGCGGATGCGAAACGAGGGTGCGGCCGGACTGGCGACCTTGCTCGCGCTGGCCGATTCGCGCCTGCCGATCGGCGGGCACGTGCACTCCGGCGGTGTCGAGGAGGCGGTGTCGTCGGGGCTGGTGCGCGACACCGCGACGGTCGAGCTGTACCTGCGCCGGCGGATCGCGACCTCAGGGCTCGTCGCCGCCTCGCTCGCCGCCGCGGTGTGCGCCGCGACGCTGACCCCGGAACGCGCCGAACTCGAAGCCGACGCCCGCACCCCGTCGCCCGCGGCCCGCGCCGCCTCGCGCGCCCAGGGCCGCGGTCTGCTGCGGCTGGCCAAACAACTGTGGCCGCACCATGATTGGGCTCCCGCCGGGGCCCGGCCGCATCTGTCGACGGTGTTCGGCATGGTCGGCGCCGCCTGCGCGGCAGACCCCGAACAGCTCGCCGGTGTGGTCGTCTACACGACGCTCACCGGCGCCGCCACCGCCGCCCAGCGCCTGCTCGCCCTCGATCCCGCCGCCATCGCCGCGGGCACGATGCGGCTGGCGCCGCTGTGCGACCGGATCGCCGCCGAAGCCGCCACCGGTCCGGCCGCGCTGTCTGATCCGGTGCAGGACGCGCTGGCCGAACGTCATCTGCACCGCGACATGCCGTTGTTCGCGTCCTGACCGCGCCGAAGCCCCGTCCCAACGAGAAGGAGTTCCCATGCCTCCCCACCTGATCGATGGCGAACCGCACGATCACAGCCACGACCGCCCCAAGCGCCACCGCGCGCCGGGTGAGGCGCTGCGCATCGGCATCGGCGGCCCGGTCGGCTCCGGCAAGACCGCGCTGGTCGCCGCCCTGTGCAGGCAGTTGCGCGAGGAACTGTCCCTGGCCGTGCTGACCAACGACATCTACACCACCGAGGACGCGGACTTCCTGCGCAGGCACGCGGTGCTGCCCGACGAGCGGATCACCGCCGTGCAGACCGGCGGCTGCCCGCACACCGCCATCCGCGACGACATCACCGCCAACCTCGACGCCATCGACGACCTGGTGGCGGCCAACCCGCCGCTGGATCTGATCCTGGTGGAGTCCGGCGGCGACAATCTCACCGCGACGTTCTCCTCCGGCCTGATCGACGTGCAGATCTTCGTCGTCGACGTGGCAGGCGGGGACAAGGTGCCGCGCAAGGGCGGCCCCGGCGTCACCTTCTCCGACCTGCTGGTGGTGAACAAGACCGACCTCGCTCCGCTGGTCGGCGCGGATCTTGGTGTCATGGAACGCGACGCGGCCAAGGTGCGCGATGGCCGCCCCACCGCCCTGGTATCGCTGACCGACGACCCGGCCGCCACCCCGGTGCTGGCCTGGGTGCGCGAACAGCTGCGCGTCGTCGCCGAGCAGGACGCGGCCACCGGCGTTGCGCACTGAGCTGAGCATCGTCGCCGCACCGGGCAGGCTGCCCCGCATCGAGGCGGTGGGCGGCCTGGCCGGGCGGTACACCGGTGCCGACACCGTGCATCTGATCGGCACAGCGGCGACCCCGCTCGGCGGGGACGAACTCGACATCGGCATCGTGGTGCTGCCCGGCGCGCGGCTGGTGGTCCGGTCGGTGGCGGCGACGATCGCGCTGCCGAGTACCCGCACCCCGCTGTCGGTGGCGCGCTGGCGCTTCGAGATCGGGGCGGGCGCCGAACTGGACTTCGACCCGGAGCCGACGATCGTGGCAGGCGGCGCGCACCATCACACGGTGACCATGGTCGAGCTGGCGTCCGATGCCCGGCTCCGGCTGCGCGAACGCGTGCAGGTGGGGCGCAGCGGGGAGGACAGTGGTGGATGGCGCGGTGACCTGGTGGCCGACCTCGGTGCGATCCCGTTGCTGCGGCACCGCCTCGAGCTCGGGGCGGAGGCGTCCACCGACGACCGGCTGCGCGCGCCGCGCGCGCTCGACAGCGAACTGGTCTATCCGGACGATCGGGCCGCCTGGGCGGGAAGTATCGACGCGGTGCGGTTGCCGCTGGCCGCCGGTGGCTCACTCGCCACCCGCACGAGTACTCGTCTGAGTGCCGGCGTTCCGGTCGCGGCGGCCGTCGGATAGCGCACGAAACAGCAGTGGGAGCCGGACGGATACCCGGCTCCCACTGCTGTGTGCCCGAGGATCAGGCGCTGACCATCTCCGCGTCGTCGGCGATGGAATCCGGCTCCGCCGCTCGCGGCGGAGCGAGGAAGCCACTCGCCGCGCCCACCGCGGCGCCGATACCGGCGCCGACGATCGTGAACGGCACCGACACGGCCGTGTAGCCGGCCATCCCGCCCAGGATCGGGCCCGCGACCAGGCCGATCGGCAAGAAGACGACACCGGTGACGAGGCCGGCCACCGCGCCCGCCGTGCTCGCCGCCATGGCGAAAGGCGTGGCCACCGTCGACCCGACCGCTGCGCCGCGCGCGGCGGAGCCGAGGGTCGACGAGGCGATCCGGTCCGAACGGCTGCGCTCGAGCCCGACCGAGTCGAGGAAGGTCGCGAGATTGGCCTCGGCGTTGGCCGAGGCGTCGTTGATCTGGATCGAGGTGTCTACCGGAACGAAGTCCGGCACCGGAACCAGCTGGTCACCGAAGCGGAACTGCCCCGGCGGCGGCAGGATCGGCGGGACCGGCGCGACCGGGGCCGGCGCGTGCAGCGTGCCCACCGGCGACAGGTAGTCCGTCTCCGGGCCGGTCCGCGACCACTGCAGTGAGCTGCGCGTATTCTCCGGCATCTGCTGGCCCACATACGGAGTGGTGTTGGGCGCCACCGCGTCGAATACCGGTCCGGCCGGGTGCTCGGGCTGGGTCACCGCCGCCTGCGCGGGATCGGCATTCGCGGTGCCCGTGCCGATCAGGGCCATGACCAGCGGGACCGCTCCAGCCGCGACGACCGAACCAACCTTTTGTCGCTGCGGGCTCGGCGCCCTGTGTTTCCCCGTCGCCATAGATCACCTTTCATCCTGGGGATTGGTCTCACATATGACCTCCGGCATTCGGACCGGTGCCGGACCCGGATGGGTCCGAAACGATGGCAACCCGGAATGCCGGTGTGCGGAAAGGCAACTGGAAACGAGAAAGGCCGGGGGGTTCGGAGAACCACCCGGCCTGCGTGCGGCGTGTACTAGCCGACTTCGCGTTGCTGCTCGCGCACCCGCGCCCGCTTGTTGTTGCTGCCGGGGGGCGCGCCGAGGGCCGCCGCGAGTTCGTCGGCGTCGGCCTGGTCGGACTGGACCTCCTCGATCGCCAGCCGGGCGAAGACCCACTGCTCGGTGGCGGCCATCTGGCCGCGGTTGCGGCCGAGGAACGAGACGAACCAGCCGATCACGGTGACGATCCGGCTGCGGTAGCCCACCAGGTAGTAGAGGTGCAGCGCCAGCCAGGCCAACCAGGCGAGGAACCCGCTGAACTCGATCTTGCCGATCTGGCAGACGGCGTCGAAGCGCGAGATCGTCGCCATCGAGCCCTTGTTGAAGTACTTGAACGGCGCCCGCTGCTCGGGAGTCTGGCCCTTGAGACCGGCCTTGATGGCCTTGGCCGCATACGTCGAACCCTGGATCGCGCCCTGCGCCTGACCCGGCACGCCGGGCACCGACATGAGGTCGCCGACCACGAAGACATTCGGGTGGCCCTTGACGGTGAGGTCCGGTTCCACGATCACGCGACCGGCCCGGTCGACCTCGGTGCCGTCGGAACGCTCGGCGATCATCTTGCCCAGCGGGCTGGCCTGCACACCGGCCGACCACACCTTGCAGGTGGCTTCGATGCGCCGGGTGCTGCCGTCGGCGTCCTTGACGACGACACCGTGCGCGTCGACATCGGTCACCATGGCGTTGAGCTGGATCTCCACGCCCATCTTCTCGAGCCGCTTGGCGGCCTTGGCGCCCAGCTTCGGGCCCATCGGGCCGAGCACCGCGCCGGCGCCCTCGAGCAGGATGACGCGCGCGTCGCGCGGATCGATGGTGCGGAAAGTGCCGTCGAGCGTGCGGTCGGCGAGCTCGGCGATCTGGCCGGCGAGCTCGACACCGGTGGGGCCGGCGCCGACGACGATGAACGTCATCAGCCGGTCGCGCTCTTCCTGGCTGGTCGCCAGCTCGGCCTGCTCGAAGGAGCCGAGGATGCGCGCGCGCAGCTCGAGCGCGTCGTCGATGGTCTTCATGCCGGGCGCGAAGGTGGCGAAGTGGTCGTTGCCGAAGTACGACTGCTGCGCGCCGGTGGCGACGATGAGGCTGTCGAAGGGGGTGACGGTGTCGCGGTTGAGTAGTCGCGAGGTGACCGTGTTGTTGACCAGGTCGATATCGTGGACGTCACCGAGCAGCACCTGCGCGTTCTTCTGCTTGCGCAGCACCAGCCTGGTCGCGGGGGCGATCTCGCCGGTCGAGAGGATGCCGGTGGCCACCTGGTACAGCAGCGGCTGGAACAGGTGGGTGGAGGTCTTGGAGATCAGGGTGATGTCGACATCGGCCTTGCGCAGGTGCCTGGTGCCGAACAAACCGCCGAACCCGGAACCGATCACCACCACACGGTGTCGCTGGTTCCCGACAGACTGAGTGCTCATCGTCCTGCTCCTCGACAGACTGGGGTGGGCCCCGCAATGGTGGTGACAGGGTTAACCGTAGTCGGCTCCGGATGCGACGTCGCCACGAGATCCCGGTTCCGATCTTGCTGTGGTGCGTTCTTTCACCGGGTGCCGGGCGCCGCGGTGAGATCCACCAGGGCGCCCGGACCGGCTGACAAGATCGAGAATACGGGACGGGAAGGGTCAGCGACCGGCGAGCAGAAGCTCGGCCACCTTGGTATCCGTCTCGGCGCCCTCGGTGTAGCCGCCCTCGGCACCGAGCGCGTTCATGACGGCGAGGGTGTAGCGCTCCCCGTTGCCCGCGACGCCGACCGAGTTCACCACCCAGCCGTCGGCCTCGGCCGACCAGCCGTTCTTCAGGCCGGGACGCATCCGCGAGCCGGCGCCCCACACGCCCCAGTGCTGGTTGGAGTCGACCGAACGCATCCGGTCGAGCAGGTAGGCCAGGTCGTCGGGGTGCATGGTGTCGAGGATGGTGTTCATCAGCCGGTCGAGGTCGGCGGCGGTGCACTTCTGGAACGACCAGTCGGGGAACATCGCGGACATGGTCGGCTGCGGGATCAGGCTGACCATGCCGTAGGCGCGGAACGCGTTGTTGTAGGCCATCCGGTCGAAGCCGATGTACTTGTTCCACAGCACGTTGGTGGCGGCATCGTTGGAGGTGGCCAGCATCGCCTCGATATTGGTGCGGTCCTCGGGGGACAGGCCGATGGCGCCGACCCTGGCCCGGTTGAGCAGGTCCGCGGCGATGGCGAGCTTGATCGTCGACGCGGTCCACACCTGGTTCTCGGCGTGCTCGTTGGCGTAGATCCCGCCGGTCTGGCGGTCGCGCAGGACGTAGCCGACGACGCCAGGGCGCCCGGCGAGGTAGGAGTTCACTCGCGCGATCCGCGAACTCATGTCGTTGTCGAAGCCGGGTAGCGACACCTGGGTCAACGCGGGCGGCGCGGCGTGCGCCGGAGCGGTCAGCACAGGGACGCCAGGAGTGAGGACGGCCGCGGCGGCGAGGAGACAGGTGGTTGCTGCGACCCGGGATACGACGCGGGTGGAGGGGGAACGGTCACGCACGAGGGACCACACTCGCACACCCGGCGCCCCAGCGCACTATTTGCGAAGAAATCGGCGATGTTGTGACAGCGCCGTTGCGCCGCACGGGTTTTCCGCTCAGTGATGGGCGGCGTGCGGTGTCGCGATCGGGCAGCCGTTGAGACGATGGCAGTGTTCGAACGCTTCGCCGTGCTGATCGAGCGGCCAGGAGTGCAGCACCTGCTCCGGCCCGTAACGCCGGGAATTGATCAGCTCCCAGCGGGCGCCTGCGCGGCGGACGATGAAACCGCCACCGGGAACCAGGGGAATCACCTGCGCGATCATGAACCGGACCAGCCTTTCGCCTGCGGCCGAACTGTCCCACCCGAACGACAACGATCCCACGGGCGGCTTCCCCGATAGCGCAGGCGCGGCCGGTAACGCGTTGTGGTGTGGCCTATTTCACTAACCCTGCTCGGTGGCGACGGCGGGGCCGCACGATTGCGGGTCGGTCGCTGGGCGTATAAACAACGGATGCCGTTGCACCTCCATCGCGCCGAACGCGCCGACGCGCTGGCCGACGGACTCGCGGATGTGCTCGGCGCCGTACCGGCCGACCCGTTCACCACCGAGGTGGTCGCGGTGCCGGCCAAAGGCGTGGAGCGCTGGCTGGCGCAGCGGCTGTCGGGTGTGCTCGGGGTGGCGGGCACGGGGGACGGTGTGGCCGCCAATATCGCGTTTCCCGCGCCGACGGCGCTGGTGGCCGAGGTGCTGGCCGCGGCGAGCGGGATCGCGCCCGCCGACGATCCGTGGCACGGGCAGCGGCTGGTGTGGACCTTGCTCCGGGTGATCGACGAGGTCGCGGACCAGCCGTGGGCGGCGGTTCTCGCGCGTCATCTCGGGCTGCCCGGTGCCGGGCATCGGGTGGGCAGGCGCTACGCCACCGCCACGCACCTCGCGACCCTGTTCGACTCCTACGCCGCGCAGCGACCGCAACTTCTCCTCGACTGGGCGGCGGGCGCCGACACCGACGGCGCGAGCGGAACCGTGCCCGACGACCTGGCCTGGCAACCCCGGCTCTGGCGGGCATTGCGCACCGCCGTCGGCTCGCCGAGCCCGGCCGAGCGCCTGGCTGTCGCGTGCGCCCGGCTGCGGGCGGAACCGGATTCCGTCGATCTTCCCGAACGCCTGTCCCTGTTCGGTCTCACCCGGCTGCCTGCCGATCAGTTGGCTGTTCTGGCCGCCTTGGCCGAACACCGCGAGGTTCACCTGTGGCTCGCGCATCCGAGCCCGGCGATGTGGACGGCGCTGTCGGCGGCGGAAACCCCGGACCGCAGCGGCGCGGTCCCGCGATCGGCCGACCACACCGCCGATCTGGTTCGCCACCCACTCCTGGCCGGACTGGCCAGAGACGTTCGCGAACTGCAACAGCGTCTGGACCCGTTGCTGCACAGCGAGATTCACCTCCCCGCCGAGCCTGCGGCGACCACCTTGCTCGGCGCCGTGCAGACCGCCATCCGCGACGACCAGGTTCCGGCCGCGGGCGCCATGCCGGACGGCACCGTCGAAATACACGCCTGTCACGGCCCCTCCCGGCAGGTGGAGGTGCTGCGCGACCTGCTCCTGACGGCCTTCTCCGCCGACCCCACGCTCCAGCCGCGTGACGTGCTGATCATGTGCCCGGACGTCGAGGCCTACGCCCCGCTGGTGCGGGCCGCCTTCGGGCATCGCGGGGCAGGTGCGGTGGATCTGCCCGTCGAAGGCGAGCATCCGGCGCATCAGTTGCGGGTCCGGCTCGCCGATCGCGGGCGGGCGGTCACCAACCCGATGCTGGCCGTGGTCATCGAGCTGCTCGAGCTGGCCGACGGACGCGTCACTGTGACGCAGGTGCTCGACCTGGCGGCGAGTGAGACCGTGCGGCGCCGCTGTGGGTTCGACGACGACGACATCGAGCGGCTGCGCGAATGGGCGGCCGAGTCCGGCGCCCGCTGGGGGATCGGGCAGCGGCAGCGCGAGGCGTTCGGCCTCGCCGACTTCGCGCAGAACACCCTCAATGCCGCCGTCGACCGGATCCTGCTCGGCGTCACCGCCGACGAGTCCGGTGACGACTGGCTCGATCTGGCCTTGCCGCTCGACGACGTCGACTCCAACGATGTCGACCTGGCGGGCCGGTTCGCCGAATTCGTCGACCGGCTCGCCGTCTGCCTGCGCGATCTGCGCGGCCCGCGGCCCGCCGCGGAGTGGACGGCGGTGCTGCTGCGCGCGGTCGACCTGCTCACCGATGTGCCCGACGCGCACTCCTGGGTCCGGACCGAGGCGCGCCGCGAGATCGTCGCCGCCACCGAGCACGCCGGTGCCACACCGCTGCGGCTGGCCGACGTCGCGGTGCTGCTGACCGGGCGCCTGGCGGGCGGGCCTGGCCGGGCCAATTTCCGCACCGGCGAACTCACCGTGTGCACGCTGGTCCCGATGCGGTCGGTGCCGCACAAGATCGTGCTGCTGCTCGGACTCGACGACGACGTCTTCCCTCGCCCCGGCACCGTCGACGGCGACGACCTGCTGGCCCGCGACCCGCTGGTCGGCGAGCGCGATGCCCGCAGCGAGGACCGTCAGCTGCTGCTCGACGCGATCATGGCGGCGGGGGAGAAGCTGCTGATCCTGCACACCGGCGCCGACCCGGTGACCGGCGCCGCGCGCCCGCCCGCGGTGCCGGTGGCCGAGCTGCTCGACATCCTCACCGCGCAGGTGGGCCGGGCGGCGATGGACGCGGTCCATGTCCGGCACCCCTTGCAGTCCTTCGACCGTCGCAATTTCGACCCCGACCGTCCGCGCAGTTTCGACACCGTCGCCCTGGCCGGTGCCCGGGCCGCCGCGCGCCCGTCGAAGTCGCGTCCGCCGCTGCTGGCCGCGCCGCTGCCGCCCGCCCCGCTCGCGGATGTCGCACTGGCGGAACTGATCTCGTTCGCCGAACATCCGGTGCGCGCGTTCCTGTGGCAGCGGCTCGGGCTGCGGGTGCCCGAGGAGGCCGAGGACATCGCCGAACAGCTGCCGATCGAACTCGACGGCCTGGCGAAATGGGATCTGGGCGAACGGATGCTGACCGCACGGCTCACCGGCGCCGACCCTGCCGGGCTGCGCGCCGCGGAATGGCGGCGAGGCACGTTGCCGCCGTTCGGTTTCGGAGCCGCGGTACTCGACGAGGTGGAAGGCACCGTCGACACCCTCGTGCGCACCGCACTGCCCGACTACGAAGCGTCCCCGCGTGCCGTCGACATCGCGATCGATCTCGGCAACGGCCGCACCCTGGCAGGCACCGTCCCCGAGGTCCGTGGCGAGACGCTGGTGCGCACCACCTACTCCCGGCTGGCCCCCAAACACCGTCTGGCGGCGTGGGTTTCGCTGCTCGCGCTCGCCGCGACCGAGGACAGGTCGTGGCGGGCGATCAGCACCGGACGCGGCCAGTTCCGCAGCAGGCCGGTCGCTCGATCGGTGATCGTGGCGCCCGAGGCCCCCGCCGCGCTGGCCGCGCTGCGTGACCTGGTCCGCCTGCGCGACGAGGGGCTGTGCGAACCGCTGCCCGTCACGCCTGCCGCCACCGCGGCCTACGCCGAGCGCCGTTTCCGCGGTGACAGCGTCGCCGATGCCCTGCTCGCCGCCGAACACGCCTTCGACGGCGGACCCAACGGCCCGGACAAATTCGGCGACCACACCGACCGCTACCTGCGCTACGTGTGGGGTCGTGCACCCCGATTCGCCCAGCTCGCCGCCGAATCCGCGCGGGCGGGCGAGGCGGAGAGCACTCGCTTCGGCGCGGTCGCGCGCCGCTGGTGGGCGCCGCTGCTCGCCGCCGAGAGTCAGGGACAGCCATGACCGGGACGATGTCGGCGCCCGCCGCCTTCGACGCCGCGGGCGCGCTGCCCGAAGGCACCACCGTGCTCGAGGCCAGTGCGGGCACGGGTAAGACGCACGCCATCGTCGGGCTCGCCGTCCGCTATGTCGCCGAGGCGGGGATCGGCATCACCGAATTGCTGCTGGTGACCTTCAGCCGCGCCGCCACCCAGGAGCTGCGCGAACGGACCAGGGACCGCTTCGTCACCGTCGCCGCGGCCCTGGCCGACCAGGACATCGCGCGCGCACATCCGGACGAACTGGTGCGCGCCCTGGCCGACACCGACCCCGCGACGCTGCGGCTGCGCAGGCACCGATTGCTCACCGCCCTCGCCGATTTCGACGCGGGCACCATCGCCACCACGCACTCGTTCTGCCAGCGCATGCTCGACGAACTCGGCCTGGCGGGCGAGCACGATCCGGGTGCCCGGCTGGTGGAATCCGTCGACGAACTCGTCGCCACCGTCGCCGACGACCTCTACCTGGCGCGCTACGCCCGCGATCGGGCGCCGTTCACCCTCCGCGAGGCGCACACCCTCGCGGTGGCCGCCGTGCACGACCGGCACGCCGACCTCGCGCCACGCTCCGACGGCGCGGCCGGTGAGCGGGTCGCCTTCGCGACAGCGGTCCGCGCGGAGACCGAACGCCGCAAACGCCGTGCGGGACTGCGCGATTTCGACGATCTGCTGGTCCTGCTGCACGAGGTTCTCGCCGACCCGGAGCACGGCCCGCCGGCCCGCGCGCGGATCCGGCAGCGGTACCGGGTGGCGCTGGTCGACGAGTTCCAGGACACCGACCCGCTGCAGTGGGACATCCTTCGCCTTGCCTTCCACGGACACGCCACCCTCGTCCTGGTCGGCGACCCGAAACAGGCCATCTACGCGTTCCGCGGTGCGGAGGTGCTCAGTTACCTCGACGCCGTCGCTCTCGCCGAGCAGCGCACCGAACTCACCCGCAACTGGCGCAGCGACGCGGGTCTGCTGCGCGCCGTCGACCATCTGTGCGGCGGTGCGGAATTGGGCCACCCCGAAATCAGCGTCTACCCCGTCACGCCGACCCGGCCCGCGACCCGGCTGCACGGCGACCCCGAGGTGATCACGCCGTTGCGGCTGCGGGTGCTGCCGCGCACCGGGGCAGGGCCACGCAACCGGTCGGGGTTCCCCTCGGTCGGCAGGCAGCGGGCGAAGGTGGCCGACGACCTGGCCGCCGACATCGTGACCCTGCTCGAATCCGGGGCGATGATCGAGGCCAAACCCGAACGGGGCGCGGATCATTCGCTGACCGAGGTCGGGGACGGGCGGGTGCGCAGGCCGATCGGGCCTGGCGATATCGCGGTCCTCGTGCGCACCCGCACCCAGATCGACGTGGTGCGGGCCGCCTTGGACCGGGTCGGCGTCGCGTCCGTCCTGGCCGGTGGCACCAGCGTGTTCGCGACTGTCGCCGCCACCGACTGGTTGTGGGTGCTGCGGGCGCTGGAGCAGCCGCATCGCGGCGACCGGGTGCGGCTGGCCGCGTGCACGCCGATCCTCGGCGTGACCGTCGCCGAGATCGACTCCGGCGGAGCCGATCTCGTCGGCCGGGTCTCCACCCAATTGCGGGAGGCGGCCCGGCTGTTCGGCCGCGCGGGATTCGCCGCCGTCTTCGACAAGCTGGCCACCGAAACCGATCTCGCGCCGCGACTGCTCGCGGTAGAGAACGGCGAACGTGAACTGACCGACCTGCGCCATATCGCCCAGCTGCTCGACGAGGTCGCCCTCGCCGACGGGCTCGGCCTGACCGCGCTGACCCGCTGGCTCGCCGACCGGGTGCGCGACCCGGAGGCGGGCAGCGTCAGCGGCCGCAGCAGGCGCCTGGACCGGGACGCCGCGGCCGTGCAGATCGCGACCGTGCACGCCAGCAAAGGCCTCGAATTCCCCATCGTCTACCTGCCTTTCGCGTGGGACAGCGCCAAGAACCCCTATCCGGCGACGCTGCTGTTCCACGACGACAACGGCACCCGCGTCCTCGATATCGGCGGCAAGGAGGCGCCCGGCTACAGCGAACGCCAGATGCGCTGTGAGGCCGAGGAATCGGGGGAGGAGCTGCGGCTGCTGTATGTCGCGCTGACCCGCGCCATGTGCCAGGTCGTCGCCTGGTGGGCGCCCGCGGTCACCACCGGCGCCGCGCCGCTGCACCGGATGATCCTCGGTAGACGGCCGGGATCGGCGCAGGTACCGCGCCGGGCGGAGATTCCCGCGGATACCGCGGCGGTGCAACGGATCTCGGAGTGGGCCGCACCCGCGTCCGAGGTGATCTCGGTGACCGCCGTCGACCGCCCCGAGGACGTCGCGCCACGGCGGGTCCGCACCGAACTGCCGACCGGTGAGCTGGCCGCGGCCGGTTTCACGCGAGTGCTCGACCAGCAGTGGCGACGGACCTCGTACTCCGCGCTCACGGCCGGCGCTCACGACATCGCCGGGGTCACCGAGGAAGAACCGGAGGACGGCCCGGGTCCCGACGACGAACCGGTCGAAGCTCCCGTCGACGCCCCCACCGGCGGCATGGGCGCGCCCTCCCTGATGAATGCCCTGCCCTACGGCGCGGAGTTCGGCACGCTCGTGCACGGCGTCCTCGAAATGGTCGACACTTCGGCACCCGACCTCGCCGCCGAGGTCAACACCCGCTGCGTGGAAGCGGTCGAGCACACCATGGCCGAACTCGATGTCGACCTGCTGTCCACCGCGCTCCTCGAAGTCCTGCGCACCCCCGCCGATTTCGGCTCGCTCGCCGGGATCGCGACCCGTGATCGACTGTGCGAGCTGGAATTCGAGCTCCCGCTCGGTGGCGGCGACACCCCCGGTGCCCGGTCGGCTGGCATGCACGCGATCGCCGACCTGCTGCGCACCCACCTGCCCGCCGATGACGTGCTGTCCGGCTACGCCGACCACCTGGCGGCGCTCCCGGACACGGTCCTGCGCGGCTACCTCACCGGCAGCATCGACGCCGTGCTGCGGGTACCCGACGCCGTGGGGGAGCACCGCTACCTGATCGTCGACTACAAGACGAACCGGCTCGGCACCGGCGACCTCACCGTCGAGCACTACCGCCGCGAACACATGGTGACGGAGATGATCCGCTCGCACTATCCGCTCCAGGCCCTGCTGTACGCGGTGGCGCTGCACCGCTACCTGCGCTGGCGGCTGCCCGGTTACGACCCCGCCCGCCACCTCGGCGGCGCCCGCTACCTGTTCGTGCGCGGCATGATCGGCGCGGCCACCCCGCCCGGCCACGGCATCTTCGACTGGCATCCTCCTGCCGAACTCGTTGCCGCGCTGTCGGATCTGCTCGCGGAAGGGGCCCGATGACGTCTATCCAGGTGGCGCAGCGGGGAACCGGGCTCCTGCGTGTCTTCAACGAGGCCGGTGTGCTGTCCGCTGCCGATGTGCACGTCGCGGTGCGGCTGGGGCGGATGGGTCGTGAGGACGACGAGGATGTGCTGTTCGCGGCGGCGCTGGCCGTGCGTGCGGTGCGGTCGGGGTCGGTGTGCCTGGAGCTGGCGCGGATGCGGGAGATCGGTATCGATGCCGACGAAACGCGCGACACCGCAACGGGAATCGACCCGGCGACGCTGCCGTGGCCGGACACCGATCGGGTGCTCGCGGCCTTGCGGCGCAGTCCGCTGATCTGCGGTGGGCAAGCCGGGCCGTTGCGGCCGTTGCGGATCGTCGAAGCCGACGCCGAGGGTGGCGCGCTGCTCTACCTCGACCGGTACTACCAGCAGGAGCAGACGCTGCGGCGGGTGCTCACCGAGCGCAGTGCCGATCACCCGTCGATCGACACCGAACTGGTGCGCGCGGAACTCGATCGGCTCTTCGCCGATCCCCTCGGCGAGGGACCGGACCGGCAGCGGCTGGCGGCCGCGCTCGCCGCGACCCACTGGACCACCGTCGTCGCGGGTGGTCCCGGCACGGGCAAGACCCACACGATCGCCCGGATCCTCGCCCTGCTCACCGCCCACCGCCGCGCCACCCCGAAACTGCCCGCCCTGCGCATCGCGCTGGCCGCGCCGACCGGCAAGGCCGCCGCGCGGCTCCAGGAAGCGGTGCGTGAGCAGGCCGCCGAGCTGGGTCTGCCCGAGCTGACCGCCGCCACCTTGCATCGTCTGCTCGGCTGGCAGCGGGGACGCACCACGCGATTCCGGCACCACGAACACAACCGGCTGCCCTACGACGTGGTGGTGGTCGACGAGACGTCCATGGTGTCGCTGACGATGATGAGCCACCTGTTCTCCGCGCTGCGGCCCGACACCCGGCTCGTACTGGTGGGTGACCCGGATCAGCTCGCCTCCGTCGACGCCGGCGCGGTGCTGGCGGATCTGGTCGCCGGGCCGATCAGCGGTGCGCCGAACCCGGCGCTGCGGGAGTTGCTGCAGTCCGATGTGGCACTCGGCGAGCAGCCCGCGACGGGAGCCGGCGCGGTCGAACAAGCGTTGCCGGGCCCGCCCCCAACGGAAGATCGGACGCACGCCGTGTCGGGGCATCACGCAACGGAACACCGAATGTCCGCGAGGCCGGACAGCGGGGCCGAGTCGCCGCTCTCGACGGGCGCATCGGCGAATCTCTCCGGGCCGCAATCGGATACGGAGTCGCTCACCGCGCTCGAGCAGCGCCGCCTGCGCGGTGGCATCGTCCGGCTGACTCGGGGAAGGCGCTTCGGCGGCCGGATCGCGGATCTGGCAGTCGCCGTGCGCGCGGGTGACGCGGACGCCGCGCTGGCGATTCTGCGGGCGGGCGGTGACGACGTCTCCCTGTGCGCGCCCGACGACACCGCCGCGGTGCGCGCGGATGTGACGACCGCGGCCCTCGCCGTCACCGAGGCCGCGAACGCGGGCGACGCGGTCGGCGCCCTCACCGCCTTGGAATCGCATCGACTGCTGTGCGCCCATAGGCAGGGCCCGTTCGGTGTGGAGCGCTGGGACCGGATGGCCGCGGAGTGGGCGGCGGCAGGCGGCGCGGGACCTGAAGGGCCGCAATCGGTCTGGTACCCGGGTCAGCCGCTGCTGGTCACCGCCAACGATCACGAGGCCCGCATCTACAACGGCGACACCGGGGTGATCGTGCGCCGCCCCGACGGTTCGCTGCGCGCGGCCCTGCAGCGCGGCAGCGAACCGTACCTGGTGCACCCGACCCAGTTCCCCGCGGTGGTCACCGTGTTCGCGATGACCATCCACCGCAGCCAGGGCAGCCAGTACGACACCGTCTCGGTGGTCCTGCCCGAACCCGAATCCACGCTGCTGACCAGGGAATTGCTCTACACCGCCATCACCCGGGCCAGGCTCCACGTGCGCATCATCGGCACCGAGGAGTCGATCCGCGCCGCCATCGGGCGGCGGGTGCTCCGGGCCAGTGGACTGTCCCGGAGCACCCCGCCGTCGTAGCGGTCAGCGGGCGGAACTGCGCGAGAAGTTCCAGGACCACCAGTGGTCGTCGTCGAGGTCGGCGCGGATGGGGTCCTCGATCTCGGTGCGGAGTTCGGGGGGCAGCTGCGTCAGCGCGGGAATGATGTCGGGGGAGAGGTCGCTCAGATAGGCGGTGTCGAGGCGCTTACCGTTCTCCCATCGATCGATATTCCGTTCGGCGACAAGATGTTCCGGGTTGAGGATCGCCAGCGCGATGAGCGTGCCGAGCGCGGTACCGACCGCGGCGCGCGGTACCCAGCTCCACCGCAACCGGGCGATCGCGACCAGGACGAGGACGTACACGACACCCACCCACAGCTCACACACCTCCACCAGCAGCCGCAGCACCGTGAACCCGTAGGCCTGCTGATAGGTCCACATCCGCGCGAGCGCCGACCCGACGATGACCAGCGCCAGCACGCTCACCGCGCTGAGCAGAATCCGCAGCCAGCGCCGGTCGGCCGCCGTCTCGTGCGAGGACCAGCGCAGCACCGCCAGGATCACCGCCAGCGTCAGGATGCTCACCGCCGACAACTGCCAGAACCCACTGCGCGCGTACTCGGCGTAGGTCAGGCCCGCGGTCCGCTGCACATAGTCGTCACCACCGAACAGCGCGACGAACTGGGCCCCGACGAACACACCGAACAGCACGGTCAGCGCACCGACCGGCAGCACCCACTCACTCCGCGACCACAACCGCGCCGGCCGCGGTGACGCCGCCGCCGCGGCAGGCGGACCGGCGAGCAGATACAGCGCACCGAGCGCACCCACGGCGACCACGCCGAACAACAGAATCCACTGCCAGGCGGTCGCCGCGTCCACGGTGGGCACCAACCCGCTCAGCAAGTCGGCGAACGTCGCGTCCGCCCCACCCAGCAACGGCACGAACACCACCAGCAACGCCGCCGTCGCCGCGACCGACACCCCGTACCGCCGCACACTGGACAGCTCCGCGGGCCGCGCCTCCCGCATCCCCGAAAACGCCCACGGCACAGCACCGAACGAGGCGAACGGCACCGCGACCATGTCGTGCACGATGCCCCGCGACGTCCGCCGCCCCAGCACCGCCAGCGAACCCGCGACACACGCCGCCAGCACACACAGCGCGAACAACCACCCGGCGGCGCGGACCGTACCGACCCCGAGCAGTACGAGTGCGGCGATGGTCCACCACAGGCGATCACGAGCGGTGACGGGCTCGGCACTCGGCACAGTGCCGCGGCCGGTGCCTTGCGCGCGCTTCCGGACCGTAGCGCCGGGCGACGCGTTATCGGGTGCTGTGTGCGAGGAGTCGCCGGGCTGGATTGCGGGCGAAGGCTTCTCGGCCGCTGAGGGCGAAGAGCTGCCCGGCGCCGCGGTAGTCGAGTCCCTGCCGTGCCCTGCGGGCTGATCGGTGTCGGTCGCGTCTATTGTCTCTGCGGAAGTTTCGCGGGACGACTCCGTGGTGTCGGTGGATTCCCCGACGCTCGCAGGCGGTTTCGCTAC
Source organism: Nocardia sp. NPDC055053 (assembly GCF_053608285.1). Classification (NCBI taxonomy): domain Bacteria; kingdom Bacillati; phylum Actinomycetota; class Actinomycetes; order Mycobacteriales; family Nocardiaceae; genus Nocardia; species Nocardia sp. NPDC055053. Next base: position 32,990 of record NZ_JBSGVD010000003.1, on the reverse strand, counting down.
CACGTGGCCTTCACCGGTACTCGCGACCGAGTCCGCTTCCACATCGGCTGACCCCTCGACAGCCGATGTGGACGCGGCGGTCTGAGCGTTGCCTGCGGGCGTCCGCGCCGCCGCCTGAACCTCCGCGGTGGCCTCACCTGTCGTCCCGGTCGCCGCGACGGCGGACGTACCTACCGCTGGGTTGTCGGCTGACGGCGCGTTCCCCGTGGAGGCAGGCGCTTCCGTGCCCGCCGCGACCTGTGTCGCCGAAGGCTGCGAGACCGTCTGCGATTCCGCTGTATCGCCGCTGACGGTGTTGCGGGAACGGGCGCGGTAGTCGACGAGGCACAGGGCGCCGGTGATCACGCCGCCTGCCAGGAGCCAGCCGATGCCGGGACGGTCGACCGGAATCACTGTCGCGCCGACGATTCCGGCCACGGCGGCAGCGGGGAGGACACCGGCCGGTCGGGCGACGCGCTGCCAGCGCTGCGGGACCGGGGGTGATGGCGGAGGTAGTGGCGGCATGGGGCGTACCGGGGACGTCGTGGCGGCGGCCTGCCAGCCCGCGGTCCACGGCTGTGGTGAATCGGTACTGCCTTGTCCCGCAGGCGATGTCGTGCCGGAAGTCGGCTTTTCGGCAACGGTCACCGCTGGTTCGGGTCCGTCGGGTGTTCGCGGGGTCGTGGGTTTTTCGGTCATGATGTCCCCTCACATGGGTGTGCTGGATCGTCCCGGGACCTGAGGTCACGGGATGGTGTGCCTGGATGTGGTCGGGTCAGTGGGTGGGCAGGACGACGCGGATGCGGGAGCCGGGGTCGGCGACGGCGATGGTGCCGTCGTGCAGGTCGATCACCCAGCGGGCGATGGCGAGGCCGAGACCGGTGCCGCCGCCGTCGGTGCGGCCGCCCCGGGTGAAACGGTCGAAGACGGTGGCGCGGTCGGCTTCCGGGATGCCGGGACCGTCGTCGGAGATCTCGAGCACCGTCGCTCCCGGCGCGGTGTGCGCCCAGACCCGGACCTCACCGCCCGCCGGGCCGTGCCTGGCGGCATTGTCGAGCAGGTTGAACAGCACCTGGTGCAGCCGGGCCCGGTCGGCGTGCACGGTGGCGTCGGCCGGTTCGATCGATGTGGTGAAGCGGACACCGCGACCGAGCGCGGCCGTCATCACCTCCGCCTCGGCGATCACCTCCGCCAACAGCGGTGCGAGCGGCAGTTTTTCCCGGTCCAGCGTGAACGCGCCCGCCTCGATGCTGGACAGGTCGAGCAGTTCGGACACGAGCAGGCCGAGCCGTTCGGTCTGGGCCAGCGCGGTGCGCAGGGTCGCCGGATCGGGTTCGCTGATCCCGTCGACGATGTTCTCCAGCACCGCGTGCAGCGCCGTCACCGGCGTGCGCAGTTCGTGGGAGACATTGGCGATGAGGTCGCGGCGCTGCCGATCGGCCGCGGCCAGATCCGCCGCCATCTGGTTGAACGCGTTCGCCAGCTGACCCACCTCGTCCCGGGAACTGGCCCTGACCCGGAAGCTGTAGTCGCCGTGCGCCATTCGCCGTGCGGCCGCGGTCATCTCCCGCAGCGGGCGGGTGATGCCGTGCGCGAGGAACTGCGAGGTGACCAGCGCGATGATCATCGCGGTGAGCGTGGTGAACGTCGGCAGCCAGCCGATCCGCAACCAGAAGTAGGCGAACGCCACCGCACCGGAACAGACCATGAGCACGGCCAGCTTCAGCTTGATCGAGCGCAGCGGATCCAGCGGTCGCGGCATCCGGTCGGCGACCCGATCGAGGAAGCCGCGCGGTGCCTCGGCCGGCACCTCGCTCATCGCGCGTCCAAGGCGTAGCCGACACCGTGCACGGTGCGGATCAGATCGGCGCCGAGTTTGCGGCGCAACGCCTTGATGTGGCTGTCGACCGCGCGGGTGCCCGAGGCGTCCGACCAATCCCAGATGTCCTCGAGCAGCCGCTCCCTGGCCAGCACCGCCCGCGGCCGTTGCGCGAGACGGGTGAGCAGATCGAACTCCAGCGGGGTCAGCCTGGCCTCGGTGGCGCCGCGCCAGACGCGCCGTTCGTCGAGGTCGATGCGCAGATCACCGACGACGATCGCGCTGTCACCACGCTCGGCGGCCCGCTCGACCCGCCGCAGCAGGGCATGCACCCTGGCAGCGAGCACCCGCATCGAGAACGGTTTGGTCAGGTAGTCGTCGGCGCCGACGCCCAGCCCGATCAGCTGGTCGGTCTCGTCGGTGCGCGCGGTCAGCATGAGCACCGGGACATGCCGGTCGGCCTGGATACGTCGGCACACCTCGAGCCCGTCGAAGCCGGGCAGCATCACATCGAGCACCACCAGATCGGGTTCCCCCGCGGCGGCCGCCGCCACCGCACCCGGACCGTCGTGCGCAAGGTCGACCGCGAACCCCTCGGCCCGCAACCGCGCCGCGACCGACTCGGCGATCGTCACCTCGTCGTCGACGACGAGGATCCGCCGCGCGGGCTGTCCTGACCCGCCCCCACTGAATTCCATGGTCAGACCCTAGCGAGCGGGTGTGGAGGGTTGCGTCGCCAATTGTGGAGATTCTGTGTGCAGCGCGTCAGGCGGCATGCAGCATGGCGGGCATGGAGCGGTAGCTGTTCAGGTTCACCAGGCCGCGCGGGATCGGGGGGCCGTCCAGGTGGAGGTCGGGGTACCGCTCGAAGAGGGCGCGCAGCGCGATGGTGCCTTCCAGGCGGGCGAGGCTGGATCCCAGGCAGCTGTGCACGCCGCCGCTGAACGAGAGATGTTCCGCGGCATTGGGTCTGGTCACATCGAATCGTTCGGGCTCGGCGAAGACGGTGGGGTCCTTGTTGGCGCCCGCCAGCAACAGCAGGACAAAGGAACCGTATTCGACGTGCTGATCGGCGATGTCGATGTCGGAGCTCGCGATGCGGCCCGTGATCCGGATGGGACCGTCGTAGCGCAGGATCTCCTCGACCGCGCCCGGCCACAGCTCCGGCCGCTCCATCAGCATTTCCAGCTGTTCCGGATGTCTTGTCAGCAGGGCGATTCCGTTGCCGAGCATGTTCACCGTCGTCAAGAATCCGGCGTCGAGCAGCAGGGCCGCGTTGGCCACCTGCTCGCGGTGGGTGAGCTCGCCACCGGTCACCAGCGTACTGAGCACGTCGTCGCCCGGGTCCTCGGTGCGCTGGGCGATCTGCTCGTCGAAATACGCCTGCCCCTCGGCCATGTCCTCGACGGCGCGGCGGAAAGTGGTCCAGGTCAGGCCCCGGTCGAGTAGCGGCGCACCGGTGTCGCCCCACCGCAGCAGGGTGGAATGCATGTCGTCGGGCAACCCGAGCAGCTCGGCGATGATCGCGATGGGCAACCGCTCGCAGAACTCGTCGATCAGATCCGGTCGCGGCGTCGACTTCATGCCGTCGAGCAGGTCATCGGTCACCTCGACGACCCGTTCCCTGAGCTTGGCGATCGCCTTCGGCGCGAACGCCTGCCCGACCAGGCGGCGGTAGACGGTGTGTTCGGGCGGATCGGTCACCAGCATCGAGGGCGGTTCGGCGAGGTTGGGAAGTTCCAGATCCGTCTTGGTCAACACCCAGCGCATCAGCTGCGGCAGGGCCTGATTGTTGGGCGTGACCACGCCGAAGCGACGGTCCCGCAGGATGAGCTTGCAGATCTCGTGGTCCGCGGTCACGCGCACCTTCGAGACGGTGGGCATCCGCCCCAGCTGCCGGATCTCCTCGATGGAGCGCGGCGCGCCACGCCCGCGATCAGGTCCGGCCAGGATCTGCGCGAGGGGATCACCGCGCCGCAACGACATCAGGAGATAGGTCCGAGTCATGCGATGGACAATCAGCCACCGAAACCATGCGCGCGTCAACATCGTCGTCACCTCCCACGCAAGATCTCCCCATGGTAGAGCGCCTCAGGCATGGTTGGCTAATTCTCGGCTAGCCTGAATCGGCAAGCCTTCAGCTCAGGTGAGGGGCACGATGGACAGGCGCGGATTCATCAAGGGTGTCGGCCTGGCTGCGACGATGCTGTCCACGGGCACGTCCGCGGCGTGGGCGCAAGACTACGGCCTCAGCCCACCGGTGTTGGTGTACCGCGCACTGGTGCCGGAGATCTTCGCGCCGCTACCGGATCCGGCCGATCATGTGCCCGCGATCGTCATCGGATCGGGATTCGGGGCGTCGATCGCCGCGCTGCGCCTGGCCCAGTCCGGGACCGAGGTCGCCGTGCTCGAGCGCGGGTCGCGCTGGCCGAATGATCTCTGGCGTGACATCTTCGCCGTCGACACGTTTCCGGACGGCCGTGGCTTCTGGCAGCGCACCGCCTTCACCGCCGTGACCGGGAGGCCCATCGCGCTCGATCCATTCGGCGGGGTCCTCGACATCACCAGTTACCCGGGCATCGACGTGTGGCGCGGTGCGTGCGTCGGCGGCGGCTCGGTGGTGTTCACCGGAGTGATGATCGAACCGGAGCAGCGGTTCTTCGACCAGCTGTTCGGCGGTGTGGTCGGCTACCGCGAGATGCACGATGTCTACTACCCCAGGGTCCGGGAGACCTTGCGGCCGAGCCCGATACCCGACGACCTCTACCACTCCATCGCGTTCGCGCACGCGCGAGCCTGGGACGGGCAGGTCCGCACGGCAGGCTATACGCCGCAGCGCATCGACGGCATGTGGAATTGGCACGTCCTCCGCGACGAGCTGGCCGGGCGATCGATGCCGTCGGCGACGGTCGGCTGTTCGAACCTCGGCAATTCCAACGGCGCGAAGTTCGATCTCAACCAGAACTACCTGCGCTATGCCGAGGCCACCGGTCGTGCCCGGATCTATCCCGGCCACCGGGTGGACGCCATCGCCGCGGACGGCCCGGGTCGCTATGTCGTCAGCGTGACCAAACTGGCACCTACCGGCGAGGTGCTCCGAACCCGGACGCTGACCTGCGACAAGCTGTTTCTCGGTGCGGGCTCCATCGGTACCTCCGAGCTGCTGGTGCGCGCGCGGGACACCGGCGCGCTGCCGAACCTGAACGAACACATCGGCGAGGGCTGGGGCACCAACGGCGATGTCGGCCTGGCGCGGCCGCTGACCTCACTCGAGGTGGGCACGCAGGGCGCGCCGTCCACGAGCCGGATTCTGGACGAGGCGGGGGGCGCACCGGTATCGCTGGAGAGCTGGTTCATCCCCGGCGCGCTGCCGGTCGACGTCGGCACGCTCGGATCGCTGGGCATGGTGCTCGACGACACCCGCGGCCGGTTCGTCTACAACCCGGCCGATGGGCGGGTGAACCTGTGGTGGCCGCCCAACGGCCAGGCGGGCTATCTCGCGCGAGCGCAGGAAGTCAACGACAAGATCACCGCGGCCTGCGACTGCGTGCCCATCGGCCCGCCGGTCGCGAGCGGGGACGCCTCGTTCACCTCACATCCGCTGGGCGGCGCGGTGCTCGGCCGAGCGACCGACGGATACGGCCGGGTCGTCGGCTATCGAGGCCTGTACGTCATGGACGGGGCGGCTGTGCCCGGTAGCACCGGAACGGTGAACCCGTCGTTGACGATCAGCGCGCTGGCTGAGCGCAATATCGAGCAGATCATTGGTTCAGGGGAGTAATAAGCGACGGGAGTGTTGCAGACACACCCTGCAATTGGGCATCGAAGTAATTGCAGTGGGGTATCGAAGTCGAGCTGCATATCGCCTTCGTAAATTTATTCATTACTTCGCGGTCATGATCATCGGTCCGGGGTACACGGCGGCCGACCAGTCGGCTTACACTGGCGCGGTGGGTTCTGGAGGCCGCTGATGACCATTGCGCGACAACAGTTTCCGTCCGACCGGGGTGATCGCCCGGTGCCACTGTCGGCAGGGCAGCGGGGGCTGTGGCTGGCGCAACAATGGAGCCCTGACGTGCCGATCTGCGAGGCGCAGTATCTCGAGTTCCATGGGGATCTGGATCTCGAGATACTGCGGACGGTGTCGATTCAAACGGGTCTCGAATTTCAATCGGGTTATTTGCGGCTGGTAGAGGTCGACGGTGAGCCGTATCAGTTGTTCGACCCGTCATTGGCTTCGCGGGGGCCGCTCATCGATCTGCGTGGGGAACCGGATCCCATGGCGGCGGCTTTGCAGTGGATGCGCCGGGAGTACACGACACCGCTGGATATGACCAGGGACCGGTTGGTCGCCTGGGTGGTGGTGCAGGTCGGGGATCGGCATTTCCTGTGGTATCTCAGGGTTCACCATGTCGCTGTGGATGGTTACGCCGCGATGACGATCGTGAACCGGGTCGCGGCGCTGTATACCGCGGCGGTGGAAGGCCGGACAGCCGAGCCGAATCGGGCGGCGGACCTGCGCACCCTCTACGAGGCCGACCGCAGTTACCGGGAGTCGACCCGGTTCACCAGCGACCAGGCCTATTGGGTGGACAGACTCGCCGATGTCGACGGCGATTCCAGCCTGGCCGCCGGGACAGCCCCCGCGAGCGCGGACAGTGTGGTCGCGAAAGCCGAACTGCCCACCGACACAGTGGGACGGATCGATCAATCCGCGACCCTGCTGGAGGCGACCCCGGCCGCGGTGGTGATCGCGGCATTCGGGACCTATCTGGCCCGGATGACCGGACGGGACGAGGTCGTGGTCAATATTCCCGTTTCCGGCCGCACGACCGCGGTATTGCGGCGCTCCGGGGGAGTCTTCGTCAACGTCGTGCCGCTGCCGATCGTGCTCGGCCCCGGCGATACGGTCGCGTCGCTGGTGCGGCGGACGCAGGCCGACCTGATCGGGGCTTTGCGGCATCAGCGGTGCGGCCTGGTCGACATTCGCGCCGCCGCGGGGAACAACGGGCAGCGGCGTTTCGCCGGCCCGGTGGTGAACGTGATGTTCTTCCCCCAGGAACTCCGGCTCGGGTCGATGACGGCGGAATTCCACATACTCAGCTCAGGCCCGGTCGATGATTTGCTGGTCGACGTGTACCAGGCGGGAGACCCGCCGCAGACGATCCTCCATTTCCTGGCCAACCCCAACCGCTACACCGAAGCGGAACTCTCGGCGCATCACACCGGATTCACGGAGTTCCTCGACGCGTTCGCCGCCGCCGCACCGGACACTGATCTCGGGCAGGTCCACCCCGGCAGCGCCCGCCACGGCGCCGGCATACGGCGCCGACGCGAGAATCTGGCGTTCTGGCGAGCCGCGCTCGCGGATCTGCCGCTGGAGCTTCGTCTGCCTGCCGACAGGCCGCGGCCTGCTGTGCTGTCGAGCCGGGCCGCGACCGCCGATTACCGCGTGGATGCCGAGTTGAGACAGGAGCTGGAAAGACTTGCACGGCAATATCATTCGGACTTGCCGACGGTGATTCAGGGCACGCTGGCTGTCCTGCTTGCCCGGTTGAGCGGGACGACCGATATCCCGATCGGCATGCCGGTCGCCGGGCGCGGCGAAGCCCCGCTAGTCTTGCGGACCGAGATCGATCTCGACGAATCGTTCACCGATCTGCTCGACCGGACCAGACACCTCGATCTCGATGCCTCGGAGCATGCCGATGTTCCGTTCGAACAACTGGTGGACGAACTCGCTCCGCAGCGGTCGCAGTCCCGGCATCCCCTGTTCCAGGTGCTGTTGGCATTCGAGAATCTGGATCGGAAGGCGCTGCCCGATGAGGTGACTCCGCTCGATCTGCGGATTGCGCTGTCGGACAACCACGGTGGTGGCGCGATGGCGGTAGCGATCACCTACGCCGCGGAGCTGTTCGACCCGGCGACGATCGATTCTCTGATGCGCCGGTGGATTCGGATACTCGAGTCGGTGGCCACCGATCCGACGGTGCCGGTCGGGATGATCGAAGTCCTCGAGCCCGCCGAGCGAGCCGATCTGTTGTCGCGCTCCGGCGCACCGACCGCGCCGCCGACCACGCTGGCCGACTTGCTGGTCACGGCCGTCGCGCACGACCCCGAGGCCGCGGCGATCGTTTTCGACGGGCAGCGGCTGAGCTATGAAGAGCTGGACGAGCGTTCGAATCGATGGGCTCGACAACTGATCCAGCGTGGTCTCGGCCCCGAGGATGTCGTCGCCATCGCGATGCCGCGTTCTCCTGAATCCGTGCTCGCGGTGTGGGCTGTCGCCAAATCGGGTGCCGCGTTCCTGCCGATCGATCCGACCCATCCCGGCGAACGCATCACACACATGCTGACCGATTCGAAAACCGTGATCGGCCTGACGGTTTCGTCGGTGCGATCTCGGTTGCCCGGCACCATCACCTGGTTGACACCGGAGGACCTCGACGAGGGGGAGAACCTTCCCGTTGCCGACGGTGACCGGGTGCGCCCGTTGCGTGTCGACGATATCGCCTATGTCATCTACACCTCCGGCTCGACCGGGCTGCCCAAAGGTGTCTCGGTCACCCACCGCGGCCTCGGCAACTGTGCTGCCGAGCACTGCAGCGCCATGCGCATCGAATCTGGTTCCCGTACTTTGCATTTGGCCTCGCCGAGCTTCGACGTATCGGTCCTGGAATTGTTGCTGGCTCTGTGTGCGGGCGCGACGATGGTCATCGCACCCCACGATGTCTACGGCGGCGACGAACTCGCCACACTGCTCGACCGCGAACAGGTCAGCCACGTCCTCATCACACCGACGGCACTGTTCACCATCGACCATACCCGCTGGCCACTACCGGATTTGCGGTATCTGCTGGTCGGTGGCGAGAACTACGGCAGCGAGCTGGTCCAGCGCTGGAATGGCAGCCGTAGCGTATTCAACGAGTACGGGCCCACCGAGACCACCATTGCCGCGACGATGTCCGCACCGTTGGTGGCTGGGGAGCTGGTCACGATCGGTGGCCCGATTCGCGGTGTCTCGCAATGGGTGCTGGGTCAGCGGCTGCAACCGGTGCCGGTCGGTGTGGCGGGCGAACTGTATGTCGCGGGTCCGCTGCTGGCCCGTGGATACCACCGCCGCGCCGATTTGACGGCGGAGCGTTTCGTCGCGTGCCCGTGGCTACCTGGTGAACGGATGTACCGGACCGGTGATGTGGTCCGGTGGACGGCCGAGGGGACGATTCAGCATCTGGGCCGGTCCGATTTCCAGGTGAAGATTCGTGGTCTGCGGATCGAGCTGGGTGAGATCGATGCCACGCTCGCCACTCATGAGACGGTCGGTTTCGCCACGACCATCGGCCACCACAGCGAGTCCGGGGCCGCATCGCTGGTTTCGTATGTCGTTGCCGCGCCTGGGCGTTCGATCGATACACAGGCCCTCACCGAATTCCTCACCAGCCGGTTGCCGTCCTATATGGTTCCGGCTTCGATCATGGTGCTGGACCGGATTCCATTGACGCCGGTGGGCAAACTGGACCGAAAGGCATTGCCGGATCCGGTATTCACCGACCGCAAGCCGTTCCGGGCACCCGAGACACCGATCGAACGCATGATCGCCGAATCCTTCGCCGAAGTCTTGAGAATCGACGCGGTCGGTCTCGATGATTCGTTCTTCGCCCTCGGCGGTGACAGCGTGGTCGCGACCAGGGTGGCAGCGCGACTCGGGTCCACCCTGGATACCGAGATTCCGGTGCGGGTGTTGTTCGAGGCACCCACGGTAGCGGCGCTCGCGGCCCACATCGAGCAGTATGCGGGTGCCGGGCGACGGCGTCCACCACTGGTCGCCGGGCCGCGCCCCGATCTCGTGCCCCTGGCGCCTGCCCAACAGCGGATGTGGTTCTTCAACCAGTACGACACCAGTTCGGGTGCCTACAATGTGCCGATCGCCATCCGGTTGCGTGGCGAGCTGAACGTCGACGCCCTGCGATCGGCCATGGTCGACGTGCTGCGCAGGCACGAGTCTTTGCGGACGCGGTACCCGGATCACGACGGAACACTGATCCAGGTGATCGAACCCGCCGACGAGGTAGAGCCCGAGCTCGCCCTGGTCTCGGTATCGCCGAGCGAACTCGACGCGGCGATCACCGAATTCGTCACCGAAGGCTTCGACGTGAGCACGCGGGTGCCGGTCCGAGCCCGATTGTTCCGTGCGGCCGGTGACGAGGAGCCCGACCACGTGTTGGCCGTCGTGGTGCACCACATCGCCGCGGACGGTTTCTCCATGACACCGCTGGCCCGCGACGTGACGATCGCGTACACCACCCGGACCCGCGGAGAAATCCCGTCGTGGACACCGCTGCCTGTCCAGTACGCGGACTACGCACTGTGGCACCGAGCCGCCCTCGGCTCGCCCGACGATCCGGAATCACTGTGCGCCAGGCAAATCCGATACTGGACCGCGATGCTGGACGGCGTCGCCGAGGAACTTCGGCTCCCGGCCGACCGGCTGCGGCCCGCGGTGGCGTCCCATCGCGGCGCCACCGCCGGCTACACGGTCGATGCCGAGGTGATCCAGTCCTTGGGAACGCTTGCGCGGCAACACAATGCCTCCCTGTTCATGGTGATCCACGGCACGCTCGCTGTCCTGCTCGCCCGGTTGAGCGGCACCACCGATATTCCGATCGGCACACCGGTCGCCGGACGCGGTGCGGCCGAACTCGACGATGTGATCGGCATGTTCGTCAACACCCTGGTCTTGCGGACCGCCATCGATCTCGATGAATCGTTCACCGGCCTGCTCGACCGGATCAGGCAGACCGATCTGGATGCCTTCGGGCACGCCGACGTTCCCTTCGAACAACTGGTGGATCACCTCGCTCCGCACCGTTCCCCGTCCCGGCACCCGCTGTTCCAGGTCATGCTGGCATTCCAGAATCTGGAACAGGTGCGGCTGACGTTGCCCGGTCTCGACGTCGAGGTGCTCGACCTGCCCAACGACGTGTCGCGCTTCGACCTGCAATTGGTGCTGTCGGACAACCAGATCGGCGGCGAGATGGCTGTGGCGGTCACCTACGCCACGGATCTGTTCGAGCCCGGCACGATCGATGCGCTGATGCGGCGGTGGATGCGGATACTCGAGTCGGTGGCCACCGATCCGACGGTGTCGGTGGGGGCCGTCGAGATACTGGACTCCGCCGAGCGCGCCGATCTGCTGACGCATTCCGGTGCGCCCATGGCAACGCCGACCACGCTGGCCGACTTGCTGACCGCGGCTGCCGCACGGGATCCCGACGCCACCGCGATCGTGTTCGAGGGACAGCAGCTCAGCTATCAGGAGCTGGACGAGCGTTCGAACAGCTGGGCCCGGCTACTGATCCGACGCGGTATCGGTCCGGAGGATGTTGTCGCGATCGGGATGTCACGGTCCACGGATTCCGTGCTCGCGGTGTGGGCTGTCGCCAAGTCGGGCGCCGCGTTCCTGCCGATCGACCCGACTCACCCCGGCGAACGCATCACGCACATGATGGCCGATTCGAAAACCGCGATCGGTCTGACGGTAGCCGCGGTGCGCGCGCGATTGCCCAGCGATATCGAGTGGTTGACACCGGACGATCTCGACGAGGGGGAGAACCGTCCGGTGGCCGACGGTGACCGGGTGCGCCCGTTGCGTGTCGACGACATCGCCTACGTCCTCTACACGTCCGGCTCGACCGGACTACCCAAGGGCGTGGCGGTCACCCATCGCGGACTCGGCAACTGCGCCACCGAGCACCAGATCGCCCTGCACATCGAATCCGATTCCCGGACTCTCTATCTGGCTTCGCCGAGCTTCGATGTATCGGTGCTGGAACTGCTGCTGGCGACGTGCGCGGGCGCGACCATGGTCATCGCACCCAGCGATGTGTACGGCGGCGACGAACTCGCCGAACTCCTCGACCACGAGCACGTCACGCACGTCCTCATCACGCCCACCGCCCTGTCCACCATCGATCACACCCGGTGGCCGCTACCGGATTGGGGACACCTGGCGGTCGGTGGTGAGGACTACGGCACCGAGTTGGTCGAGCGGTGGGGCAGCACTCGCGACATGGTGAACGAATATGGTCCGACCGAGGCCACGATCACGACGAACCAGAGCGCACCGTTGGTGGCGGGGGATCTGGTCACGATCGGCAGCCCGATTCGCGGTGTCTCGGAATGGGTGCTGGATCAGCGGCTGCAACCTGTGCCGGTCGGTGTGGCGGGTGAACTGTATGTCGCGGGGCCGCTGCTGGCGCGGGGATACCACCGCCGGGCAGCTCTGACGGCCGAGCGTTTCGTCGCGTGCCCCTGGCTGCCTGGTGACCGCATGTACCGGACCGGTGATGTGGTCCGGTGGACGGCTGAGGGGACGATTCAGCATCTGGGCCGATCGGATTTCCAGGTGAAGATTCGTGGTCTGCGGATCGAGCTCGGTGAGATCGATACGACGCTCGCAGCGCACGAGTCCGTCGGTTTCGCCACCACCATCGGCCATCACAGCGCTTCCGGGGCGGTATCGCTGGTTTCGTATGTCGCTGCCGCACCGGGCCGTTCGGTTGATGCGGCGATCCTCACCGAGTACCTCGGTGGCCGGTTGCCGTCCTATATGGTTCCGGCTTCGATCATGGTGCTGGACCGGATTCCGTTGACGCCGGTGGGCAAATTGGACCGAAAGGCTTTGCCGGATCCGGTATTCGCCGATCGCCAACCGTTCCGGGCGCCCGAGACATCGATCGAACACGCGATCGCCGATGCTTTCGCCGATGTACTGGGTATCGACAGAGTCGGTCTCGATGATTCGTTCTTCGCGCTCGGCGGTGACAGCATCATGTCGATCCAGGTGGTCACCCGAGCTGGAGCGGCGGGTGTGGTGTTCTCCGCACGCGATGTCTTCGAGCGCAAAACCGTCGCCGGTCTGGCCGCGATCGCCGTGCGCGACAGCACCGCGGCGACCGGTCTTCCGGAGGAACTGCCCGGCGGAGGTGTCGGGCCGATGCCGCTGACGCCGAGCATGCGAGCGCTGATCGAACGAGCGGAGTCGGGGTTCGACCTCCTCTCGCAGGGAGTAGTACTGGATCTGCCGGTGGGAATCGACCAGCAGCGGCTGGCGGACGCGGTGCAGGCCGTACTCGATCGGCACGACATGCTGCGCGCACGGCTGGGCCAGGGCGCCGACGGAAGCTGGACGTGGGAGGTGCTGCCGGTCGGGGCGGTTCGGGCCGACGATGTCGTCTCTCGGGTGGCGATGGCGGGGAAGCCCGGAGGCGTCGAGTTCCGTGCGGCGGCGGCGGAGCTGGATGCCGCCGCGGACCGGCTCGATCCGGGCGCCGGAACTGTCCTGCAGGTGGTCTGGTTCGATCCGGCCGAAGCCGGGGAGCCGGGCAGAGTACTTGTGCTGGTACATCTTTCGGTGATCGACAGGGGGTCCTGGCCGGTGCTGGTGGGGGACCTCGCGGCTTCGTCGGCACGGATCGCGTCCGGCGAGCTACCGGACCTGGCCCCGGTCGGGACATCGATGCGCAGGTGGGCGCACGGACTGGTCGAGTCGGCCCGAAGCCCGGAGCGGGTCGCCGAACTCGTACTGTGGCAAGCGATGACAGCCGCGGACGATCCGGTGATCGGGTCCCGTCCCCTCGACCCCGCGATCGACGTGGCTGCCACCACACGCACGGTCGAGGTCGAAGTCTCGGCCGAGGTGACCGAGGCGCTGCTGACCGAGGTGCCCGCGGCATTCCACGGCAGTGTGGACGACGGACTGCTGGCCGCGCTGGCGATAGCGGTGACGAAGTGGCGGCGCGATCGTGCGGCCTCCGGTGGCCCGCGCACGGATGTGGTGGTCGGCCTCGAAGGGCGCGGCCGCGAGGAAGCCGCCGTCCCCGGCTCGGATCTGAGCCGGACGGTCGGCCGGTTCTCGACGAGTTATCCGATGCGCCTGGATCTTTCGGGCATCGATCTCGACGACGCGGGTGTCGGTGGCCCGGCGCTGGGTGCGGCGGTCAAGTCCGTCAAGGAACAGCTGCTGGCGGTCCCGGATCATGGAATCGGCTACGGCTTGTTGCGCTACCTCGACGACGAGACCGGACCGATACTCGCGACTCTGCCGACGCCGCAGATCAGGTTCGGCTATGTCTCCGAAACAACGCCGTCGGCCGGATGGCTGCCGGTGGACGATCTCGCCGGGGCACAGAATCCGGCTACGCCGGTGTCGGCGGCGCTCGACATCCACGCCGCCACCTTCGACAGCGAGGGCGGGCCACGGTTGCGGGCGGTCTGGTCGTATCCCGCGGGGGTGCTCACCGCCGACGAGGTGCGCCACATGGCGGAATCGTGGTCCCGGGTATTGACCGCGCTGGCGACACACATCCACCGCGCCGGGACCGGCGGCCGCACGCCGTCGGATCTCGAGGTGGTCAGGCTCGGGCAGGCCGAGATCGAGCGACTCGAAGCCGGCTATCCGGCATTGAGCGACGTTTGGCCGTTGACTCCGCTCCAGGAGGGGCTGCTGTTCCATACGCTGGTGTCCGAGGATTCGATGGACGCCTACCTGGTGCAGTTGGTCCTCGAGTTGCGCGGACAGGTCGATCCGGAGCGGCTGCGCCGAGCCGGGCAGGTACTGCTCGACCGGCATCCGAATCTGCGCAGCGCCTTCGTCGCCGACACCGCCGCGGGACCGGTGCAGGTGGTCGATGACGACGCCGCGGCGCCCTGGTCGGAGATCGACCTGTCCGGGCTGGACGACGGTGCCCGCCGTCGCGAGTGGGATCGGCTGATGGCCGCGGACCGCGCGACCCGGTTCGACCCAGCTCGTGCCCCGCTGCTGCGCTGGATGCTGGTCACCACGGAGCCGGAGCACTACCGGCTGGTGCTGACCAATCATCACCTGCTGCTCGACGGCTGGTCGACGCCGCTGCTCCTCAAGGAGTTCCTGATCCTCTACGCCACCGACGGCGACCCCGCGATACTGCCGGATGTCCGTCCCTATCGGGACTTCCTGGCGTGGATCGCCGAGCGGGACCCGGCCGCGTCGCTCGACGCCTGGACGCGCGCGTTCGACGGCACCGACGGACCGACCCTGGTGGCCCCGACCGACCCCGGCCGCCGATACACCGGATTGCGTGCGGTGCTCGGCGAACTGACCGAGGAGCAGACCGCGGCGCTGACCGACCTCGCGCGGGCCCGTGGCATCACCGTCAACACCGTGCTCCAGATGGCATGGGCGATCGTGTTGGGCGCGTTGACCTCCCGCGACGATGTGACCTTCGGCGCCACGGTATCCGGACGACCCGCACAGGTCGCGGGCATCGAATCGATGATCGGGCTGTTCATCAACACCCTGCCGGTGCGCGTGCGGCTCGACCCCGTCGAGAGCGTGGGGCAATTGCTCGGCCGGATCCAGGCCGAGCAGGCCGCCTTGCTCGAGCACCACTACGTCGGCCTGACCGACATCGAGCGGGTGGCCGGGCCGGGGACGGTATTCGACACGATCACGGTGTTCGAATCCTTCCCGATCGATCGTGGTGGGCTGACCGCGGACACCGATATCGCCGGCATGCGGCTGGTCGACGTGACCGGCACAGACGGCGCGCACTATCCACTGGCCATGATCGCGCGCATCGACAACACGCGACTACGCCTGGAAATCAAGTACCTGCGCGAACTCTTCGACCAGGACACGATGGCGGCTACCCTGCAGCGGGTTCTGCACGTGATCGGCGCCGCCGTCGCCGACCCGGATCTGCCGCTGGCCCGGCTGGATCTGCTCGCCCCGGCAGACCGCCGGGAGCTGACGCCGGTGTCGGGTGCTCCGGCGGTGCCGGAGCAGGTGTTGCCGGAGATGCTGGCGGCAGTGGTGCAGCGGGATCCGGGGGCGGTCGCCGTGGTCTGCGGGGATCGGCGGTGGACCTACAGCGAGCTGGACGCGGAGTCGAATCGGCTGGCTCGCGTGTTGATCGGTCAGGGGGTGGGGCCGGAGGCGAGTGTCGCGGTGGGATTGCCGCGATCGGTCGAAGCGGTTCTGGCGGTATGGGCGGTGGCCAAGTCGGGGGCAGCGTTCGTACCGGTGGATCCGCAGTACCCGGCAGGCCGGGTCGAGCACATGCTCTCCGATTCGGGTGTGGTGGTGGGAATCACCCTGTCGGAGTGGTGTGCTCGGCTGCCCGGGCAGGTGCGGTGGCTGGTTCTCGACGAGCCGGCGTTCGCCGCGGAGGTCGCGGAGGTGCCCGCGGGGCTGGTGACCGATACGGAGCGAACATCGCCGGTGCGGGCCGGCACCGCGGCGTACGTGATCTACACATCCGGCTCGACAGGTGTGCCGAAGGGGGTGATGGTGTCGCATCGAGGTTTGGCGAATCTGGTGGCCGAACAATGTGCGCGATTCGGCATCGGGCCGAGTGCCCGGGTGTTGCATTTCGCATCACCCAGTTTCGATGTGGCGGTGCTGGAACAGCTCTGGGCGTTCGGGGCGGGCGGGCGACTCGTGATCGCGCCGCCGACCGTCTACGGCGGGGGCGAGCTGGCGCAGATCCTGTCGCGCGAGAAGGTGACCCACACCGTGATGACTCCGGCGGCCTTGGGGACGGTCGATCCGGACGGGCTCGATGACCTCGGGACCGTCGTGGTCGGCGGCGAGGCGCCCTCACCCAAACTGGTGTCGCGGTGGGCACCGGGCCGTAGCTTCTTCAACGCCTACGGTCCGGCGGAGGCCACGATTCTCACCGATGCCGGTCCGCCGCTGGCGCCGGGCGTGGCGGTGACGATCGGCGGACCGATTCGCGGGGTCGGGCAGGTCGTGCTCGACGGGTGGTTGCGGCCGGTGTCGGTCGGGGTCACCGGGGAGTTGTATCTGGCGGGCCCGGGTCTGGCGCGCGGTTACCGCAACGCGAGGGGTCTGACCGCGTCGCGGTTCGTCGCCGATCCGTTCGCGGTCCCGGGACAGCGCATGTATCGGACCGGCGACCTGGTGCGGTGGCTGCGGCTGCCGGACGGGAGTCTGGCGCTCGACTATGTGGGCCGGTCGGATTTCCAGGTCAAGATTCGTGGTTTCCGCGTCGAACTCGGCGAGGTCGAATCGGCTCTGGTGGCCTGTCCGGGCGTGGCCGACGCAGTGGCGACGCTGCATCGGGACCCCGTCATCGGTGATCGGTTGATCGGGTATGTGGAGCCCGAGCCCGCCGTCGATCTCGACGCGGCCGCGATCCTCGCGTTCGCCGGCGAGCGGCTGGCTTCGCACATGGTGCCCGCGATCGTCGTCGTCCTCGATGCGCTGCCGGTGACGGCGAACGGCAAGCTCGACCGCACCGCACTGCCGGAGCCGGACTTCACCACGGGCAGAGCCGAATTCCGGGCACCGGCCACCGAGGTGGAGACGACGCTGGCGGGACTGTTCGCCGAGGTATTGGGTATCGACACGGTCGGTCTCGACGATTCGTTCTTCGCGCTGGGCGGCGACAGCATCATGTCGATCCAGTTGGTGACCCGGGCCAGGGCGGCCGGTGTCGCGTTCTCCGCGCGCGAGGTGTTCGAGCGCAAAACCGTTGCCGGGCTTGCCGAGATCGCCGTTGTCGACGACGGCGCCGCGGCGACCGCCCTGCCCGCGGAACTGCCCGGCGGGGGAGTGGGGCCGATACCGCTGACACCGATCATGTGCTGGATGTTCGAACGCGGTGGCTTCGACCGGTTCTGCCAGTGGGTGCTGCTCACTTTGCCGGCCGACATCGACGCCGCCGGCATCGATGCCACCATTCAGGCGGTGCTCGACCAGCACGACATGCTGCGGGCCCGTCTGCACCCGGACCCCGCGCACACCTCGGGCTGGGCGCTGCGGGTACAGCCGACCGCGCCGCCCGCCGCCGAACTGATCCGGCGCGTTCCGGTGGACGCGGCACTCGACTTCGCCGCGCTCCTCGACGCCGAGGCGAATGCCGCGGCCGAGCGCCTCGACCCCGCGGCCGGGATCACGCTGCAGCTGGTCTGGTTCGACCGGGCGGGACAGCCGGGCAGGCTGCTCGTCGTCGCACACCATCTGGTCATCGACGGCGTGTCGTGGCGGATCCTCATTCCCGATCTCGCCGCGGCGTGGGCCCAGCGCAGCGTCGGTCAACGGCCGAGGCTCGCCCCGGTCGGTACCTCGATGCGACGCTGGGCGCACGCGCTGGAGACCGCCGCCGATGGCCTCGACGAACTCGACTGGTGGCGGTCCACGCTCGGTGCGGCCGATCCGCCGCTCGGTGCCCGCCCGCTGGATCCGGCCGTCGACGTGCACGCCACCGCCGCCACTGTCGAGGTGGCGCTACCTCCCGCGGTGACCCGCGCCGTCCTCACCACCCTGCCCCGGGCGTTCCACGGCAACGTGGACGACGCCCTCGTCGCCGGGCTCGCGCTGGCGCTGGCGCGATGGCAGCGCCGTCGCGGCAACACAGTCACCGAGACGCTGCTCACCCTCGAAAGCCACGGCCGCCACGACACGGTGCTCCCCGGCGCCGACCTCACCCGCACCATCGGGTGGTTCACCACCAACTATCCGGTGCGGCTCGACCTGTCCGGTATCGACATCGACGACGCGTTCGCCGCCGGGCCCGCCGCGGCGGCGATCGTCAAGTCGGTCAAGGAACAACTCCGGCAGGTCCCCCACCGCGGGATCGGCTATGGGCTGCTGCGCTATCTCAACGCCGAGACCGCGCCCATCCTGCGTGAATTGCCCACCCCTCTAGTGAGTTTCAACTATCTCGGCAGGCTGGACACCACCCCCGTCGCGTTGCGCGATGCCGGGTGGCTGCCCGCGGGCGAGGACACCGATGGCGGCAGCATCCAGAACCCCGACGCACCCGTCGCCTCCCCGCTCGGCGTCAACGCGGTCACCATCGACACCTCGGACGGGCCGACTCTGACCGCCGCCTGGGAGTATCCGAGCGGCCTGCTCACCGCCGCCGAAGTCACCGAGCTCGCCGACATGTGGCGCGACGCGGTGACCGCGCTGGCCACCCACGCGTCCCGGCCCGGTGCAGGCGGCCTGACCCCCTCCGACCTCGACCTCGTCGACCTCGACCAGGAGGCGATCGACCAGCTGGAGGCCGGACGTTCGGCGCTGGACGACATCTGGCCACTCACGCCGCTCCAGACGGGGTTGCTGTTCCACGCCCAGCTCGCCGACGGCACCATCGACGCCTACCTGGTGCAACTCTGGGTGGAACTCGGCGGGCGCGTCGACCCGGACCGGCTGCGCCACGCGGCACAGACGCTCCTCGGACGGCACCCGAACCTGCGGACCGCGTTCCCGCGCAAGGGCATCGGCGACGCGGTCCAGGTGGTGCACCGGTACGTCGATGTGCCGTTCACCGAGCTCGACTGGACCGGGCGCGACGACATCGAGGTCGCGCTCGAACGGCTCATGGACGCCGACCGCCGCGACTGCTTCGACCTCACCACGGCGCCGTTGCTGCGACTCACCTTGGTCAGCACCGCGCCCCAGCGGTACCGGCTGCTGGTGAGCATGCATCACATCCTGATCGACGGCTGGTCGACGCCCCTGCTGATCAGGGAACTGCTGACCCTCTACGCCGGCGCGGGCGACGCCACGATCCTGCCCCCGGTGCGCCCCTACCGTGATTACCTGAGGTGGCTGAACGCCCAGGACCAGGACGTGGCGGAAGCCGCGTGGGCGCGGGCACTCGACGGCATCGCCGAGCCGACCCTGCTGGCGCCCGCGGACCGCGGTCGCCGGACCACCGTCGCCGCGCGCGAAGTCCGGGTGCGGCTGAGCGAACAGCGCACCGCGGCCCTGATCGCGGCGGCCCACCGGCACGAGGCCACGCTGAACACCGTCGTCGAAGCGGCCTGGGGGATTGTGCTCGCCACCTCGACCGCCCGCGAGGACGTGGTCTTCGGCACCACCGTCTCCGGGCGTCATCCGCAGATCCCCGGTATCGAGTCGATGGTCGGGATGTTCGTCAACACCGTGCCCGTCCGGATCCGGCTCGACCACCGCGAAACCCTGGCTCAGCTGTTGCGGCGCATCCAGACCGAGCAAGCCTCGCTGCTCGACCAGCAGCACCTCGGGCTCGCGCAGATCCAGCGCGTGGCCGGGCCCGGCGCGATGTTCGACACCGTGACCGTCCTCGAGTCCTACCCGGTGGATCGGTCGGGGCTGTCCGCGGACACCGACATCGCGGGCATGCGTGTCCTCGACGTGCACGGCCGCGACGCCGCGCACTATCCGCTCGGTCTCGTCGTCCACCACGACACCCAGGTGCACCTGACGTTCAAGTATCTGCCGGAACTGTTCACCCGGAACCAGATCGACGTCATCGCCGACCGGATGCTGCGCGTGCTCGACACCATCGCCGAACACATCGACCTCCCGCTGGTCCGGCTGCAACTGCTCTCGCCGGCCGAGCGCGCCACGCTGGTACCCGTTCGCGGCCTGCCCGGTGCGGCGATGTCGGTGTTGCCGCGGGTGCTGACGGCCGCGATGACGCCGGATACCGAGGCGGTGGTCTGCGACGGTGTCCGGTTGACCTACCGCGAACTCGACGAAACCTCGAACCGCTGGGCCCGGGTTCTGATCGGCGCGGGCATCGGACCGGAATCGTTGGTGGCCATCGCGTTACCGCGCTCGATCGACGCCGTGGTCGCCGTGTGGGCGGTCGCCAAATCCGGCGGCGCGTTCGTCCAGGTCGACCCCGCCCATCCACACGACCGGATCACCCGCATCCTCACCGATTCCGGTGCCGCCGTGGGGCTGACACTGTCCGCCCACCGGGATCGGCTGGCGGACACCGTGAACTGGCTCGCCCTCGACGACCCGTCCTTCGCCACGGCGACGGCGTCGGCCTCGCCCACCGCGATTACCGACGCCGACCGCACGAGCCCGCTGCGGCCGCAGCATCCGGCCTACCTGATCTATACCTCGGGCTCGACCGGGATTCCCAAAGGTGTGCTGGTCACCCACAGCGGGATCGCCGATCTCGCCGCCGAGACACGGGAACGGTTCGGCCTCACCCCGGACTCGCGCGTGCTGGCCGCCGCCGCGCTGACCTTCGACGTCTCGGTCCTCGAATTGGTCAGCGCCGCGGCGGCAGGCGCCACCCTGGTCCTCGCCCCCGCAGCCGTCGTCGCCGGCGCCGAACTGGCCGAGTCGATCGCCGCCGAACACGTCACCCATGCCGCCTTCACCCCGACGGTGCTCGCCTCGCTGCCCCCCGGCGAACTCGATACCCTGCGCACCCTGATCCTCGGCGGCGAGACCTGCCCACCGGCCCTGGCCCGGCAATGGATACCGGGCCGCACGGTGATCAACTCCTACGGCGCCACCGAAACCACCATCATGAGCTGCGCCGACGCTCCCCGGACCAGCACCGGCGACAGCCCGATGACCTTCGGCGGCCCGACCCGCGGATTCACCGCCGTCGTCCTCGACCGCAGGATGCGCCCCGTCCCACCCGGCGTCGCGGGTGAACTGTACGTGTCCGGACCAGGCCTCGCCCGCGGCTACCACCATCAGCCCACCACCACGGCGGCCCGGTTCGTCGCCGATCCCTACGGCCCGCCGGGGACACGGATGTACCGCACCGGCGACCTGGTCACCTGGACCGCCGACCGGACCCTGCACTACCGAGGCCGCAGCGACCTGCAACTCAAGATCCACGGCCACCGCATCGAACGCGGCGACATCGAAGCCGCGCTGCGCAGCCACCCCGACATCACCTACGCCGCCGTCACCGTCCATACCCACCCCAACGGCACCGACCAGCTCACCGGCTACGTCGTTCCCGTCCCGGACACCACACCCGACATCGGCGCGCTGACCGGCTACCTCGCGACCCGGCTGCCCACGCACATGATCCCCACCGCCATTCTCACTCTCGACCGAATCCCCTTGGCCCCCACCGGGAAACTGGACTACAAGGCTCTCCCCGCGCCCGAGCTGGGACCCGCCCGGTTCCGGTCGCCGTCCACCCCGCTCGAGGCCACCGTCTGCGACGCCTTCGCCCGGACTCTCGATATCGAACGCGTCAGCGTCGACGACGGCTTCTTCGCCCTCGGCGGAAACTCGCTGGCCGCCACCCAACTCGTGGCGCGGCTGGTGGACGCGACCGGTGCCGACGTGCCGATCCAGTGGGTCTTCACCGATCCGACACCGCAGTCGCTGGCCCGCCGCATCGACGCCCGCCTGCGCGGCCTCGACGAACAGGAACCCGGCGACGCGCTCTCGGTCCTGCTCCCGCTGCGTGCCGCGGGCGCCGAGCCACCGCTGTTCTGTGTCCACCCGGCCATCGGAGTGGCGTGGGGTTTCAGCGGACTCGTGCAGCACCTCGACCACGACCGACCCGTCCTCGGGCTGCAATCCCCGACGCTGAGCGACCCCACCGCCCGGTTCGGCTCGCTCGACGACCTCGCCGCCCGCTACGTCCGGGAGATCCGGTCCATCCAGCCGCACGGCCCCTACCACCTGCTGGGCTACTCGCTCGGCGGCACCATCGCCCACGCCATCGCCGTCCAGCTGCGCCGCGCCGGCGAACCGGTCGCGACCCTGGCCATGATGGACACCCGCGTCGTCACCGACCGCGGCGGCCGCACTCCCGAACCCACCGCCGTCGACCTGCTCACCGAGTTCGGTGGCCTCACCGCCGCCGAGCTCCCCGCCGAGCCAACCATGGAGCTCGCGGCCGAGCTACTGCACCGGCAAGGCGGACTCTTCACCGTCCTGACCCCCGAGCATCTGGAGACCCTGCACCGCGACTACACCCGACTCGTCGATCACACCCGCGACCACCGCCCGGCACTCTTCGACGGTGACCTGATCTACTTCAGCTCCGCCGCGGACGGCACCGACGACGGCGCCTCACCCGCTCTCGCCTGGCACGACCACATCACCGGCCGGATCGCCGAACACCGCATTCCCGTCCGGCACGAACGGATGACCGACCCGGACGCGCTCCGCGCCATCGGGCTCGCTCTCGCCGAGCACTTCAGGCGCGGTGGAGCTGGTTCCGGGGTCGGCGCGGGTCAGGCGTCGCGGAAGAGGCCGGGCAGTTCCATGGCGTAGGCGAGGTCGTCGCGGGTGCCGAGCGTGACCAGCAGGACCCGGATCATGGTGACGCGGGCTTCGGAATCCAGAGCCGGATCGGGATCACTGCCCGGCTCGGTGCCCGCGGTGAGGCGGTAGACGATGTATTCGCAGACATGCAGGGCCGCGTCCATATCGAGCGGGGCGGGCACAGGGCGGCCCAGCTCATCGAAGGTCTTGCGGACCAGGTCGCGGATATCGTCGAGGGCCCGCTCCCGGTAGGCCGAAACGGGGGAGCCGGGGTCGTGGAGCTCGGCGAAGAGTGGACGCAGCATCGGGCCGTGGCCGCGAGCCCAGTCCACATAGGCGTCGATCAGCCGGATACCCAGCTGGACCGGTTCGTCGGTGCCGGTCAGCGCCTCCCGGATCCCGCCGACCAGACCGTCGTTGGACGCGGTCAGCACCGCGTGCAGCGGCTCGGTGGCATTGCCGAAATAGCGGTAGAAGGTGGGCCTGGCCAGCCCGGCCTGCTCGATGATCTGGGCGACGCTCAACCCGCGCGAGCCGTTGCGCGCGAACACGGCCGCGGTCGCCTCGACGATCCTGGCGCGGACCTCATCGGCCTGCTCTTGCGTCTGCGGCGGGCGACCACGGCGCACCGTGGCGGAATCACCGGACATCGCACCTCCCTCACAACCGCGGGTCAACCGCGGAAAGCTTGACACGGTACCGCCATCAACCATTAATCTAACACTAGTGTTCAGGCAAATAGCCGAACCTGCGCGATCGATCCGCGCGACCCATCTGTTGAGGAGAAGGGCCGACAATGACGACAGCCCCCGAGCTGACCGCCGAACCAACCGCGCTGCCGACCGCGCTGGTCAAGCCCCTGTTCGACCGTGCGGTGGCGGGTGGCGCCGCGTCGGTGCCGGTCTTCGCCCCGGCCACCGGATACAAGATCGGCGACCTGCCGCAGTCCTCGATCGACGACATCGACCGCGCCTTCGCCGTGGCCCGCCACGCGCAGCGCGACTGGGCCAAGGTGCCGGTCAAGCAGCGCGTGGAGATCGTGCGCCGCTTCCACGACATCGTGCTGGCCGAGCAGGACACCATCCTCGACATCGTGCAGACCGAGACCGGCAAGTCGCGCCCGCACGCCTTCGACGAGGTCGCCGACGTCGCGCTGAACTCGCGCTACTACGCCGCCGTCGCGCCCAAGCTGCTGGCCGACCGCAAGCCGCGCGGTGTGCTGCCGGTGCTCACCTCGGTCGACGTGCGCCACCGTCCCAAGGGCGTCGTCGCGGTCATCTCGCCGTGGAACTACCCGCTCGCGCTGTCGGCCTCCGACGCGCTGCCCGCGCTGGTCGCGGGTAATGCCGTCATCGCCCGCCCCGACAACCAGACCGCGCTGTCGGCGCTGTGGGCCATCGACGCCGCCGAGCGCGCCGGTCTGCCGCGCGGCCTGTGGCAGGCCGTGCTCGGCCGCGGCCGCGAGATCGGCGGCGACGTGATCGCGCGCGCCGACTACGTCGACTACACCGGCTCCAGCGCCACCGGCCGCACCATCGCCCAGCAGGCCGGTGAGCGCCTGATCGGCTACTCGCTCGAGCTCGGCGGCAAGAACCCGCTGCTCGTGCTCGCCGACGCCGATGTCTCCAAGGCGGCCAAGCTCGCCGTGCGCGCCTGCTACTCCTCGGCGGGTCAGCTGTGCGAGTCGATGGAGCGCATCTACGTCGACGCCTCGGTCTACGACCAGTTCGTCGCCGAGTTCGTCGGCAATGTCAAGAACATGACCCTCGGCGGCGAGCTCGACTACAGCAAGGACATGGGCTCGCTGACCTTCCAGCGCCAGCTCGACACCGTCACCGCGCATGTCGACGACGCTGTCGCCAAGGGCGCGAAGGTGCTCGCCGGTGGCCGTGCCCGTCCCGACCTGGGCCCGTACTTCTACGAGCCCACCGTGCTCGCCGACGTGGCGCCCGGCATGACGGTCTACCGCGAGGAGACCTTCGGCCCGGTCGTCTCGGTGTACAAGGTCGACTCCGACGAGGCCGCCATCGAGGCAGCCAACGACACCGCCTACGGCCTCAACGCCAGCGTGTGGAGCAAGGACGCCGAGCGCGGCAAGGCGGTGGCCGCGCGGATCAACGCCGGTTCGGTGAACGTCAACGAGGGCTTCAGTGCCGCCTGGGGCAGCGTCGACGCGCCGTCGGGTGGCCTCGGCATCTCCGGCCAGGGCCGTCGCCACGGTCCCGAGGGGCTGCTGAAGTACATCGACACCCAGACCATCGCGGTCCAGCGGGTGCTGCCGATCGCGCCGCTGCCCGGCATGTCCGAGCAGATGTGGGCCAAGACGATGACGCTGGTCTTCGGCGTCATGAAGACGCTACGCCAGAAGTAGCGGCAAGCAGGAAACGAAGCAGGGGTAGGCATTACATGAAACTGGAGACGGTCGCGGGCAAGCGGGTGCTGGTCACCGGCGCCGCCATGGGCCTTGGCAAGTTGTTCGCCGAGACGGCGGTCCGTGAGGGCGCCGACGCGGTGGTGCTGTGGGACGTCAACGAGATCGCCCTGCGCGAGACCGCGGCGCAGCTGACCGCCCAGGGCGGCAAGGTGCACTCCTACATCGTCGACGTGTCCTCGCAGGACTCGATCCGCGAGGCCGCCGACGCGGTGCGCAACGAGATCGGCGGGATCGACATCCTGGTCAACAACGCCGGAATCGTGCGCGGTAACACCTACTTCTGGGAAACCGAGAACCGCGGCGACATCGACATGACCATGGCGATCAACTCGCTGGCCCCGATGTACATCGCCCTGGAGTTCCTGCCGGGCATGGTCGCCGGTGCCGGTCAGGCGCGTGTCCTCAACATCGCGTCCTCGGCCGGTCTGGTCGCCAACCCGCGCATGGCCGTCTACGCGGCGTCGAAGTGGGCGGCGCTCGGCTGGTCGGACTCGGTGCGCCTGGAGCTCGAGCAGGCGGGCCACGACCACGTCAAGTTCACCACGGTCTGCCCGACCTACATCAACACCGGCATGTTCGACGGCGCCAAGGGCATCCTGTTCACACCGATGCTCGAGCAGAACGAGGTCGTCGAGACGTCCTGGCGGGAGATGAAGAACGGTGGCGCCCTGGTGGTGCTGCCGTGGACCTCGCGGATGAACCGCGCGCTCACGGGTCTGCTGCCGATCAAGGTGCGCGACTTCTACCTCAACGCGGTGGGCGTGTACCACTCGATGGATCAGTTCACCGGACGCAAGTAGGCACCGGAGGGGATGCCCCGTCGACCGGCCGCGGACGCGGTTTGTCGGCGGGGCATCGCCGTTTCGGGACGACGCACGCCGAGGGCGATCGGCGCGCTCGGGGTTCGGGTCGGGGAACGATGTCAGGTCTACCTGGTGTGCCGCGACTGCCATTGTCGCCGGGCGCGGCGCCGCTCAGTGTGGATCGACCACGCGGGTGCCCAGGACGACGGTGGCGTAGTACTCCTCGGAGTGTTCGACGCGCGGCGCGAGGCCGTACTCGGCGAGGACCTTGCACGCCGTGTCGACCTGGCCCGTCGAGGTCTCCACGAGCACCGTGCCGCCCGGCGCCAGCCAGCTCGCCGCGCCCTCGGCGACCCGCCGGAACACATCGAGCCCGTCGGCGCCACCGTCGAGCGCGACGAGCGGTTCGTACTCACGCGCCTCCGGCGGCATGTCCGCGACCCGCTCGCTCGGCACATACGGCGTATTCGCCAGCAGCACATCGATGCGCCCCCGCAGATCGCCCGGCAGCGCGTCGAACAGATCGCCGCCGAATACCGGCGCGCTCAACGGCACCAGATTCTCCCGCGCGCAGCTGACCGCGACCGGATCGATATCGGCGGCCACCAGCTCGACATCGCAGCCGCGGGCGATGAGCTCGCCGGCCGCGGTCAGCCCGAGCGCTCCACAGCCACAACACAGGTCGACCACGCACACCTGGGCCGTCCCCGGCGCGACCCCGGCCACCGCCTGATCGACCAGGAACGCGGTGCGCTGGCGCGGCACGAAGACGCCGGGCCGCACGCCGACCCGCACGCCGCGGAATTCGACCCAGCCCAGCAGATATTCGAGCGGTGTGCCCGCGACCCGCTGCGCGACGAGGTCGTCGAGTCGGCCGGTGTCACCGGCGGCGGCGTCGAGCAGCAGCGCGGCCTCGTCCTCGGCAAACACGCAGCCGGCGGCGCGCAGCGTGGTGATCACGCCGTCGATGGCGGAAACAGTCATGTGGCGATTGTCCCGTGCCGGACAACCGATTATTCGCGACCCGGTGTCAGCGCGCGCTGTCGAGCTCGAACGTGCGGGTCGCGTCCAGGTAGATCCCGCGCTGCGCGGCCTTGGCGGGCGGCGGCAGCTGCGAGACCAGCTGTTCGAGCGAGGTCATCGCCCCGACGACGTTGGTTCCGGCGACGATGAAGTCGGCGACCGCGCGCCGGATGTGGTTCGGCGAGGTCACCACCACGGCACTGGTCGCCCCGAGATCACGCAGCATGCGGGTGCTGAACAGCGCGTTCTGCACCGTCGACCCGGCCCGGTCCTCCACGTGGATCCGGTCACCCGGCAGACCACGCCCGACCAGCCAGCGCCGCATCGCCTCCGCCTCGGAGATCCCGTTCTGCGGATTGCCACCGGTGACGATCACCGGCGAGAACGGCGCGGCGACGGCCTGCAACCAGGCCGCGGTGAGCCGGTTCTCCAGCTCCGGCCGCAGCGCGCCGTCGGGCAGCAGCCCGTAGCCGAGGACCACGATCCCGGTCTGCGGACCGACCAGCGCCGGCAGCGGATTGGGCAGCGTCGACGCCGCCGCGGTGACCGCGCGCAGCACAGTGGACGTCCCCGCGGCCATGCCGGCGTCGACGGCACCGAGCCGCGCCATCGCCTCGCCGACCGCGGCGTGGTCGCCCGCGTAATGCGACCAGATGGCCTGCAACGCGAGGGCGTCGGCGTCGTCCGGATCGGCGGCGATCAGGGCGCGCAGGTCGGCGCGGCCCGCGGCGTCGTCACCGTCGGTGAAATGCCGCTGCGCGGAGTTGTAGAGCGCGGTCACGTCCGCCTCGGCGGCGGCGGGGCCGATGGTGGCGCTCGTGACCGCGGCGACCGCGGCGACGGCGGCAGCCACCTGTTTCCAATGCCTCGAGATCTTCACGACAGTCGACACCCTTCCCGCGAACGGTTCGGCACGTGCTGGCAGAGCTGATGGCAGAGCTGCCGACACCCTACGACCGCGTGCGGCGGGCGCCCCGGATCCCGGCGACGCTCCGCGCGTCGCCGCCCGGTGGACCGCGCGGGGGGTAACGACGGATAAGCTGACCCACCGTGGATACCGCTTCGCTGACCGGCAAGGAACTCGCCGCCGCCATCAACGCCGACACGAAGGAGCGCGCCGCCGCGCTCACCGCCGCGGGCACCGCGCCGACACTGGCGCTGATCGTGGCCAACGACGACCCGGCCAGCGCCTGGTACGTGAACTCACTGCGCAAAGCCGCCGAGCGCCTCGGGATCGCGTGCGAGCGCATCGATCTCGGCGCCGATGCCGACGCGGAGACGATCCGCGCCGAGCTGACCGCGCGCAGCGCCGACCCCGCCACCGACGCGATCATGCTGCAGACCCCACTGCCCGCCGGCGTCAGCCTCGACGACGTGAGCTCGGCGATCGCCGCGAGCAAGGATGTCGACGGGGTCAGCCCGCTGTCCCTCGGCCTGCTCGCCTCCGGCCTTGACGGTTTCGTCCCCGCCACCTCCGAGGCCGTGGTCGAGCTGCTGAAGCATCACGGCATCGCGCTGCAGGGCCGCCTGGTGACCGTCGTCGGCCGCTCCAACATCGTCGGCAAGCCCCTGGCCCAGCTGCTGCTCGCCGAGAACGCCACCGTCACCGTCGCGCACTCGCGCACGGCCGACCTGGCCGCCGTCACCACCCCCGCCGACATCGTGGTCGCCGCCGCGGGCCGGATCGGGCTGGTCACCGGCAAACATATCGGTGACGGCGCCGTCGTGATCGACGTTGGCACCAACGAGGCCGCCGACGGTGGCATCGTCGGCGACGTGGACGCGGCTACGGTCGACGGCAAGGCGGCGGCGCTGAGCCCCGTCCCCGGCGGCGTCGGCCCGGTGACCACCGCGCTGCTGATGCGCCACGTGGTCGTCGCGGCCGAGAAGGCCCGCGCCTGACCAGGTTTCGAGCCGGCCTCGATCGGGTCTAGCGCACCGGCCCGATCGAGGTGATCAATGTCTTCCCGCCGACCTTGGCGGTGCCGACCAGCTGTGGGTTGTAGATGATCGGCGCCGAGTCGGGCCGGAACTCGGTGATCACCACGAAGTACTGTCCGGCGAACGCCGCGGGCGTGATCGACAGGCAGTGGGTGGTGCCCACCGGGATCGTGTCGATGCCTGCCTGGATGTCCGTGCCGGAAGGCAGTGCGGCGTCGCCGGATACCAGCGTCCGGGCCTGATCGCCGGAGCGCGCAACGTAATACGCGTGCTGGAACGCCAGGATGGCCGCGACACCGTTCTCGGTGCCGCCGGAACCGTTGCCCTGGATCTTGCTGCCGACCTGTTCGGCCGGACAGTCACCGGCA
This sequence comes from Nocardia sp. NPDC055053, assembly GCF_053608285.1. NCBI lineage: Bacteria > Bacillati > Actinomycetota > Actinomycetes > Mycobacteriales > Nocardiaceae > Nocardia > Nocardia sp. NPDC055053. Next base: position 3,586 of record NZ_JBSGVD010000003.1, on the reverse strand, counting down.
TCCGGACCGGCGTTGGCGGGCGCGGGCGCCAGCGCGGTGCTCGCGGCCGCGGATTCCGGTGCGGGACCGCGTAATTGGTAGTAGCCGCCGCCGATCAGCAGCGCGCCCGCCACCGAGGCGGCCAGCGGCGCCGCCCAGCGCGGCGGGCGTCGCCTGCCCCGCGACCGGTCGATCATCCGCGCGAAGACCTCGTCGTCACCGGAGTAGTCGGGCGCGGGCCGCGGTGCCGGTTCCTGGCCGGCCGTGACCCAGTCCGCCCAGGTGCCTTCGGGTGCGGGGGCGACGATCGGCAGTTTGTCCGTGTTCGGCCCGTTGTCGGGTTCGGGGCTCGCCATCGGCGGGTCCGGAAGTGCGTGGCGCGCACCGGGATCGAACGGGCCGCCGACGATGGGCAGCCGATCGGTGGCGTAGTTGTCCGCCGGGGCGAGACTGTGCACGGGAGCGGGTTGCCCGGTCCACTCGGGCGCGCGCGCCGCGGACAGCGAGATGACCGGAATACCCGCCGGGGTCGCCGGTCCCTCGACCCGGTGCCGAGGGCCGGTAACCGGCTGCGGGCCAGTCGTTTCGGTCAGCCTGCGCGGCCGCTGCGCGCCCAGGTCACGACCGGGCCGCCACGGCGTGGCAGCAGTGAACGGATCACCGGCCGAACCGGGGTCGTGCTGTCGAGCCCCGGTCGGTCTGTGTGCATCCGATCGATCCATCGCCCCACCTTCATCAGGGGAGTCGCCGTCAGGTTCCGTCCCGCAACGATTTCGTTACGGGCACGATACTGCGCTGACGGTGGGAACGCCGAATGCCACGAGGGAATTACTCACCAGTGAATGTAAACCGGGTCACCGATGCCGACATTTTCGTAGTACCAGGCCGCGTCGCCGGGGGCGAGATTGATACAGCCGTGGCTCACGTTGGCATAGCCCTGCGAGTCCACCGACCACGGTGCGGAGTGCACGAAAACACCACCCCAGGTGAGCCTTTCGGCCCACTCGCCGTCGATGATGTAGCCCTCGGGGTCGTCGAGCGGAATGCCGATGGTGCGTGAGTCGAAGACCACGGACCGGAACTTCTCCAGCACCGTGAAATTGCCCGTCGGCGTTTCGAAACCGGGCTTGCCCATGGACGCGGGCATGTCGCGCACGACCTGTCCGCCCATGCTGACGATGAACCGGTGCGCCGACAGATTCGCTTCGGCGTAGACGCCCTGGTTGGTTTGGAACTCGGTGCGCTGGTTGCCGAATTGCACCGAGATCGGTGAGCTCGCGGGCAGCGTGCCGGTGGGAGTCCAGCGCAACCGGGTGTCGTCGACCCAGGCGAAGGTGCCGGGCAGCGCGTCGGTGGACCGGATCGCGACGGCGCGTTCGGCGCCGGCCCGGTCGGTGACCGGCGCCGCGAAGGTGAACGTGACCGGCGCGGCGACGCCGACGACCTGTCCGTTCGCCGGTGATATCGCGGTGACCGTCGCGGTCGGAGTTCCGCCGATCAGGGCCGCTGATGCGGATCCGGACCAGAATGCGGCCAGCAGTGCCGCCATGGCCGCGACGAACAGGAAACGAAGTGCGTTTCTCATAAACGCCACCCCTTCAGTCACTCGTAGGCGGATTCCAAGTCTAGGCCGCCATGATCAACTAGACCTATCGAAGTGGTAACGGCCGACGGGTCTTACGGTGTGTCGTCTTGTGTTCGCGCTGCCGTGGTTCAGCCGCGTACCGCGTGCAGGACGTCGGCGTGCAGCGCATCGGCGCGGGCGGCGATCGTGTCGACGCGCAGCAGGGCCGCGGCGAACGTGTCACCGAGCGCCGCGGGCAGCGAGCCGACATTGATCTCGATATTGAGCTGCGAGCTCATGGCCGCCGCGCGGGCGGCGTCGGCGGCCGCGCCGATGTCGGTGACCACGTTGGGATTACCGATCGGCAGGAGCTCGGCGGCCAGCGACAGGATCTCGTCGGCCTCGTCGACCACCGCGGCGGGCACCCGTGCCGCCTCGACGAGCGCGGCGTTGATCGCCTCGGTGCGAGCGGCGATCTCGTCGTCGGTGTCCTTGGGCAGTTTGTAGGCGGCGCCGACGGCGGTGAACGCGGCGGCGTCGGCGTCGGCCAGCGCCAGCGAGCGCGCCTGGGCGGCGTCGGCGGCCTCGATGATCCGGTCGACGATCGGGCGGTGCACGGCATCCTTGGCGCGGGTGGTGTAGCGGGCGACCATCGCGACCAGCGCCGCGGCCTGGGCCGCGTGCAGGGCGGCCACCGCCCCGCCACCCGGTGCGGGCACCTTGGCGCCCAGCTCCGACAGATAGTGCTCCAGGGTCACCGACCCGAAGGAGGGGGCGATCTGCTGCGGCGAGGCGGTGGGCTGCGACACGACGTGGTGACCTTTCGATGCGGCGAGAACTGCGGTGGTGCTCGCCTTTAACGCTACCGCGTGGTGACCGGAACACCCCGCCCGACCAGCACCTGCGCCGACAGACCGACCGGTCGGGGTGGCTGCGCGCGCCGGGGCTATGTTGGGTGCATGCGGATCGGATTGAGCATCAACTACTCGGGCGGATTCAAGGAGGTCGCGGCCGAGGTCGCCGACCTGGAACGCGCGGGCCTCGACATCGTCTTCGTGCCGGAGGCGTACTCGTTCGACGCGGTCAGCGCCCTGGGCTTCCTGGCCGCCCGCACCGAGCGGGTGCAGCTGGCCTCGGGCATCCTGCAGCTCTACACCCGTACCCCCAGCCTCACCGCGATGACCGCGGCGGGCCTGGACTTCGTCTCCGACGGCCGCTTCATTCTCGGCATCGGCGCCTCGGGCCCGCAGGTCATCGAGGGCTTCCACGGCGTGCCCTACGACGCCCCGATCGGCCGCACCCGTGAGCTCGTCGAGATCTGCCGGAAGGTCTGGCGGCGCGAGAAGCTCAACTACCAGGGCAAGTACTACCAGATCCCGCTGCCCGCCGACCGTGGCACCGGGCTGGGCAAAGAGCTCAAGCTGATCAATCACCCTGTGCGCGAACGCATTCCGGTGCTGCTCGCCGCGCTCGGCCCGAAGAACGTCGAGCTGGCCGCCGAGCTCGCCGAGGGCTGGCAGCCGATCTTCTTCCTGCCCGAGAAGGCCAAGGACGTCTGGGGCGACGCGCTCGCGGCGGGCAAGGCCAAGCGTGACCCGTCGCTGGGCGAGCTCGAGATCTTCGCAGGCCCGCCGCTGGCGATCGGCGAGAACGTCACCCCGCTGCTCGAGTTCGTGAAGCCGCACCTGGCGCTCTACATCGGCGGCATGGGCGCCAAGGGCAAGAACTTCTACCACACGCTGGCCACCAAGTACGGCTACGGCGACGCCGCCGACCGCATCCAGGAGCTGTACCTGGCCGGTGACAAGCAGGCCGCCGCGCAGGCCGTGCCCGACGAGCTGGTCCGCGACGTGTCGCTGATCGGTCCGGAGGGCTTCGTCAAGGATCGCATCGCGGCCATGGCCGAGGCGGGCGTCACCACGCTGAACGTCACGCCGCTTGCCGAGAACGCCGCGGGCCGGGTCAAGCTGATCGAGCAGCTGCGCGCGCTCTGCTGACCCGCCGACGACAACGCGCCGCCGCCCGGAGAGTTCTCCGGGCGGC
>NZ_JBSGVD010000002.1:0-416706 GCF_053608285.1 Nocardia sp. NPDC055053 | reverse complement strand
GTGTAGGTGACTGGTACTAATAGGCCGAGGGCTTACTATCGAAGGTGTTACGCGTCCACTGTGCGGTATCTGAAACAACACACAGATCACCGAGACAACAATCATCGACCCTTTGGGTTGGTTGGTTGTGGCTCTCTGTGTGACAGTTTCATAGAGTTACGGCGGTTATAGCGGTGGGGAAACGCCCGGTCCCATTCCGAACCCGGAAGCTAAGGCCACCTGCGCCGATGGTACTGCACTCGACAGGGTGTGGGAGAGTAGGACACCGCCGGAACATCCTTCGCGATAGGGGACCCAGATTTGGGTCCCCTATCGGCGTTTGTGGGGCCGACGACGGCCCTGGCACGCCAGGCGGACGATGCCCCGTCCTCCGCCCGTGGTTGAATTCTTGTAGGCGGGGCCATGACAACACTCCCCGAGGCCGGGGAATCTAGAAAGGGATCGCCGTGTCGGAACACAACGACGGACGGAAGCCTTTCCGCCGGGACGGAGACGCCCGCGGTTTCGGCCGGCGCGGCGAACCGACCGACCGCCCCCGCGGCGGACACGGCGACAACCGTGGCGCAGGACGCGGCGAAGGTGGCGGTTTCCGCCGCAATGACGACAATCGTGGCAGCCGTGGCGGTTCCGATCGCTCCGAGGGTCAGCGTGCCGGCTACAACCGCGATGATCGTGGTGGTTACCAGCGTCGTGACGACGCGGGCCGTGGCGGCTCCGGCGATCGCGGCGGCTTCCGCCGCAACGAGGGCGACGACCGTTCGCGCGGTGGTTCGGATCGCGGCGGCTACCAGCGCCGTGACGACGCAGGCCGCGGTGGCTACCAGCGGCGCGACGACAACGACCGCGGTGGTTTCCGCCGCAGCGACAGTGGCGACCGTGGTGGTTACCAGAAGCGCGACGACGCGAGCCGGGGCTCCTCCGGTGACCGCGGCGGGTTCCGTCGCCGTGACGAATCCGACCGTCCCGCAGGCGGTTTCGACCGCGGCGGTGATCGTGGTGGCTACCGCCGCAACGATGACGACCGTCCCCGTGGCGGCTCGGATCGCGGTGGCGATCGCGGCGGCTACCAGCGCCGCGAAGGCGATGACCGTTCGCGCGGCGGCTACGACCGCGGTGACCGCGGCGGCTTCCGGCGCGACGACGACCGCTCGCGCGGTGGTTCGGACCGTGGCGGCGATCGCGGCGGTTTCCGTCGCGACAGTGGCGACCGTGGTGGTTACCAGCGTCGCGACGATGCGGGCCGTGGTGGTTCCGGCGACCGTGGTGGTTACCAGAAGCGTGACGATGCGGGCCGTGGTGGCTCCGGTGACCGTGGCGGCTACCAGAAGCGTGACGATGCGAGTCGTGGTGGTTCCGGCGACCGTGGTGGTTTCCGTCGCAGCGACAGTGGTGACCGTGGTGGTTACCAGCGTCGTGATGATGCGGGCCGTGGTGGTTCCGGCGATCGCGGTGGCTTCCGCCGCAACGAGGGCGACGACCGTTCGCGTGGTGGTGACCGTGGTGGCTTCCGCCGTAACGAAGGCGACGACCGTTCGCGCGGTGGTGCCGACCGTGGTGGTTTCCGTCGCAGCGACAGCGGTGACCGTGGTGGTTACCAGCGCCGTGACGATGCGGGCCGTGGCGGCTCCGGTGACCGTGGTGGCTTCCGCCGCACCGAGGGCGACGACCGTTCGCGTGGCGGTTCGGACCGTGGTGGCTTCAAGCGCGGCGAGAGCTCGGATCGGGGTGGATACCAGCGGCGTGACGACAACGACCGCGGCTTCCGCCGCGACAACGATCGCGGACGCGGTGGCTTCAAGCGGGGCGGCGACTCCGGTGGCGGGAAACGCTACGTCGGCGAGGACGGTGCGCCGCTGGACGGCACGTACCGCGAGAAGCGGCGCGAGCGTGAAGGCGATGTCCTCGGCGTCGTCTCGTCGGCGGCCGCATCGGACGCCGATGCCACCGGTATCGAGCAGGCCGATATCGAATCGGCCGACGTCGAGGCAGCAGCAAGCGATGAGATCGCACCCGCGTCCACTGAGCAGTCCGACGACACCTCGTCGGCTACCGAGCGCGCCGAGTCCGTGGACGAGGTAGTCGCCGAGCCGGTGAACGAGGACATCGAAGAGGCAGCCGACGACCGCGAGGCCGCAGCAGACCGCTCGGATCGCGATCGTGACGCCGCCGCAGACACCTCGGCCCGCGCCGCGGAGTCGAGCTACGGCAGCCGTGGCACCGATGACCGTGACGACCGCCGTCGTGGCGGCGAAGGCGCCCGGACCGCGGGCGGACGGTCCACCGACCGCCGCGCGGCACGTCCGGATGAGCCGGATCTGCCGGAAGACGTCCAGGCCTCCGATCTCGATCCGGCCGTGCGCCGCGATCTGCTGAGCCTGGACAAGAACAACGCCGAGACCGTCGCCCGGCACATGGTGATGGCCGTCGAGCTGCTCGAAGACGACCCCCGCCTGGCCCTGGCACATGCCAGGGCCGCCCGGCAGCGGGCCGGCCGCATCGCGGTGGTGCGCGAGACCGCGGGCGTGGTGGCCTATCACGCCGAGGAATGGGCCGAGGCGCTCTCGGAACTGCGGACCGCGCGACGTATGTCGGGTGGCTCCGGCCTGCTGGCCGTGATGGCGGACTGCGAGCGTGGACTCGGCAGGCCCGAACGGGCTATCGAGCTCGGCCGCAGCGAAGAGGCACAGGCGCTCCGCGGTGACGAGGCCACCGAGCTGCGGATCGTGGTCGCCGGCGCGCGGATGGACCTCGGTCAGTTCGACCAGGCCGTCGTGACGCTGCAGACCCCCGATCTGGATCCGGCGCGCACCGGTTCGGCCGCCGCGCGCCTGTTCTACGCCTACGCCGACGCGCTGGTCGCGGCGGGACGGACCGACGACGGTCTGCAGTGGTTCCTCAATGCCGCTGCCGCCGACCTCGACGACGAGACCGACGCCGAGGACCGCGCCGCGGAACTCACCGGCGACGCGTAACCCTCAGCACGCAACTGCCGCAGGCCGGGAACCGACCGTGGTTCCCGGGCTGCGGCGGTTTGCGTTGGGGCAGAAGGCGCCGAACAGCGGGCCGGGTCAGGCCGAGCAGCACCTGCTGAGGTGGTGCTCACCAGGTGGAACAGGATCAGCGCGCCGCTGACGATCGCGGCCACCAGCGCTACGACGCCGCCGGCGATGGCACCGGCCTTGGCGGCTGGCACGCCTTTGGCCGCCGCGTACTTGGCCATGCAGGAGCGGCCGACCAAGAAGACGATGTCCACGAGTGGACCTCTCCGTGCGAAGGATGACGACCGCATCGGTGCGCAGTTCGATCGGTGGTGGTGACCTGAATCACCGGGACTGGCGACGCGCGCGAAAGCGGGCTCCGAAAAGAGGCACACCGTGCACGGGCGGTTTCCCCATGCTCGATTATGAAGAGTGCGAGTGCGATTCGACGGTCCGGTGAGGTCCGGAGCTGTCGGTGGGCTCGCCTAGGGTCGGCAGGTGTGTCCGGCCCGGCAGTGACGACGGAGTGAGGGTGTGTGAATCGGCTACGCGATCAATACGACGCTTTGCTGCTCGACCTGGACGGAACGCTGTACCGCGGTCCCGAGGTGATCGACGGCGCCCCGAAAGCGCTCGCTCCGGACGGTGATTCGGCGCAGCGGCTGGTGTATGTCACCAACAACGCGGCCCGTGGGCCGGGCCCGGTCGCCGGGCATCTGGCCGAGCTGGGCTATCCGGCCACGGCCGACGATGTGGTGACCAGCGCCCAGGCCGCGGCCGGGATGCTGGCACACCGGCTGGCCCCCGGAGCCCGGGTGCTCGTCGTCGGTACCGACGACCTCGCCGCCGAGATCGAAGCGGTCGGCCTCGTGCCGATCCGCCGGTTCGGCGACGTACCGCCCGAAGCCGTCGTCCAGGGGCATTCGCCGACCACCGCATGGCCGGACCTCGCCGAAGCCGCGTACGCGCTGCGGGCGGGTGCGCTGTGGGTCGCCGCCAACACCGACCGCACCCTGCCGAACGAGCGCGGCCTCGCGCCGGGCAACGGGTCCATGGTCGCCGCGCTGCGCACCGCCTCCGATCGGGAACCGCTGGTCGCGGGCAAGCCGTACGCGCCGCTGATGGAAGACGCGCTCGAGCGCTGCGGCGCCCGCAACGCGCTGGTCGTCGGCGATCGCCTCGACACCGACATCGAGGGCGCCAACGGGCTCGGGCTCGACTCGCTGCTGGTGCTGACCGGGGTCAGCACGCTCGAGGAAGTGGTCATCGCGCCACCGGCGCAGGTGCCCACCTATATCGCCACCTCACTCGACGCCCTCAATGCCGACATCGTGCCGGAAGCGGTCGCGCCCGCGGCTGTCGCGGAACTGTTGCGAGAGCACCCCGGCAGGGCGGTACGGGTGCGCGCAGTCGATTCGGAAATCCGATAGCGTTGACGACACGATGAGTACTCCGAGTTCACCGCCGACCGGCGCGCCGCAGCCACCCCGCCCCGGGATCCCACTGCCGGGCAGTCATCTGCCTGGTGGTCAGGCGCGGCCGGAACCGGCCGACCCGAACCGGATCAAGGCCGAGGTCGACGCGCTGCTCGCCGAACTCGGCGCGACCCCTGCGGTCACCGGACCTGCCGAGAACACCGAGGCCGGTGCCGACATCACCCGCCGTGCGCGCATTCTCGAGCAGGCGCACGACGTGCTGGTGGATGCCCTGGCGACAGTGGACAAGATCTGAGGTGGCAAGGCGAGCGCGTGTGGACGCCGAATTGGTTCGCCGCGGATTGGCGCGATCGCGAGAACACGCGGTCGAGCTGATCAGCGCGGGGCGCGTCCTGATTGCCGGAACCGTCGCGGTGAAACCGGCGACGGCGGTGGAGACCGGTACCCCGCTGATCGTGCGGGAGGAACCCGACGAGGTGTCGTGGGCGTCGCGTGGTGCGCACAAGCTGCTCGGCGCGCTGGAGGCGTTCGAACCGCAGGGGCTCAGCATCGCGGGCAAGCGATGCCTGGACGCGGGCGCGTCGACCGGCGGGTTCACCGATGTGCTGCTCTCGCGGGGAGCGCGGGAGGTCGCCGCGGTCGACGTCGGGTACGGCCAGCTGATCTGGCGGCTGCAGAACGACGACCGGGTCCAGGTGTACGACCGGACCAACGTGCGCAACATCACCCCCGAAACCATCGGCGGCACAGTCGAATCCGTTGTCGGTGACCTGTCGTTCATCTCGCTGGGGCTGGTGCTGCCCGCGCTCGCTGCCTGTGCCGCCGACGGCGCGGATCTGTTGCCGATGGTGAAGCCGCAGTTCGAGGTCGGCAAGGAACGGGTCGGTTCCGGTGGCGTGGTGCGTGATCCGGCGTTGCGCGCCGAAGTGGTGCGCGAAGTCGCCGCGGCGGCGGGTGCGCTCGGATTGCGGACGCAGGGTGTGGTGGCCAGCCCGCTGCCCGGCCCGTCGGGCAATGTCGAGTACTTCCTGTGGCTGCGCAAGGCCGGGGCGTTCGAGTACGACGCCACGCAGGTGGAGGCCCTGGTGGCCCGTGCGGTCGAGGAGGGTCCGCAGTGAACACGCACGACGGCGGCAGGGAGATCCTGCTCGTCGCCCATCCCGGCCGCGCGGAGATCATCGAGACCGCGCACCGGGTGGCGAAGATCTTCGCCGAAGCGGGCATCTGCCTGCGGGTTCTGGCCGATGAGGCCGACAGCACCCGATTCGAGGACGAGCCCGGTGGCTACCCGGTGCGGGTGGTGCCGCACAGCCCGTCCGCGGCGCTGGGTTGCGAGATGGTGCTCGCCCTCGGCGGTGACGGCACCTTCCTGCGCGCGGCCGAACTCGGTCGCCCGAGCGGGGTGCCGGTGCTCGGAATCAACCTGGGCCGCATCGGTTTTCTCACCGAAGCCGAGGCCGAGCATCTCGACGTGGCGCTGGCCCAGGTGGTCGACCGGGACTATCCCGTGGAAGACCGGATGACCATCGATGTCACCGTCCGGGTCGACGACACGATCGTCGAACGCGGCTGGGCGCTCAACGAGGCCAGCATCGAGAACGCGCAGCGCATGGGTGTGCTGGAAGTCGTGCTCGAGGTCGACGGGCGGCCGGTGTCCGCGTTCGGCTGCGACGGCATCCTCATCTCGACGCCGACCGGGTCGACCGCGTACGCGTTCTCAGCCGGCGGACCGGTGGTGTGGCCGGAACTCGAGGCGATGCTGGTCATTCCGAGCAACGCGCACGCTTTGTTCGCCCGTCCGCTGGTGACCAGCCCGGATTCGCTGATCGCCGTGGAGACGGTGGCGACCGGACACGACGCGATCGTGTTCCTCGACGGCAGGCGCACCCTGGCCTTGCCGCGCGGCGGCCGCGCCGAAGTGGTCCGCGGCGAACGACCGGTGCGGTGGGTGCGGCTGGATTCCGCACCGTTCGCCGACCGGATGGTGCGCAAGTTCCAGCTGCCGGTCACCGGCTGGCGGGGTAGACATCGAACGGAGAACAGCCGCGATGCTGACAGAGATCAGGATTGACGGACTAGGCGTCATCTCGACGGCGACCGCGCAGTTCCATGCGGGTCTGACCGTGCTCACCGGTGAGACCGGTGCGGGCAAGACCATGGTCGTCACCAGCCTGCACCTGCTCAGCGGCGCGCGCGCCGACGCGGGCCGGGTGCGGCTCGGCGCGGCGAAGGCCGTGGTCGAAGGCCGGTTCGTTGTCGACGATGTCAACGAAGCGGCCCGCGCGGCCGTCGGCGAGGTGCTGGAGTCGGCCGCCGCCGAGGCCGACGAGGACGGCAGCGTGATCGCCGTGCGCACGGTCAACAGCGACGGGCGTTCGCGCGCGCACCTCGGTGGTCGCGGTGTGCCCGCGGCGGTGCTCGGTGAGTTCACCTCCCGGTTGCTGACCGTGCACGGCCAGAACGACCAGCTGCGCCTGCAGCGCCCGGAACAGCAACTCGCCGCGCTCGACCAGTTCGCTGGTGACGGTGTGGCCGGGCTGTTGCGCAGGTATCAGGTGCATCGCCGATCGTGGCTCGATGCCCGCAGCGAGCTGCTCGAGCGGACTGCGCGCAGCAGGGAACTGGCGCTCGAAGCCGACCGGCTCAAGCATTCGCTCGCCGAAATCGACGGCATCGCACCGGAACCCGGCGAAGACACCCGTCTGGTCGCCGAGATCCGCAGGCTCAGTGATCTGGATTCGCTGCGCGAGGCGGCCGTCGCCGCGCACGAGGCGCTGTCCGGTCCCACCGATGCGCCCGCCGACGGTGGTGGTGTGCTCGATCTGCTCGGTGGCGCGCGGGCGCGGCTGGATTCCGCCGACGATCCGGGGCTGACCGGGCTCGCGCCGCGGCTGGGTGAGGCCATCGCGGTGGTCGTCGACGTGACCACCGAACTCAGCGGCTATCTGTCGGAGCTGCCGTCGGATCCCGGCGCGCTCGACTCGATGCTCACCCGCCAGGCCGAGCTGAAATCGCTGACCCGCAAATACGCGCCCGATATCGACGGCGTGATCGCCTGGGCCGACGAATCACGCGCCCGCCTCGACTCGCTGGATGTGTCCGAGGACGCGCTGGCCAAACTCGCGGGTGAAGTCGAGACCGCGGCGGGCAAGGTGCGCGAGGCCGCCCGCAAACTCAGCGCCGCCAGGGCGAAGGTGGCGGGCAAGCTGGCCACCGCGGTGAGCACAGAGCTCGGTGGGCTGGCGATGGGCAAGGCCCGGCTCGAGGTGCAGGTGCGCCCGGTACCCGCCGGCGCGCAGGATTCGGCGCCGATCGATATCGACGGAAAGCAGCTGCACGCCGGGTCGAACGGGGTCGACGAGGTGGAGTTCCGGCTCTCGGCGCATTCCGGCGCGCAGTCGCTGCCGTTGAGCAAGAGTGCCTCCGGCGGTGAGCTCTCGCGGGTGATGCTGGCGCTGGAGGTCGTTTTGGCCGGGTCCGATCACGGCGCGACCATGGTCTTCGACGAGGTCGACGCGGGCGTCGGCGGCCGGGCCGCGGTGGAGATCGGCAAGCGGCTGGCGCGGCTCGCGCGTACCCACCAGGTCATCGTGGTGACCCACCTGCCGCAGGTGGCGGCCTTCGCCGACACCCACCTGGTCGTGAACAAGTCCGATGACGGAAAAGGCAAGGTGGACAGCGGAGTTCGCACGCTGACCGACGACGAGCGGGTGGTGGAACTGGCACGGATGCTCGCGGGTCTGGACGACACCGAGACCGGCCGCGCGCACGCGGAGGAACTGCTGGAAACCGCGCGGGCGGAGCGAGCACCGGCCTGACCAGCGGGTGACGTCGCCCGCGCGGGACGCGGGCGACGTCGAGGCGACTACTTCAGCGCTTTGCGCACGCCGCCGATGAGCTGGTTGGTCAGCTGACGCAGGCCGAACTCGAGCACCGGCGCAGGCACGGGCAGCGACGGCTCGGACTCCATCGTGTAGACCACGCGGGTGCCGCCCGCGGAGGTGTCGGCGAAGGTGACGATGCCGACGTGGCGCTTGACCGGCGCGCCCTTGACGATCTTGTACTCCATCCGCTCGCCGGGAACCAGCGCGGTGATCTCCTCGGTGACGCCTGCCTTGCCGAAGCCGAGCAGGTGCTGCGCGCCGACGCCGGTGGCCGGATCGCCCTGCTTGATCAGCTTGACCTGGATCGGCAGGTACGGGCTGACGGCCTCACGCTCGGTGAAGAGGCGGTAGACGATGTCGCGAGGGGCGTCGAAAACCGTCTCGACGGTGCTGCGGGGCATGATGTGTCTCCTGTCCGAGATGTCTGTGACCCGCAGCATACGGGTAATTGTCGCTTCTGCTCCGACCGAGCTTTGTGGATTGCCCTCGTGCAGACGGGCACCGACCGTGACCGTCCAGCCCGGCTACGGCTCCTTCCTGACGTCCTGAGCGCTCAGGACAGGGCCGCGGCGAACATGGTGATCGGCGCGTTGATCAGACCGTGCACACCGATCACCAGCCACGGATTGCGGTGACGTGACCACAGGTAGCCGAGGAACAGTCCGGTGACGCCCTGGTTGGCGATGACCGCGGCGAGGTCGAGCGGCAGGCCGAGCCCGCCCTGGATCGCGGTGTGCCAGCTCGCCCACAGCAGGGCGGTCAGCGCGATCGCGGGCCACCGGCCGTACCGGGACTCCAGCCGGGTCTGTAGCCAGAAGCGGTAGAAGACCTCCTCGATCACCGCGTTCACCAGGAACACGACGACCAGCACGACCGGGCCGGGGACCGTTCCACCCGACCAGGGTTGCAGCCAGGCCGCCAGCCCTACGAACGCGAGCACGGCGGGCAGCGGCCGCAACCATCGCCCTCGGGTGTCGACCCGTGCCCACTCGCGCACGGTGGCCCAGCGGGCGAGCAGCGGAACCGCGAACAACGCCAGCTTCAACAGCAGGAACCAGCCGTCGCCGGGCAGCAGATGCACCGCGAGCGCGAACGCGACCGCCAGGGCGGCCAGCATCCAGGCCTGACGGGCGACCTGGGCGGGGGAGTCGGTGGCGAACGGGTCGGTGGCGGATCGCCGCGGCCGGACGGCCCAGGCGAGTGCGATGCCCGCGGCGGCAGGCAGCCAAATCGACAGGATCGAGCGCGTGTCGTGGGTGTCGGCGCTGGTCCGCAGTGCGGTGTGCCCGGTGAGTGCCAGCGCGGTCAGCGCGGTCACGTAGATCGCGACGCACGCCGCGCCGATCGCGGCGCCGCGATCGCGGGAAAAGTCCATTCTCCCAACATAATCCGGTATAGCGGGTGCGTGGTGAGCTTCCTGCCGGCTGTCAGCCGGCCGGGAACCGGGTGTGCCGGCAGGTTGCTGTGATTCGACGAAGGTGACCGGCAACTCGGCGCGCCTCCACCAAAGGTTGAGGGTTTGCCCGCATCATCGGCCCTATGAAGATGCCGGCGTTGTTGTCGAGGAGCACGGAAACGCTTCCCGGTGTCACCGGGATCGCCCGGGTGGATCGTGACACCCGGCGACTGTTGCGGCGAGTCAGCTCCGGGGACGTGGTGGTCCTCGACGAGACCGATCTGGACCGCCACATCGCGGACCGGCTGGTCGAGGCGGGCGTCGTCGCGGTGATCAACACCTCGCCGTCCATCTCGGGGCGGTATCCCAACCTGGGCCCGGAGGTGCTGGTGGCCAACGGGATCGTGCTGGTGGACGCGGTGGCCTCCGACGCCTTCGGCAAGATCAAGGACGGCTCCAAGGTGCGTATCGACGATGGCATCGTCTACGCGGACAAGCTGATCATCAAGACAGAACCCGAGGTCCTGGTCCAGGGCATCGAGTTCGACGAGTCGGACGTGGCCGACCTGATGATCGAGGCGCGCAACGGCCTCGCTGATCACCTCGACGCGTTCGCGGGCAACACCACCGAATTCGTCCGCACCGAGAGCGCGCTGCTGATCGACGGCATCGGCGTGCCCGACATCGAGCTGGAACTGCGCAACCGGCACGTGGTCGTGATCGCCGACGGGCCGGGGCATCTCGAGGAGTTGCAGCGGCTCAAGCCGTTCATCAAGGAGTACGCGCCGATCCTGATCGGCGTCGGCGGCGGTGCCGACGCGTTGCGCAAGCTCAAGTACACGCCCGATCTGATCGTCGGTGATCCGGATGAGATCAGCACGGAGACATTGCGATCCGGCGCCGAGATGATCCTGCCCGCCGACACCGGTGGGCACGCCAGGGGTCTGGAACGCATCCAGGATCTGGGCATCGGCGCGACCACGTTCCCCTCGTCGGGCTCGCCGACCGATCTGGCGCTCATGCTGGCCGACCATCACGGCGCGTCGCTGATCGTGCTGGCCGGTGCGCCCGCGTCGCTGGAGGACTTCTTCGACCATGGCCGTCGGAACAGTAATCCGGCGACGTTCCTGACCCGGTTGAAGGTCGGCGCGAAACTGGTCGACGCGAACGCGATGTCGACGCTGTACCGGCAGCGGTCCTCGGGCGCGGTGCTGGCGCTGGTGGTGCTGGCGGCGCTGGTCGCGATCGTCGTGGTGGTCCTGGCCTCGCGCAACGGGTCCGAGGTGCTGGACTGGGCGGTCGAGTACTGGAACCGGTTCGTGCTGTGGGCGCGTGGTTGGCTGTGATCTCGGTGCGTCACCACGCCCTCTCGGTCGCGGCGATCTTCCTCGCCCTGGCCGTCGGGGTGGTGCTCGCAGACCCTGGCCTCGGACATGCTGTCCGGCCTGCGCTCGGACAAGAGTGATCTGCGCGGCCAGGTCGACGCCCTGACCGCGCAGAACGAGCGGTTGACCGGCAGGACCCTGCTGCTCGACCCGGCGACCAATCAGCCGCGCAGCACCGCGCCCGAACTCTCGCTGGTCCTGGAGACCTTGCGCGGGGGCGGCTTCCTCGCCTACGGCGATACTCCGGTGCGACCAGCGCAACTCGCCGTGGTGGTCACCGGCAACGGTGTCGCATCCGACAGCGGACAGGGTGCGACTATCGCCCGCTTCACCGGCGCGGTCCGCGTCAGGGCGGCAGGCACCGTGCTCGCGGGCCGGGCAGGCGCCGCCGAGGGAAGCGCCGCCATCGCCCATGTCCGCGCCCAGGCGCCCCTGGCGGCAGCGGTCACCACGGTCGACAATATCGACCGCGAAATCGGCAGGGTCACAACAGCTCTCGCTTTCACCGAACAACTCTCCGGCGGCGTGGGCCGCTACAGAACCGGCCCGACAGCGACCTCGCTGACAATGGTCGCCATGCCTCGCTGACAGCCATCACCAGAGGCAAATCGAGACACCTGATTTCGTAAGGACATGGGTAACTCGCCGGGTACGCCCAGAAGTCTTCGACCACCGAACCGCCGGCCCGAAGCGCGACACACCCCCTCGCAAACGGCACGCAAAATTTCCGGGGAGGCGGACCCTGCTACTCTGGAGTTCCGTGGGTCAAACACGGAATCAGGCTCGAAATGCCACCAAGCACATCTTCGTGAGCGGTGGCGTCGCCTCCTCTTTGGGTAAGGGTCTCACCGCCTCCAGCCTCGGTCAGTTGCTGACCGCGCGCGGCATGCGGGTGACGATGCAGAAGCTCGACCCGTATCTGAATGTCGATCCGGGCACCATGAACCCGTTCCAGCACGGCGAGGTGTTCGTCACCGAGGACGGTGCCGAGACCGACCTCGACGTCGGCCACTACGAGCGGTTCCTCGATCGCGATCTGTCCAAGGACGCGAACGTGACCACCGGGCAGATCTATTCGACGGTCATCGCCAAGGAGCGGCGCGGCGAGTACCTGGGCGACACCGTCCAGGTGATCCCGCACATCACCGACGAGATCAAGAACCGCATCATGGCGATGCAGGGCCCCGATCTCGAGGGTCAGGTGCCGGATGTGGTGATCACCGAGATCGGCGGCACCGTCGGCGATATCGAGTCGCAGCCGTTCCTCGAGGCGGCGCGCCAGATCCGCCACGACGTCGGTCGCGACAACGTGTTCTTCCTGCATGTGTCGCTGGTGCCGTATCTGGCGCCCTCGGGTGAGCTCAAGACCAAGCCGACGCAGCACTCGGTCGCCGCGCTGCGCAATATCGGTATCCAGCCCGACGCGCTGATCCTGCGCTGTGACCGCGAGGTGCCGCAGGGGCTCAAGAACAAGATCGCGCTGATGTGCGACGTCGATGTGGAGGCGTGCATCTCCACGCCCGACGCGCCGTCGATCTACGACATCCCGAAGGTGCTGCACAGCGAAGGCCTCGACGCCTACGTGGTGCGCAAGCTCGGTCTGCCGTTCCGCGATGTGGACTGGGCGGTGTGGGGCGATCTGCTCGACCGCGTGCATTCGCCGCGCGAGACCGTCGAGGTGGCGCTGGTCGGCAAGTATGTCGACCTGCCCGACGCCTACCTGTCGGTGACCGAGGCGCTGCGTGCCGGTGGCTTCGCGCACCGGGCGAAGGTGAACATCCGCTGGGTGCCCTCGGACGAGTGCCAGACCGAGGCGGGCGCCCAGGCGGCGCTGCGTGACGTCGACGCGGTGCTGATCCCCGGTGGTTTCGGCATTCGCGGTATCGAGGGCAAGCTGGGCGCGATCGGGTATGCCCGCCATCGCGGCATCCCGCTGCTCGGTCTGTGCCTCGGCCTGCAGTGCGTGGTCATCGAGGCGGCGCGCTCGGTCGGCATCGAGGACGCCAACTCGGCGGAGTTCGAGCCCGACACCAAGAACCCGGTCATCTCGACCATGGCCGACCAGGAAGACGTCGTCGCCGGTGAAGCCGATCTGGGCGGCACCATGCGCCTCGGCGCCTACCCGGCCACGCTGCAGAAGGGTTCGGTCGTCGCGCAGGCGTACGGCTCCGAGCACGTGTCCGAGCGGCACCGGCACCGGTTCGAGGTCAACAACGCCTACCGCGACGCCATCGCCAAGAGCGGTCTGGTGTTCTCGGGCACCTCGCCCGACGGGCACCTGGTGGAGTTCGTCGAGTACCCGGCCTCGGTGCATCCGTTCTTCGTCGCCACCCAGGCGCACCCGGAGCTCAAGAGCCGTCCGACCAGGCCGCATCCGCTATTCGCCGCGCTGATCAACGCGGCATTGAAATACAAACTGGCCGAACGCCTTCCCGTAGACTTCGACGAGGAAGAACTCGCTGAGCAGGCCGCGGATCGTTGAGGAAGTAGGGACAGTTTGAGCAAGCCCGGTAGTCACGACTTCGAGACGATCTCCAGCCGGGTGCTCTACAGCGGCGCGATCGTGGCCCTGCGCCAGGATCAGGTCGCGATGCCGGACGGGCGGATCGCCGAGCGTGAGGTCATCGAGCACCACGGCGCTGTCGCGGTGCTCGCGCTCGACGACGACGGCAATGTCGTCCTGATCCGTCAGTACCGGCATCCGATCGGTACCAGGCTGCTCGAACTGCCCGCCGGGCTGCTCGACATCGACGGCGAGGACCCGCTCACCGCGGCCAAGCGCGAGCTGGCCGAGGAGACGGGCCTGGCCGCCGCCGAGTGGTCGGTGCTGGTCGATGTGGCGTTGTCGCCGGGATTCACCGACGAGGCGCTGCGGGTGTTCTTCGCGACCGGGCTCACCGCGACCGACCGGCCCGACCCGGAGCACGAGGAAGCCGATCTCGAACTGGTCAGGATGCCGGTCGCCGAGGCGGTCCGCGCAGCGCTGGCCGGGGAGATCGTGAACGCGACGGCGGTCGCCGGCGTGCTCGCGTACGCCGCGGCGACGGCGAGCGGGGTGCCATTGCGTCCGGCCGACGCGCCGTGGGCGGGTCAGCCGACGGCGTTCCTGCGTCGCAAGGCCGCCGAGGCGCGGTCGGCGGCGCCTGGTGGCGACGCGTGAGCACGGCGGCCGCCCGCGGCGCGGCAGCTGACCCTGCCGCAGCGGTCGCCGGGGACTAGACGGGCCTCGCGTGCTCGAGCGGGAGATCGACGCCTACCTCGACCACCTGGCGGTCGAGCGCGGAGCCGCGCGCAACACCCTCGGCGCCTACCGTCGTGACCTGGCCCGCTACCGGAACTTCCTCACCGCACGCGGCGTCGCGAACCTGAGCGCGGTCGCGCAGGGTGATGTCGCGGAGTTCACCATGGTGCTGCGTTCCGGCGGGGAAGATCATCCGCCGCTGGCCGCCGGATCGGTGGCGAGGGCGCTGATCGCGGTGCGTGGTCTGCACCGGTTCGCCGCCGCCGAGGGGATCACCGACACCGACGTGGCGCATGCCGTGAAACCGCCTGCCCCTGGCCGTCGGCTGCCCAAGGCACTGCCCTACGACCAGGTGCTGCGACTGCTCGAAGCCGCAGGCGGCGATGGTGATTCGGGTGGCGCGGACGGTGGACCGCGCGGTCTGCGCGACCGGGCGCTGCTGGAACTGCTGTACTCCACCGGGGCACGTATCTCGGAGATGGTCGGGCTCGATGTCGACGACATCGATGCCGAGCAGCGGTGTGTCGTCCTGCACGGCAAAGGCGGCAAGCAGCGGCTCGTCCCGATCGGCAGACCCGCCCTCGCCGCGGTCGACGCCTACCTGGTCCGCGGCCGCCCCACCCTCGCCGCGAGCGGAAAAGGCTCCGCCGGAGCCCTTTTCCTCAACGCGCGCGGCGGCAGGCTGTCCCGGCAGAGCGCCTGGCAGGTATTGCAGACCGCGGCGGAGCGAGCGGGCATCGGGGCGGCCGTGTCGCCGCACACCCTGCGGCATTCCTTCGCGACACACCTGCTCGACGGCGGCGCCGACGTGCGGGTCGTGCAGGAACTGCTCGGCCACGCCTCGGTGACGACCACCCAGATCTACACGCTCGTGACGGTGAGCACGCTGCGCGAGGTCTGGGCGACGGCGCATCCGCGGGCCACGTGAACCGCCACCGCACAGTCGAGCCCAGCGGGTATGGTGCGAACACGCCCGGCGTTGCCATGCCGTACCTCACCGGTCCGAGCGGTAGCGTCTACCCAGAGCTGGACCGTACGAAAGCGAGTCCGAGCCGAATCGGCCTCGCTACCCTCGACAGGGGTTACCGGCAGGAAAACGTATAAGGAGCAGCGGATCGTGACGACAGCGGAAACACCGTGGGACGGTGGACCGGACGAGGTCGCCGAGGCCGTCGAGATGGGCCCGACCGGGCGCCCGCTGCGACTGGTGCCCGAGCCGCCGCAGGTGCAGCGTCACGGCGACGCGCTCGTGGTGGCCATGTGCAATCAGAAGGGCGGGGTCGGCAAGACCACCTCGACCATCAATCTCGGTGCGGCCCTGGCCGAATACGGCCGCCGGGTGCTGCTCGTCGACCTGGACCCGCAGGGTGCGCTCTCGGCCGGTCTCGGCGTCGCCCACCACGATCTCGACCTCACCGTGCACAACCTGCTGATCGGCGGGAAGGCCACGGTCGACGACGTCCTGCAGACCACCAAGGTCGACGGCATGGACCTGTTACCCAGCAATATCGACCTCTCCGCGGCCGAGATCCAGCTGGTCAACGAGGTGGGCCGCGAGCAGTCACTGGGCCGGGCTCTCTCGGGTGTGCGTGACCGCTACGACTACATCCTCATCGACTGCCAGCCCTCGCTCGGCCTGCTCACCGTCAACGCGCTGGCCTGCTCCGACGGCGTCATCATCCCGATGGAATGCGAGTACTTCTCGCTGCGCGGTCTGGCCCTGCTCAACGACACCGTCGAGAAGGTGCGCGACCGGCTCAACCCGCGCCTGAGCCTCTACGGCATCGTGGTCACCATGTTCGACGCACGGCTGCTGCACTCCCGCCAGGTGATGTCACGCGTGGTCGAGGTGTTCGGCGATCTGGTCTACGACACCGCCATCTCCCGCACCGTGCGGTTCCCCGACGCCAGCGTCGCCGGTGAGCCGATCACCACCTGGGCGCCGAAATCGGCGGGCGCCGAGTCGTATCGGGCCATGGCACGCGAAGTCATCCACCGGTCGGGCCGGTGATCGACGCAATACCCGAGGTGCAACAAGCTCACGAAGAAGCGGCACCCGCCGCCGAGAACACCGGGTTCCACCTGCGGCTGAAGAACTTCGAGGGGCCGTTCGATCTGCTGCTGACGCTGATCAGCTCGCGCAAACTCGATGTCACCGAGGTCGCGCTGCATCAGGTCACCGACGAGTTCATCGCCTACACCAAGGCGCTGACCGCCGAGCTCGCCGAGAACACGAAACTGCGCGCGGACAAGATCCTCGATCAGACCACCGAATTCCTCGTCGTCGCCGCCACACTGCTCGATCTCAAGGCGGCCCGGCTGCTGCCGTCGGGCGAGATGACCGACGCCGACGACCTGGAACTCCTCGACGCCCGCGACCTGCTGTTCGCGCGCCTGCTGCAATACCGGGCGTTCAAACAGGTCGCCGCGCTGCTGGCCGAGCTGGAAGCGGCCGCACTGCGCCGGTATCCGCGCTCGGTGGCGCTCGAGGAACAGTTCGAAGGGCTGCTGCCGGAAGTGACCCTCGGCGTCGACATCGCCGCGTTCGCCGAGATCGCCGCCGCCGCGTTCCGGCCGCGCCCGATCGCCCAGGTCGGCCTCGGGCATCTGCACATGCACACCATCTCGGTCGCCGAGCAGGCCGAGCTGGTGCTGGCCCGGCTCAAGGAGCGCGGTCCCGGCGGGTGGACCACCTTCGCCGAACTGGTCGATGACTGCACGGTCCCGGTGGAAATCGTGGCCAGGTTCCTGGCGTTGCTCGAGTTGTACCGCGGCAAGACCATCGCGTTCGACCAGCCCGATCCGCTCGGGCCGCTGGCCGTGAGCTGGCTCGGCGAGCTGGATCCGGACGCCGAGGCAGCGGCACTGACCTTCGAGGAGGACTACGGATGATCGGGTCAGGCCCGGAGGCGGCAGCGCAGCGTAACCACGGAGGGCTCCCGATCATCCAGGAGGACACAGCATGACCGAGGCAGTGGTGGAGTTCACTTCCGAGCGGCTCGACGATCCCGAACTGCGGTCGGCGCTGGAGGCGATGCTGCTCGTCGTCGACGCTCCGGCGCCGGTAGAACAGCTGGCAGCGGCCCTGGACGACACCGCGGAACGGGTCCAGACGACGCTGCGGGCCATGTCGGCGGAGCTCACCGCGCGGGGCAGCGGCATCGACCTGCGTTTCGTCGGTGACGGCTGGCGCTTCTATACTCGACAGGAGTACGCGCCCTATGTCGAGCGTGTACTGCTCGACGGGGCCCGGACGAAGCTGACCCGGGCCGCCTTGGAGACCTTGGCGGTGATCGCCTACCGCCAGCCGGTGACCCGGACCAGGGTCAGCGCGGTCCGCGGGGTGAACGTCGACGGAGTGATGCGCACACTGCTGGCCAGGGGCCTGATCGCGGAAGCGGGTCAGGACCCGGAGACCAACGGCACGTTGTACCGCACCACCGAGTTGTTCCTCGAACGGATCGGGCTCGCCTCACTGGGCGACCTGCCACCGCTGGCGCCGCTGCTTCCCGGCGTCGACCTGATCGACGAGATCAGCGAGAGCATGGAGACCGACCCCCGGTTCACCAGGCTGAAGAAAACGACCGAGTCCGACATGGATCTCGGCACCGACGATTGACAGGACAGATGAATAATTCCGCTCGCCGAGATGGCACACCGGACCGAAGAAAACGCACCGACCAGCCCCGTAGCGGCGCGAACCGGACCGCGGGAACCCGCGGCGGCACCGCGCGCACCGGGCAGTCGGGCAGCCGCGGCGACGCGGGCGCCCGCCGCGGCACCGGCGGATACGAGCGCGGTGAGTCGACCGGCCGCCGCCCCTCCTCGGGTGGTTTCACCCGTGGCGGCACCGACGACCGGCGCGGATCGGCGGGACGCGGCTACCAGCGCGGCGCGACCGACGATCGGCGTGGTGGTACGGCAGGTGGATACGAGCGTGGCGGCGATGATCGCCGTGGCGGTTACCAGCGTGGCGGCGACGACCGCCGCGGCGGCTATCAGCGTGCGGGCGAGGACCGCCGCGAGGGTGGTTACCAGCGCAGCTCCGGCTCGGCAGGCAGCCCGGCGCGCGGCGGCCAGCGGGCAGGCAGCACCGCCCGCCCGGCGACCTCGCAGGCGCCCGCCCGCAAGACCAAGTCCGCCAAGCCGCAGCGCAAGGTCGTCGCGCCGACGATCCTGAACAACGCCAAGCCCGCGCGTCACCAGCACGCCGAGAACACCGAGGGCCCGAAGAAGCTGCCCTGGGGCGAAGGTGAACGCCTGCAGAAGGTGCTCGCCAAGGCAGGCGTGGCCTCGCGCCGCGCGGCCGAGGACATGATCGCCGCCGGCCGCGTGGAGGTCGACGGCAAGATCGTGCGCGAGCAGGGTCTGCGGGTCGATCCGGAGAACGCGGTCGTGCGCGTCGACGGCACCCGCGTCGTCGTCCGCGACGAACTCGTGCACCTGGTGCTGAACAAGCCCAAGGGCTGGCAGTCCACCATGTCCGACGATCTCGGCCGGCCCTGCGTCGGTGACATCGTCGCCGAGCGGATCGCCGCCGGGCAGCGCCTGTTCCATGTCGGCCGTCTCGACGCCGACACCGAGGGCCTGCTGCTGCTCACCAACGACGGCGAGATGGCGCACCGCCTGATGCACCCGTCGTTCGAGGTGCCCAAGACCTACCTGGCCACCGTCAACGGTGAGGTCAACTACCGGCTGGTCGGCAAGCGGCTGCGCGAGGGCGTCGAGCTCGAGGACGGCCCGGCCAAGGTCGACAAGTTCATGCTGCTCGAGGCCTACGAGGGCCGCTCGCTGGTCAAGCTCGTGCTGCACGAGGGCCGCAAGCACATCGTGCGCAGGCTGCTCGACGAGGTCGGCCACCCGGTGATCCGGCTGGTGCGTACCCACATCGGCCCGGTGGCACTGGGCGACCAGCGTCCCGGCACGCTGCGCGTGCTCGGCCGGGACGAGATCGGCAAACTCTACGAGGCGGTGCAGCTGTGAACGGAGTGGATTTCCCGGTGGAGTTCGCCGGCGACCGGATGACCGGCGAGGGCACACTCGTCGTCGCCATGGACGGCCCCTCCGGCACCGGCAAGTCCAGTGTGTCGCGCCGGCTGGCGACCCGCCTGGCCGCCCGCTACCTCGACACCGGCGCCATGTACCGGGTCGCGACACTGTGCGTGCTGCGCGCCGAGGTCGACCTGACCGATCCGGCCGCGATCGCGGAAACCGTTGCGGCGCTGCCGTTGTCGATCGGCACCGACCCGAGCCACGAGGTGATCGAGCTCGACGGTGAGGACGTCTCGGCCGAGATCCGCGGCGATGCCGTCACCAAGGCTGTCTCCGCGGTGTCCGCGGTGGCCCAGGTGCGCGAGCAGCTCGTCGCGTTGCAGCGCGAGATCGCGGCGATGGCCGGCCGGATCGTGGTCGAGGGCCGTGACATCGGCACCGTCGTGCTCACCGGCGCCGACGCCAAGATCTATCTCACCGCCTCCGCGGAGGCGCGCGCCCAGCGGCGCAATGCCCAGAACATCCGCGAGGGTCGCGGCGACGACTACCAGGCCGTGCTGGCCGACGTGCAGCGTCGCGACACCCTCGATTCCACCCGCACGGTGTCGCCGCTGCGCCCCGCCGCCGACGCGGTGCTCGTCGACACCAGCGACCTGACGATGGACGAGACCATCGACGAGCTCTACCGCGTGGTGGCCCAGCAGCTTTCGGCCACGACAGGAGGATCGCGATGATCGACGAAGAGGTTATGGTCGGAGACGGCACCTGGTCCGACGAAGCCGATTGGGAGATCGCCGATTTCGAGGGCGAGTACGAGGGTGACGAACACCTCGCCATGCCCACCGTCGCCGTGGTCGGCCGCCCGAACGTGGGCAAGTCGACCCTGGTGAACCGCATTCTCGGCCGCCGTGAGGCCGTCGTCGAGGACGTCCCCGGCGTCACCCGCGACCGCATCTCCTACGAGGCCAGCTGGGCCGGGCGCCGATTCCTGGTGCAGGACACCGGCGGCTGGGAGCCCGACGCCAAGGGCCTGCAGCAGCACGTCGCCCGCCAGGCCGAGGTGGCGATGGCGACCGCGGACGCGATCCTGCTCGTCGTCGACGCGACCGTCGGCGCCACCGCGACCGACGAGGCCGCGGTGCGCAAACTGCGCCGCTCCAAGATCCCGGTGATCCTGGTGGCCAACAAGGTCGACGACCAGAAGGTCGAACTCGAGGCGGCCAGCCTGTGGTCGCTGGGTCTCGGTGAGCCACGGATGGTCTCGGCCGCGCACGGCCGTGGCACCGGCGACCTGCTCGACGACGTGCTCACCGCACTGCCCGAGACCCCGCGCGAAGGCACCGGCGCCGCCGGTCCGCGCCGCGTCGCGCTGGTCGGCAAGCCGAACGTCGGCAAGTCGAGCCTGCTCAACAAGCTCGCCGGCGACGAGCGTTCGGTGGTCCACGATGTCGCGGGCACCACCGTCGACCCGGTCGACTCGCTGGTCGAATTGGGCGGCAAGGTGTGGAAGTTCGTCGACACCGCCGGTCTGCGCCGCAAGGTGTCCAACGCCTCCGGCACGGAGTTCTACGCTTCGCTGCGCACCAAGTCGGCGCTGGAGGCCTCCGAGGTCGCGATCATGCTGATCGACGCCTCGGTGCCGATCACCGAACAGGACCTGCGCGTGATCAGCCTGGTCGCCGACTCCGGTCGCGCGCTGGTGCTGGCGTTCAACAAGTGGGACCTGGTCGACGAGGACCGCCGCTACATGCTCGAGCGCGAAATCGATCGCGATCTGGTGCGGGTGCCGTGGGCCCAGCGGGTCAACATCTCCGCCCACACCGGCCGCGCCGTGGCCAAGCTGGTGCCGCAGATGGAGACCGCGCTCGAGTCCTGGGACAAGCGCATCTCCACCGGCCGCCTGAACACCTGGCTCAAGGAAGTCATCGCGGCCACCCCGCCGCCGATGCGCGGCGGCCGCCAGCCCCGCGTCCTGTTCGCCACCCAGGCGGGCACCCGCCCACCGACGTTCGTGCTGTTCACCACCGGCTTCCTCGAGGCGGGCTACCGCCGCTTCCTGGAGCGCCGCCTGCGTGAGGAGTTCGGCTTCGACGGCTCGCCCGTGCGCATCTCGGTGCGTGTGCGTGAGAAGAAGGAACGCAAGAAGTAGAGCGTCACCACGCGAGCCCCGGGCAACTGCCCGGGGCTCGCTGCGTTTCCGGACTCCTTTGGGCGGCAGGATATTCCGTCGCGCGCGCCACCCCGGCCGACATATGTTGTGACGGCTCACCCGCTGTCCGGAGGGTGTGCGGGGGAGGGGTGCTCGATGGCGTCGGTGGACACGATCCGGCAGGGGCGATTCGAAGGATGGCGTGTCTTCGGTCGGATGCGAGTTCGTTCATCGGTGGCGGCATCGGTTACGTCGTCATCGCGATTCTCACGATCACCTCGTTCGACCGCGTGATCGCCCAGCTCGGACCCACGCTCTGGCATCGGGTCCAGACGGCCGGATCCTAATTCATCTGGCTGCTGTTCCTCATCACCAATGGTGGCCGCATTCCCGAGAACCCTTGGCATACAGTGCCCACCGCGCTCGTGCTCGGCGCTGCCTCGTTGCGGGTCGTCCACCGCAGAGCGGTGTCGAGGGCATCTGTCGTGTGATCCGTCCTTGTCAGGTGATCAGCACCCGGTCGAGCAGGTGGTCGACGAGTTGTGGTGCGCGCGCGGCCATGTCGTTGTCGGTGAGCATCCCCTGGGCCAGGCCGGCGACGGCGAGGAGGACGATCTCGGCGTCCGCGCGGATGGTCGTCTCCTCGGCGTCGGGGCCGCGTAGTTGCCGGAGCTGGGCGGCGACCGCGTCGACGATGTAGTTCGGTGTCTCGGCGGTGTCGGTGGAATCGAGGTCGGGGCCGGTGAGGGTGGCGGCATGGAAGATGCCGAGGATGACGGTGTCCTCGCGGCTGGGTTCGTCGAGGGGGAGCAGGCCGAGCAGGACCGCGCGGACGATATCGCGGGGGCCCGCGTCCGGTCCGAGCGCGGACAGTGCCTGGTGCAGCCGCGCACCCGAATTCGCGACGACGGCGCGATGGGTGGCGAGCAGGAACTCCCGTTTGGTGCCGAAGTAGTACTGCACCGACCGTACCGAGACCCCGGCCTCGGCGGCGACGGAATGGAAGGTGGCGGCGTCGAGGCCGCCCCGGGCGATGACCCGGCGCGCGGCACCGGTGATGGACCCGCGCCGTTCTTCGTGATCGGCCAACCGCGGCACGCTAGCTCCTTCGTCCTGATCCGTACAGCAGGCTCTTGATGGTACGCCCATACCATCTTTATGGTATGTTGATATCACCAACGGAGATAAGGGGTGGTCATGGCCAAGATCGGGCGATTCAAGAACGACAAGGCGCGCGAGGAGTTCCTGCGGGCCTACCGGGAACTGGAGAAGCAGCAGCCGATTCCGTCGACAACGGCCGACGTCCCCACCTCTTTCGGCACCACCCGGGTGCGCACCTTCGGCAAGGGAGGCGGCGTGCCGCTCGTGCTGCTGCACTCGCTCGGGGGCAACAGCCTGGCCTGGGATCACGTCATCGAGGACCTCGCTCGCGACCGGGTCGTCCACGCGCCCGAGTTCCTCGGCACGCCCGGTCTGAGTGTGCAGACCGCGCCGATCGACGAAACGCGCTTCGGCGCCTGGTTTGCCGAGGTCCTCGACGGACTCGGCGTCGACCGGGTCCACCTGGTCGGCTATTCGCAGGGTGGCTGGCAGGCGTTGGCGATCGCGGCGAGCGAGTCGCGGCGACTGGCCAGCCTGACGGTGATCGAACCCACCGGCACCTTGACGAAGATCCGCTGGAGCGTGCTGTGGAAGATGATCACCGTGGGCGCGCGGCCGACCGACAAGAACCTCCGCAAGATGAACGCCTGGCTCAACCCCGGCGTCACCCTGTCCGACGCCGAATTCGCCGGTGTGAAAGCCGCTCTGGGATATGTCCCCGCGATCGGCTACCCGCGGCTGTTCACCGACGAGCGGCTGGCGGCGATCACGGCACCGACCCTGGGCCTCTTCGGATCCGAGTCGATAGCCATCGACACCGAGCTCGCGACCAAGCGCCTGCGCGACAACGTGCCCACCTGTGAAACCGAGATCTTCGCTGGCGCAGGCCACGGCATCTTCCACCAGATCCCGAAACAGGTCACGGCCAGCATCCTCGACTTCACCCGCCGGTACGAACCGACAGAGGCCCGCCGAGGCGAGTGACAACCCCGAGCGGATCGCGAATCCTTCGACCTGACGGCGCTATTCGTCGGTGCCCTCGATCCGCCATCGGGTCGTCACCGCTCGGACGCAGGGTGCGTCCGAGAGCGCGTCGACCGTGTCGGTAAGCGCCGACTCCAGGGCGCGGTGGGTGAGGACGATCAGGTGGGCGTCCTCACCGCGGTGCTCCTGGCGCACCCGCGCGATACTCACGCCGTGGTCCGCGAACACCGCCGCGACCTGGGCCAGCGCACCGGCGTGGTCGGTGACCCGCAGGTTCAGGTAGAAGCGGGCAGGGGTGTCGCCGAGGGGGGCTACGGGGAGTTCGGCGTAGTAGGAGGCGCGGGGTGCGCGCCCGCCGTTGACGCGATTGCGGGCGGCGGTGATCAGGTCTCCGAGCAGGGCCGACGCGGTGGCGGTTGGGGCGCCGTCACCGTAGAACATCAGCCTGCCCGCGCCGGCGGCATCAACGGCCACCGCGCTGAACGGCGCGTCGACCCGGGCGAGGGGATCGGTCGCCGGGAGCAGCGCGGGGTGGACGCGGACCGAGATCTGTTCCTTGCCACCGTCTTCGGCGACTCTGGTGCACACGGTGAGCGTGCGCAGGCGCAGGCCGAGTGCCTCGGCGGTGTCGAGATCGTGTGCCGCCGCCGGGCCGGACTCCTCGAAGTGCACGTCCCCGACCTCCACCCTGGTGTGGAACGCCAGCGTCGCCAGGATCGCCGCCTGCGCGGCCGCGTGCCTGCTGTGCTCGGCGGGGAAGACCCCGAGCACCTGATTCACCCGGTCACCGGAGAGCGATTGGGTCAGCGGCCGCACCACCGGAACCCCGCCGGCCACCGCCGCTTCGAAGAACAGGTCGGCGCCGTGCTGCTCGGCGGTCGCGGCCAGCCGATGCCCGTGCTCGGCGATCAGCGCGGTGTTCGCGGTGATCACCGACCGGCCTTCGCGCAGCGCGTCGAGCATCGCTGTCACCGAGCCGACGTCCTCGGTCGCGTCGACCACCAGCTCCGCCCGCCCGTCGAGCACCAGCTCCGCACCGGCGCGTTCCCGCAAATCGACACGCGTGTCGCGCAGGATCCGCGTGACCTCCGCGGCGAGCGCTCCGGCGCCGAGAACGGCGACCCCGAACGAGCCGCGTGGGGAACGAAAGAGCTGATTGGTCATGGGAATTCGCCTAACCGCCGAGAACCGCCGAGCCGGGAACGAACGCCGCTCGCGCTCCCCCGTCCAGCCAGTATCGCGGCCGGATCGATTCGGCGGCAGTTGTTTTCAGCACGAATCAGGACAGTCGTGCCAGAAATGCCGGGATACTCGGAAGAGTCACCCGCGGATCGCGCGTGGGCGAGCAGGGGAGAGGACGAGGGATGGCCCTGGTTGTGCAGAAATTCGGCGGATCGTCGGTGGCGAGCGCGGAGCGGATCCGGCGGGTCGCCGAGCGGATCGTGGAGACGAAGAAGCAGGGTCACGATGTGGTGGTGGTCTGCTCCGCCATGGGCGACACCACCGACGAATTGCTGGATCTGGCAGGCCAGGTGGCGCCCGCACCACCGCCGCGGGAGATGGACATGCTGCTGACTTCGGGCGAGCGCATCTCGAATGCCCTGGTGGCCATGGCGATTCACGCGCTCGGTGCCGATGCCAGGTCGCTGACCGGCTCCCAGGCGGGCGTGATCACCACCGGCGCGCACGGCAACGCCAAGATCATCGAGGTCGATCCCGGCCGGGTCCGCCGCGCTCTCGACGACGGTGAGGTGGTGCTGGTCGCCGGCTTCCAGGGCGTCAGCCAGGACAGTCGTGATGTCACCACCCTGGGTCGCGGCGGTTCCGATACGACCGCTGTCGCGCTGGCCGCGGCGCTGAATGCCGATGTCTGCGAGATCTATACCGACGTCGACGGCGTCTTCACCGCCGATCCGCGCATCGTGCCCGACGCGCAGAAACTGGACCGGATCTCCTACGAGGAGATGCTCGAGATGGCGGCCTGCGGTTCGAAGGTGCTGATGCTGCGCTGCGTCGAATACGCGCGCCGCTACCACGTTCCGGTGCATGTGCGCTCGTCCTATACCGACGCCGTCGGCACCACCGTGTTCGGCTCGATGGCCGATATCCCGGCCGACCAGGCCGTGCTGACCGGTGTCGCGCACGATCGCGCCGAGGCCAAGGTCACCGTCGTCGGCCTGCCCGACGAGCCGGGCTACGCGGCGCAGGTGTTCCGCGCGGTCGCCGACGCCGAGATCCCCATCGACATGATCGTGCAGAACACCGGCACCGGTCGCACCGACATCACCTTCACCCTGCCCGCCGCCGACGGCGCCCGCGCGGTGGCACTGCTGCGCCGGCGCCGCGCCGACATCGGTTTCGCCGACGTCCGCTACGACGACCGTGTCGGCAAGGTCTCGCTGATCGGTGCCGGGATGAAGAACCATCCCGGCGTCACCGCGACGTTCTGCGAGGCGCTGGCCGCGGCGAAGATCAACCTCGACCTGATCGCCACCTCACAGATCCGGATCTCGGTGCTGGTCCGCGACACGGACCTGGACGAGGCGGTCCGCGTGCTGCATCGGGCCTTCGACCTCGGCGGCACCGAAGTCGCCGTCGTCCACGGCGGCACCGGTCGTTGACGACCGGCTGAACGCCAGGTAATTTACCGACAAGTCAATTTGGCCGTCGATCGACCGGAGGGTTCCCTTGAGCAACCGACTGACCTCCTTCACCCATGCCGGACTCCGTTTCGACGTGGTGGACTCCGGCCCGATCGACGGCCCTGTCGTCGTTGCGCTGCACGGCTTTCCGCAGACCGCGAGCTCGCTGTCCGAGCTCACCGCGCTGCTCAACGCCCGCGGTTACCGCACCATCGCCCCGAATCAGCGCGGCTACTCGCCGGGCGCGCGCCCGCGCGGCCGATTCGCCTACCGGGTCTCCGAACTGGTCGGCGACGTGGTCGCGCTGATCCGCGAGATCGACCGCGGGCCGGTGCATCTGGTCGGCCACGACTGGGGCGCCATGGTCGCCTGGTCGCTGGCCGGTGCCCGGCCCGACCTGGTCCGCACGCTGGTGACGGTGTCGGTGCCGCACCCCGGCGCGTTCATGCGCTCGCTGGTCCGCAGCGATCAACTCGCCCGCTCGTACTACATGGGCCTGTTCCAGCTCCCGGTGCTCCCCGAGCGGCTCATGCTCGCCCGGCCCGCACTGCTGGACCGGGCGCTGGCAAGTACCGGCATGCCACCGGACGCGATCGCCCGGGTGCACAGCGAGATCGTCGATTCCGGGGCGCTCACCGGGGCGTTGAACTGGTACCGAGCGCTGCTGCTGACCGGGCCGCGCGCCATGTCCGCGCCGGTCCGGGTACCGGTGACCCATGTCTGGAGCTCCGGCGACACGGCACTGACCCGCCGCGGCGCCGAACTCACCGAGCGCTACGTGACCGGTGACTATCGCTTGGAAGTGATCGACGGCGCCTCGCACTGGCTGCCCGAGGAGCGCCCGCGCCAACTCGCCGGGATCATCGCCGAGCGGATCGAGTCCGTGCCGAAGTGACCCTGGTCAGCCGATCGGAGAAGCCAAGGGCCGCAACGACTCGGCGGTCGCCGGGATCAGCGGCGCGCGCGGCATCGCGGCACGGGCGGCCAGCTGTTCGGTGATCCGCAGCCGCACTCCCGGCCACTCGTCGTGCAGGATCGAATAGAACGCGGTGTCGCGGACCGCGCCGTCGAGCCCACGCGAATGTGCCCGGCGCACACCGTCGCTCACCGCGCCGAGCCGTTCGATCGCGGCACGCGAGCGCAGGTTGCGGGCGTCGGCGCGCAAGCTCACCCGGCGCACACCCCAGTTGTCGAAGGCGTGGGTGAGCATGAGCAGCTTGGATTCGAGGTTCACCAGGCCGCCGCGGACCGCGGTCATCAGCCAGGTGTTGCCGATCTCGACCGCGTCGGGAATCGCCCCGCCGGGCAGGGCGGTGACGGGCTCGGCCGACAGCGGCCAGCTCAGCGGACCCTGCCAGTAGTCGAGCCGGGTGAACCTGGTCGCCCCGACCACGCACTCCTGGTCGACGGTGACGATCGCGAAGGCCAGGACGGTGCCCGCCAGCTGTGCGGCCTCGGCCTGGAAGACGTAGGTGCGGGCCTCCTGCTCACCGTGCGGGACGATGGTGAACCCGGCAGGGCCGAGCGCGGCGGCAGCCGCGACCAGACCGGGAACATGGTGGGGTGCAAGGGGTTCCAGCCGTACGATGCGGCCGTGGAGGATAACGGGTGCGGGCATGGTGACCGGCGTCCTTCGTCTGATGAGGGTCGCCGGAAACACGAGGCGTGGATCTCACGCGGCACGTGATTGCGGCGAAGCGACACGAACGATCCAGCAGCATCGAGAAAACTAGATGCACAAGATAGCCGAACGTGGCGCGTTCACCCGCGCGAACAGACGAGATGTCGTCGCCGGAAATTTGCCGATATTCCCGAGTCGGACGAACCGCCCTACCGCTTGTCGGCGATGGCCGCCACGATGAGTTCCTCCCACACCGACAGCGTGGGAGCGGGCGAGACGAGCTGCGGCTTCCCGTCGCCGCCTGGCTCGTCCCGGCGCCACAGCGCGGCCGCGATCACGCCCGGTTCCTGCAGGTGCAGGTCGCCGAACAGGTCGGCGATCTCGTCGTCGGTGCGCCAGCGGCCGCGGCCGAAGGTGGACTGCAGCTTCGCCTCGGCCGCGGCGGTCTCGGTGTTGTGCCCGGACCGGAAGTGGGTGATGAACACGCTGCTGCCGACCTGGATCTGATCGGTCCAGTACTCGACGATCGCCCGCGGGTCCTCGTCGTCGTTGAGGTGATGCAGGATGGCGCTGAAGATCAACGCGACCGGCTTGTCGAAGTCGATGAGCCGGTTCACCTCCTCGTCGGCGCGGATGCCCGCGGAATCGCGCACGTCGGCCTGCACGACGGTGGTGTTGTCGTTGGTCGCCAGCATCGCGCGCCCGTGCGCGAGCACGATCGGGTCGTTGTCGATGTAGACGACGCGGGCGTCGGGGTTGATCCGCTGCGCGACCTGGTGCACGTTGTCGGCGGTGGGCAGGCCGCTGCCGAAGTCGAGGAACTGGGTGAGCCCGGCCTCGGCCATCTCGCGCACCGCCCGGGTGAGGGCCTGCCGGTTGGTGGTCGCGATGGCCACGGATCCGGGCAGATTCAGCTTGAAGTGGTCGCCGACCGCGCGGTCGACCTCGTAGTTGTCCTTGCCGCCGAGTAGATAGTCGTAGACCCGGGCGATGCTGGGACTGGACTGGTCGATCACCTTCGTGTTGTCGCTCATCGTTCGACGACCCCCCTCACACAGTGCTGATGTTGTGCCGCCGCCCATCGTAGGAGAACTCCGGGGTGCCGGCATGGTTTCACTGTCGGTGATACCCGAAAACTGTTCCAGGCGTGTAGGTTCCGCTGTGCGTAGGGCGCTGCGGGCGGTTCGCTGACGTCACGGTGCGTGTCGAGGTACCGGGTGGGTTGCGGTGCGGATCTGTGCGTTGTCCCACGTCAGAGGGCGTAACGGTTCGATAAATAACATCGGTGTCCGTCTGTTGGCCAAATGTCCAGTTACGCAGCGGTTCCGCCAGTTCCGAGGGGTATTTTGCCGGAAATGTAACGTGCGTTACCGTTCCGTGTCGAACGAATGTTCTATGTGATGCAGATCACACTAGCTGTCAATCGGTTACCTGAGCTGGCACGCTCGTAATTGCTGAACGTTAACCATTCGTGATCAACGCCAAGGTCGTTGGGGGCCTTTCGTCACGAACGCCCCGGCCATCCGTTACGGCGCGACCGGCCTCGAATAGAACCCCATGGATCAGGTGCCGGCCGTGTCGGGACGGCCGCCGGAAGGGACCTCATGGTTATGAGTAGCATCTACTTCGAACCGCACAGCAAGCTGTCAGTTACCGGCCGAGATCGCCGCGTCACCGCGCCTACGGCCGCCGAATCGCCCATCGCCCCGCTGGCGATGCCCGGACTGATCATCGGCCTCGTCCTGGTCGGCCTCGGCCTCGCCGCGCTGCTGCGGCTGGGGGTCTGGGCGGGCAGTTACGGTCCCGTCCTGGTCCTGCTGGCGTACGTCTTCTACATGGCGGCCGCGGTGCGGCTGGCGCTGTGGGGCGCGGTCACTGTCCGATCGTTGCACCACCGATAGATTCCGTCTGCTCAGCCGTCGTGCAGGATCTGCGCGGCGGCTTCCAGGCTGTCGGCCGAGCCCACCACGATGAGCACATCGCCTGTCGTGAACACGAATTCCGGCCCGGGGGAGGCGATGACCGCCCCGGATCGCATCACCGCGACGATCGAGGCCTTCGTGCGGGTGCGCAGCCGGGTGTCGCCCAGCGTGCGGCAGTCGTACGGCGAGCGGGCCGCGATCGGGAACTGAGCGGTGCTGACACCGTCGAACTCGCGATGTTCGGCCTCGAGCTGGGCGACCACCTGCGGCGCGCCGAGCAGGCTGGCCAGTGCCGACGCCTCCGCGCTCGACAGGGCGATCTGATCGGAGGCGTCGGGATTGCCCGGCCTGCCGACGATCAGATCGATCGAGCCGTCGCGGTGCTCGACGACACCGATGCGCCTGCCGCCCTTGCGCACCGGGAAATCCTTGCGAACACCGACCCCGGGCAGGGGTGTCACCTCGATCTGCACTCCCTCAGGGTATCCGGGCAAAACGGACGCGGGCTGGTCACAGTTCGACCGCCGTCCGGTGTCGGGGAGTTACCGGCGATTTCCGGCACGGCGCGTCGCCGGGCGGCCGCTGATGTTCACCGGCCTGTCGATCATGGTCGTCGCGCTGGTCGGGATGGCGCTGGTCGAGCGGATGACCAGTGCGCCCGGTCAGGCCTGCGGCGGGTCGACGAAGATGTCGTACTCGAGCTCGCCCGACCCGCCGTAGCCGGACAGATCGGTGATGCCCTCGGCCGCGAGGACATCGACGTCGAGGAAGGTGTTGCCGGTCGTCGTGCGGGCGTCGCGGCCAAGGATGGCGACGGCGGCGTCGGCCACGATTTCCGGGGTGCGGGCCTTGGCGATGGCGTCGTCGCCGCCGAGCAGGTTCTGCACCGCGGCGGTCGCGATCAGCGTCTGCGGCCACAGGCAGTTCGCGGCGACGCCGTGTTCGGCGTATTCGGCGGCCCAGCCGAGCGTGAGCAGCGACATCCCGTACTTGGCCACCATGTAGGCGGGGTGCCCGCCGAGCCAGTGCGGGGCGAGGTTCAGCGGCGGCGACAGGCTCAGGACGTGCGCGTTCTCGCTCTGCCGCAGGTGCGGCAGGCACGCGCTGGAGAGCAGGTAGGTGCCGCGGATCTGGATCTGCTGCATCAGGTCGAAGCGCTTGATCGGCAGTTCCTCGGTCGAGGCCAGTGCGATCGCCGAGGCGTTGTTGACGCAGTAGTCGATGCCGCCGAACCGCTCCACCGTCTGGGCGACGGCGTTGGCCACCGAGGCCTCGTCGCGGACATCGCCCACCACGGCCAGCGCCTGACCGCCGGCCGCGTCGATCTCGGCGGCCGCGGTGTGGATGGTGCCGGGCAGGCGGGGATCGGGCACGTCGGTCTTGGCCAGCAGCGCGATATTGGCGCCCTGGCGCGCGGCGGCCACAGCGATGGCGAGGCCGATACCGCGGCTGCCGCCGGACATGATCATCGTGCGCCCGGCCAGCGGGAAGGTGGCGGTCATGGGTGAGCTCCTTGTCGTCGACGACGCCGGCGAGGCGGCTGATGCTCGGTCACGTTACAGATAACAAACGACCGTGGCAATAGTGAAATATGTAGACTCGACCCGTGCAACCCCCTGTGACCGGCTCCGATACCGATGTCCGTCCGGTGTCGGCCCGCTCCGCGCTGGTCCGCATCCTCATCGCCGCCGATTCGCCGACGATGACCTCGCGGGAGATCTGCGCCGCCACCACCGCCATCGGCTATCCGGAAGCGACCGTCCGCGTCGCCGTCTCCCGGATGGTCGCCGCCGGTGACCTGCTGCGCGAGAACCGCGCCTACACCCTCATCCCGGCACTGCGCGCGCGGCGCACCGAACTCGCCGCGCCCCCGACTCGCCCGTGGACCGGTGACTGGGAACAAGTCGTCGTCACCGCGACCGGCCGCCCGCCCGCCGACCGCGCGGCCCTGCGCGCGACCCTGCTGTCGCTGCGCCTGGCCGAATTCCGTGAGGGCGTCTGGATGCGCCCGGCCAACCTCGACCGCGCCTGGCCCGCCGACCTCGACGACACCACTTTCCGCCTGCATACCCGTCCCGTCGACGATCCCGCGCTGCTGGCCGCCCGCCTCTGGTCGCTGCCCGACTGGTCCGCCCGCGGCCACGCGCTGTTGTCGGCCATCGAAACCCCCGACCCGACAGCCAGATTCGCCGCCGTCTGCGCGGGTTTGGATCACCTGACGACCGATCCTGTCCTGCCCGGCGAACTCCAGCCTGATGATTGGCCGGTCGCCCGGCTGCGCGCCGTCACCTCCGGCTATCTCGAATGGTTCGCCGCGCTGGGCGCGGAATCCGTTGCGCCCTAGCGAATTTCCGTACGGGGTGATTCGCTGATCGCTCATTGTCGAGAAGGCTCGGTCTCGGCTATCGGCCTGGGACAGAAATGCCACGCGGTCGACGATCACGCGGCGGATCGTGCCGTCGGCGACAAGCAGCCCGTCCTCGTGCACGTGCACCGAGAAGGCCGTCGACCTCGTCGAGGTACGCGGCCACGCTCGAGCCCGCACCGGGAACGCTCGGCCTGCGGTGCCGGAGGACGACCTCGGTGCCGACCGTCGTCTGCCCAGGCTCCAGCATGTTCTCCACGGTAGTCCGGGTGTGGTTGCGGGGCAGATGAGGTTGTCGCGTCTACCATGGACCCTGCCGTGCGACGTGGCGGCGCCGCATGGTGCATGGGGAAGGGTCCGCCCCGAGAGTTTCGGGGCGGACCGCACCATCGCCGGACCGGCCGTGTACACACCGTTTCGGTTGCAGCGCACCAAGACTCGACGGATGGTTCGATTCCGTCGCGGTTACCGGCGGATGCCGAGCAATCCGAGCGCGAAGTCGGCGTACTCCGTGGCGATCTGTTCGGGGGTGGCGGGCCCGTCCAGCCGGAACCACTGCGGCAGGGCGGTGCACATCGTCGCGATCGCGCGTCCGGCGGCCCTCGCGTGCGCGGTGCTGAGCTTCTCCTCGGTGAGTGCGGTGTCGATGTCTTCGTCGAGGAGATACTGGATCTCGTTGCGGGACGTGGTGATCCGGCGTCGATTGTCCGGGTTCAGGCTGCGCATCTCGCTGGCGCCGATGAAAGCGAGTTCGCGGCGGTGGGTGTGGAACAGGGCGAGTGCTTCGACGACCCGGATCACCCGGTCGCGGCCGGTACCGGCCTCGTCCCGGGCCGCGCCGACCCGCCGGTGCAGCTCGTCCATGGTCAGGTCGAGCGCCCGCACGAGCAGTTCCTGTTTGTCGCGGTAGTGGTGGTAGACGCCCGGCACACTCATGCCTGCCCGCTGCGCTATCGACCGCATCGTGGCGCCGTGGTACCCGGTTTCGACGAAGGAGTCGATGGCGGCGGCGAGGACGGGATCGATATCCAGCGGCGGGAACGCGCGCCAGGCGTTGGCAGTCTCGGGCGCCGGATCGGTCGCGGCGCGCTGTCGGGGTACCGGCGTTCGGGTCGGCTGCTCGCCGATCAGCCACTGCGTCGTGGTGCCGAGTTCGGCTGCCAGCAGGTGGAGCCGGGGGACAGCGACACCCGTCTTGCCGGTCTCGATGGCGCTGAGGGTGGCCGGGCTGACATCGATGCGGCGCGCGGTCTCCCGCAACGACAGGCCCGCCGCGGTCCTGGCTTGGCGCAGCCGTGCGCCGAGGGCGGTCGGTTCATCCTCATATGCGTCCATAGTGTTCAGGATATCTGAACAATCCCCGATGGGGAAATCTGGCAATTGACAGCATTTGCAGAACATGTCAGGGTCGTGGGTGTTCAATGCCGAGCGAACGTTCGGCAAGTCGAGTCGAGGAGTGGACCCGTGGCGATCGACCTGTCCCATCCGCCCGAGGTGCAGCGCCTGGCCGAGCGCACCCGCGCCTTCATCCGCGACCGGGTCATCCCGCTCGACGACGCGCACGACGGCGACATCACCGCCGCCGGTGGCGACGCACTGCGCGCCGACCTGCAGCGGGAAGCGCGCGAGGCCGGTGTGTTCGCACCGCACGCGCCGGTCGAATACGGCGGCCACGGTCTGGGGATGTCGGACCGCGCCCCGATCTTCGAGGAAGCGGGTTACTCCCTGTTCGGCCCGACGGCACTGAACATCGCCGCGCCGGACGAGGGCAATGTGCACATGCTCGCCCACATCGCCGATCCCGAGCAGAAGGAGCGGTTCCTCGCGCCACTCGCGCGCGGTGACGTCCGTTCGGCCTTCGCGATGACCGAACCGGCGCCCGGCGCGGGCTCGGACCCCTCGGCGCTGGCCACCCGCGCGGTGCGCGCCGAGGGCGGCTGGCGGATCAACGGCCACAAGTGGTTCATCACCGGTGCCGACGGCGCGGGCTTCTTCATCATCATGGCCCGTACCTCCGGCGAGCCCGGCGACCGCGGCGGCGCGACCATGTTCCTCGCCCCCGCCGACACTCCCGGAATCCGGGTGGGCAGGCATATCGACACCCTCGACCGGTCGATGCTCGGCGGTCACTGCGAGGTGTTCTTCGAGGACTTGCTCGTCCCGGATTCGGCGGTGCTCGGCGCGGTCGACCGCGGCTTCGAATACGCCCAGGTGCGGCTGGGCCCCGCCCGCATGACGCATGTGATGCGCTGGCTCGGCGCGGCCCGCCGCGGCCACGATGTGGCGGTGTCGCGGGTGGCCGAGCGGCGCGGATTCGGTTCGCGGCTGGGCGATCTCGGCATGATCCAGCAGATGATCGCCGACAACGAGATCGACATCGCCGCCACCCGCGCGCTGCTGACTCGCGCCTGCTGGGAACTCGATCGCGGGGAGCAGGCGGCGAACGCCACCTCGATCGCGAAAACCTATGCCGCCGAGGCGATCTTCCGGATCATCGACCGCAGCATGCAGATGTGCGGCGGTCTCGGCGTCTCCGCCGACCTGCCGCTGGCCCGGCTGTCGCGCGAGGTCCGTCCGTTCCGGATCTACGACGGTCCGTCCGAGGTGCACCGCTGGGCCATCGCCAAGCGTGCGGTGAGTGCGGCCAAGCGCGCGCAGAAGGATGCCGAATGAGCCTGCCAGGCATGGATGTCGCTGCCCTGGAACAGTTTCTGCGTGACAGCGGTGTACCGGTGCGCGGTGCGCTGCGGGTGGAACTGATCAGCGGCGGGCGCTCGAACCTGACCTTCACGGCGGCCGACGACGACTCCACCTGGGTGGTGCGCCGTCCGCCCGTCGCCGGACTCACGCCGTCCGCGCACGACATGGCCCGCGAATTCACCGTCACCGAAGCACTCCAGGGCTCGGCGGTTCCGGTCGCCAAGACCATCGCTTTCGATGCGCAGGGCACCGCGCTCGGCGCCCCGATGACCGTCGTCGAATACGTCGACGGCCTGGTGATCCGCGATCAGGACGACCTCGCCACCCTGACCGACGACCAGGTCGGGGCGAGCGCGGCCGAGCTGGTGCGGGTGCTCGCCCGCCTGCACGAGGTCGATCCGCAGGCGGTGGGGCTCGAGAAATTCGGGCGCCCCACCGGGTTCGTCGAGCGCCAGGTGAATCTGTGGGCGTCCCAATGGGATCGGGTGAAGACCCGCGAACTCGCCGACGTCACCGCCCTGCACGCCGCGCTGACGGAGGCGCTACCGACCCGATCGGCGGCCTCGATCGTGCACGGCGACTTCCGCATCGACAACACGATCCTGGACGCGACCGATCCGGGCCGGGTGCGCGCCGTGGTCGACTGGGAGATGTCGACCCTCGGTGATCCCCTCACCGATGTCGCCCTGATGTGCGTGTACCGCTCACCGGTCTTCGACCTGGTCCTGGGCTCGTCGGCCGCGTGGACCAGCGACCGGATGCCCACCGCGGACACCCTCGCCCAGTCCTACGCGACGGACTCCGGCCGCGACCTCGGGGACTGGGGCTTCTATCTCGCCCTCGCCAACTTCAAGCTCGGCGTGATCGGTGAGGGCATCACCCACCGGGCACTGCGGGGCTCCGACTCCGGAGCCGCGGCCGAACGCGCCGCCGAGGCCACCCCGGAATTCATGGCCGCCGGCCTGCGCGCACTGAAAGGACACCGGAAGTGACCAAATCCGCCCTGATCAGCGGTGCTTCGCGGGGCATCGGCCTCGGCATCGCTAATCGGCTCGCCCAGCAGGGCTATTCGCTGACCATCACCGCGCGCGACCCCGACCGTCTCGACGTGGTCGCCGCCGAGCTGCGTGCGTACGGTGCCGCCGAGGTGGTCACCATCGCCGCCGACATGTCCGACGAGGAGGGCGTCGCGCGGGTACTCGCCGCGCACACCGACCGGTTCGCGACGATGTCGGCCTTGATCCTGAACGCGGGCGTCGGCACCGCGGGCCCGCTGGCAGAGTCGTCGATGCGGCGCTTCGACAAGACCATCGCGGTCACCGTGCGCGCACCCATCCAGCTCATCCAGGGCGCCCTGCCGATGCTGCGCGCCGGAGCGGCCGCCGATCCCGGCCACGGCGCGAAAGTCATTGCGCTGTCCTCGATCACCGGCGTCTACGCCGAGGCCGGACTCGCGGTCTACGGCGCCGCCAAAGCCGCGCTCATCTCCCTGCTCACCACCCTCAACGCCGAAGAATCCGGCAACGGCGTCACCGCCACCTCGATCGCACCCGCCTACGTCGACACCGACATGAGCGCCTGGATCCACGACCGGATTCCCCCCGAGCAGATGCTCGCGGTCAACGACATCGTCGAGATGGTCGACTCGCTGCTGCGCCTGTCCGCGCAGGCCGTGGTCCCCACGATCGTCATGTCCCGCGCGGGCACCGACGGCTACCGGGCGTAGCCGGGTTCAGGCGCTGCGGCGGTGTGGTTCGCCGCGGTAGCGGGCGTGGCCGCCGTCGATCTTCAGCAGCTTCCACAGCTGCTTGGTCACCGGGTTCATCAGTCCCAGCTCGTCGGCCAGCGCGCGCATGTCGCCGAAGAATCCGCTGAGGATCTTGCGGGAGGTGGGGCTGCGCCAGAACGCGTCGGCGAACACCTCGTCGGGGATGTCGAACTTCTTGGCGAACGACTTCGACGGCTTGACGAGTTCGTCGGCGAGCCAGCGCATGGCGATCGGGAAGGCGACGGCGCAGACCGCGGTGCTCACCGGGTTCATCCGCGCGAGGTGGGCGCGCAGGAACTCGTTGGCGAAGGAGATGTGGCGCGCCTCCTCGGCGATGTGGATCTCCATGATCCGCAGCAGCGTCGGCTGGGTCGCGTTCCCCGACCTGATCAGGGCTTTCTGGTAGTGGTCGATCGGTTCCTCACCGCCGAGGATGCCGATGAACAGGATGGCCCAGAAGTAGCCGCCCGCGACGCCGATGAACGGTGAGGCGACCTTGAACATCGGCCGCATGCCCGGCACGTCGTCGCCGATGCGGTTGACCAGCTCCTGGAACATCTGGATGTGGTTGCACTCCTCGGTCATCTCGTGGAGGCAGTAGCGGAACTCGGGGGAGCCGTTGGGCAGCGCCATGGCGTACTGCATCATCCCGCGGATGAGGATGGACTCGAAGGCCAGCCCGACCTTGGCGGCATTGGCCTGCCGCCAGCGGCCGATCTCGATCCGGCGCTCGAGCGGCAGTTCCTGATACCACCTGGTGGCGCCCAGCGGGTCGAGCTCGGCCGAGAGCACCCAGCGTGGATCATCGCGGTCGATCGCGAATTCGGGTGCTTCCCAATCGATATCGAGGTACGGATCGAACCTGCGGTGGACCGACCCTTCCGACAAGGTCAGCAGGGTGTCGGCGTAGTCCGGGTTCGTGGCTGCGGTCTTCGAGAACGTCATTGTTTCTCTCCATCGTCACAAGGATCGCCGTCGAGCTGGCGGGCCCTGATTTGAATGTAACGCACTGTCTCACCTATTTCCAGGGGTGTGCGCAGACCGATCGCGCCCGGGTCAGTCGGCGCGGGGGATCCGGCCGTCGACGTCGGTGAATCCGTAGGCCTCGGCCAGGTCGGCGACCTTGCACGCGGTGCCGGCGCGTGCCGCGCGATCCGGATCGGCGGCCAGGGCGACCACGGCGCGGCCGGGGAAGCGGGGCGTCTCGGCGGCGTTCAGATCGAAGGTGCCCTCGCCCGGCAGGGTGACTTGGCGGCGGCCCTGTTCGTCGGCCGGAATCAGTTGCAGCAGTTCGGTATCCACGATGCCGGGCCAGATCGAGATCGCGGTCGCGCCGGTGCCGTCGAGGTCGTGGGCGAGATCGGCGGTGAGCCGGTCCAGGGCGGTCTTGCCGACGCCGTAGACGGCGTTGTGCATGTATCGCCGCGCACCGGGAGACGACACGTTGACGATCAGGCCGGCCGACTCGATCAGCAGCGGAGCGGCAAAAACGCTGGCCACATAGTGCGACCGCACGCCGATGTCGAAGGTCTCGTCCCATGCCTTCGGCGGCACCTCCCAGAACTTGCGCCCGAGCCGGCGGGCGGCGGCGGGGGAGTTGTAGACGTTGTTCACCAGCACGTCCAGGCGCCCCTGCTCGTCGCGGACCTGGGCGAAGAGTTTCTCGACCGCGGCATCATCGGCGTGATCGCAGACGACGGCGACCCCGTGTCCGCCCAGTTCGGTGATCTCCTCGGCGGTGGCGTGCACGGTGCCGGGCAGCCTGCCCGGCGTGGTGGTACGGCCGGTCACGTACACGGTGGCCCCGGCCGCGCCCAATTCCTGGGCGATGCCTTTGCCGATACCGCGGCTGGCCCCGGTCACCACCGCGACCTTGCCTGCGAGAATCTTGGGTGTTCCGCTCATGACCTCCAGACACTACCGTCAAAATAAGAACACGTTCTAGAAATGGAGACGGTAGTGGAGCTGACCCATCGATTCCTGGACACCGGCGGCATCCGGATGCACGTCACCGAGCAGGGGCAGGGGTATCCGGTCGTCTTCTGTCACGGATTCCCGCACACCTCGTTCGTGTGGCATCGCCAGCTCGCGGCGGTCGCCGCCGCCGGATTCCGCGCCATCGCCCCCGACCTGCGCGGGTACGGCCGCACCGATGCCCCCGCCGATGTCGCCGCCTATACCAATGAAGCGGTGATCGGCGACCTGCTGGCGCTACTCGACGACATCGGCGCCGAGAAGGCCGTGTTCGTCGGTCTCGATTTCGGCGCCCAGCTCGTGTGGGAGCTGTCGCTGCGCGCGCCCGACCGCGTGGATGCCGTTGTGGTGCTCAACAATCCGTTCTCCCCGCGACCGCCCCGCGCGCCCTCCGAATTCTGGACCAAGGCGGCGCAACGGCACTTCCTGCACCTGGCGTACTTCCAGGAGCCGGGCGTAGCCGATGCCGAACTGGCGGCACGCCCCCGCGAATTCCTTGCCCGCGTGTACTACTCGCTCTCCGGTGATTATCACTACCTCGACACCTGGAAGAACCCGCCGGGACTCGGCTACCTCGACGTCCTGCCCCAGGCGCCCGAGCTGCCGTGGTCGTGGCTCTCCGAAGCCGAATTCGACACACTGGCATCGGAGTTCGAACGCACCGGCTTCACCGGCGGACTCAACTGGTACCGCAACCTCGATCGCAACTGGGCACTCACCGAAGCCTTCGCGGGTGCGCAGGTGCCGGTGCCCACCTACTTCCTCTACGGCGAGAACGATCCCGACATGGAGGGTTTCAGCGGCCGTGACCCACTCGCCGTGCTGCGCGCGAACGTCCCGGATCTGCGTGCGGTGGTGAAGGTTCCGGACGCGGGCCACCTCGTGCAATTGGAGCGGACCGACGCCGTCGACGAGTTCCTGACCACCGCCCTGCGCGACCTCGGGGTAGGAGCCAGGGTCGCGCCGTAAGGTCTCAGCGCACGCGGTCG
The DNA here is from genome assembly GCF_053608285.1 of Nocardia sp. NPDC055053. Classification (NCBI taxonomy): domain Bacteria; kingdom Bacillati; phylum Actinomycetota; class Actinomycetes; order Mycobacteriales; family Nocardiaceae; genus Nocardia; species Nocardia sp. NPDC055053. Next base: position 377,179 of record NZ_JBSGVD010000002.1, on the reverse strand, counting down.
TAGGTGGGGGCGATCTCGCCGAGCTGTGCGGGAGCCTCCGGGGCAGCCGAACCACATGGCTATGTCCGTGCCGCTCCGCGTCGTGTCAGCCTCGCCGAAACGAGAAATGTCAACTGATCCCCGAAGCGGAATATAAGATCGACCAGCAGGTCCCATTTCTTCCAACCCGATTGCATCGAGGAGGGCGTCATGGCACAACCCGCGTACTTCACATTCACCCAGCCCAGCAGCCCGGGCTCCGAATTCGTCATCGAACTGACCGACGACAAGCTCATCCGGCATGCCCGCCGCATCGTCTCCGGCGAGGAGACGCAGGAGGTCCATGCCCACGGCAGGCTCGTCAAACGTACGGCGCCGTACAACCCGAAATGGTCTTTCCACCTCGATCCGTCGACGATCAGATTCTTCGATATGGCCATCGAGGTGTGCGACTCCGATATGAACTACGTCGAAGAGCATCTCGACGAGGCGGGCGGAGCCTTCCTTCCGGGCGGCCATTGGTGTCCGTGGTCGTCCAAACTGCACCGCGAAGTCTAGTTCAAAGTTCACGTAGCACGAAGGCGGCGAAATCGCGACAGCCCCAGAGGATCCTCTGGGGCTGTCGTGATTTCGACGAGTGTCGAGAAACGATCTCAGGTGGCCCTATCGGTCGCCGATGATCTCCGCTGGTAGGAACATCGTTCCCAGCTGGGCCGCGATCGCGCTGGTGTGCTCGACGATGCGTTCGGCATCCACGTCGAGCCCGCCGGTGCGCCAGGCGGACAGCAGTTCGATGAAGCCGCCGATCCCGGCGAGTGTGCTCATGCGGATGGCGGTCTCGTCGACGCCGGGGCGCAGATAGGGCCATGCCGCGGCGATCAGCAGGTCGGTGGCGTCGGTGAGCATGGTTTTGCGGCGCTGTTCGAGTACCGCGCTGCCCGCGTGGTCGGCGAGCAGGATCCTGGCGCGGCCGCGGGGGTCGGATTGCAGCTCGACGGCGCGGGCGATGGCCGCGCGCAGGATTTCCAGGGGTGTGCGCTCGGTGTTCTGGGCGACGATGCTCGCCAGGTCGACGAACACCTCGGTGCAGACCTCGTCCCAGGCCGCGGCGAGCAGTTCGTCGCGATCGGCGAAGTGCTCGTAGAAGTACCGGTCGTTGAGCGAGGTCCGCTGGCAGACGCCGCGCATGGTCACCGCGGCCCAGCCGTTCTCGATCCAGATGCCGAGGGCGGCGTCGACCAGGCTGGTCCGCCGCTGCGACCTGCGCTGGTCGGCGGTCAGCCCGCCCCAGGTCCGTGCCGGTGCGCGCACATCCATGGTTGACAAAGTACTCCTCTGCGAGCCTAATTGGTGTCAGGTGCGGCCAATGGTGGCAGTTGCCACCAGTTCGAGTCTCACCGGGTCGACCCGGGAGTTGCCATGCGACTGTTTCCCTTCGGCGGACGCCGCCGGACCACGAACGCCGACGCCGTCGTGACCGGCGCGGGCAGCGGAATCGGACGTGCCTTCGCCGTCGAACTGGGCAAGCGCGGCGGCCGGGTCGTCTGCTCGGACATCGATCCCGAGCGCGCCACCGAGACCGCCGGGCTCGTCGAGGCCGCGGGTGGGAAGGCGATCGGCACCGTCTGCGATGTCACCGCGATCGCCGAGGTCACCCGGCTGGCCGCCACCGCGCGGGACTGGTTCGGCGGAGCACCCACGGTCGTCGTCAACAATGCGGGGATCGGGGCGGGCGGACCGGTGGTCGGCGAGTTCGCCCTCGACGACTGGCAGCGCACGCTCGGCGTGAACCTGTGGGGTGTCGTCCACGGCTGTCATGTCTTCGCGCCGATTCTGCGGGAGGCGGGTCGCGGCGCGATCGTGAATGTCGCCTCGGCGGCCGCGTTCGGCGCGGCGCCGCGCATGGCCGCCTACAACGTCAGCAAGGCGGGGGTGCTGGCTTTGTCGGAGACCTTGTCGGCGGAGCTGGCAGGCACCGGTGTCGGCGTCACCGTGCTGTGCCCGACCGGCGTGAAAACCAACATCATGCAGGCGGATTCACCGATGGACGAGACCGCCGAACGGCTCGGCGGACTGCTCCTGCGCTGGACCGGACGCGCGCCGGCCGCGATCGCCCGCACCACCCTCGACGCCGTCGACCACGGCGAGCTGTATGTGGTGCCGCAGCTCGAGGCCAAGGTGCTGTGGCAGGCCAAACGGTGGATGCCCGCGACCTACACCCGTTCGGCCGGCCTGTTGGAGCGGGTCGTGCGCTGATCCAGCACAGAAGAAGGAGATCGAACAATGACGTTCGCCTATCCCGATATGCTCGCCACCGTGCGCGCCAAGCAGTGGGCCCTGGCCGACATCGACTGGGACGCACCGGGTGCCGACACCATCACCGACGAGCAGCGCCCCCGGCTGGCCACCTTCATGGCCGATCTGGTGTGGATCGAACACGTCGGCGCCCGTGGCTTCGCCGCCCTCGTGCACCAGGCGCCGCCCGGCCCGCTGCGCGAGATCTACCGGTACTTCCACGCCGAGGAACAGAAGCACGCCAATGCCGAACTGGCGCTGATGCGCCGCTGGGGCATGCTCGACGGTGACGCGATGCCGGTGCCCAACACGAACATTCGCCTCGTCATCAGCTGGCTCGACCGCTACGCCGACCAACTCACCCTCCCGGTGCTCGGGACCGTCATCCCCTCGCTCGAGACCGCGCTGGACGGCGCGCTGGTGAAATTCCTGCTCGACGAGGTCGACGATCCGGTGTGTCATCAGGTGTTCCGGCACATCAACAGCGACGAATCCCGGCACCTGGCCGTCGGTTTCCAGGTTCTCGAACAGCTCGGGGCCGGACCGTTGCGCCGGATCGCCATCGAGACAGCGGGTTTCGCGGTGCGCCCATCGTTCGTGCTCGGCGCGCTGCTGTACGCGCCACTGCTGTCGCGGATGTCGACCAACATCATCGCCCTCGGGCTCGACGAGGAGAAGCTGTGGCAGGCGGTGCGCCGCTACGAGAACGTCGGGGAACGCAGCCCGGCGATCCGGCGGATGCCGCTGTATCACGTGGTCAAGATGCACGGGAAGGCCACGATTCACCGCCGCCAGCCGTTCCAGTTGCTGGCCGATGTGTCGAATGCCTGTATCGACCGGTTCCCGGTCCGCCTGCTCGGGCGCAGGCCGTCCTGGTCGGACGAACTCACCTACGAACCGGTGGCGAAATGACTCCTCGATTCGCCGAGACCTTCGCCGGCCGCCAGACGCACAGCACCGAATTCGTGCCACGCCACGAATTCACCGGCCGCCGTGTCGCGATCATCGGCAGCGGGGCGGCCGCGGCACGATTACTGCCCGGCATCGCGGCCGAGGCCGCGCGGGTGACGGTGTTCCAGACCGACGCGGTGTGGATTCTGCCGCGCGCACCGCTACCGAGCGCGTCGGTCCTGCGCCATACGCCACAGCGCTTGGTACGGCTCGTCGCTCGCATCAATCTCCGTGTCCAAGTGCATGATTCGTGGCTGCGGCACCGTCTCACCCCCGACGACACCGCGGGCGTCGCCGTGCACAGCAGCTACTACCGCACGCTGCGGCAACCACACTGCACCCTGGTGACCTGGCCGATCGCACGACTGGTGCCGCGTGGCGTGCGTACGGTCGACGGTATCGAGCATCGGGTCGACACCATCGTCTACGCGGAGGACGCCGAGCATGTCGTCCGCACCGTCGCCCGTCCCGGCCGCCGCCGGATGAAGGAGATCGCATGACCACCACCGGAATCGACCACGAGATCATCATCGTCGGCGCCGGATTCTCCGGGATCGGCGCGGCGATCGCATTGCGCAACGCCGGATTCGACGACTTCCTGATCGTCGACGACGCCGACGGTGCCGGTGGAACCTGGCATTGGAACACCTATCCCGGTGTCGCCGTGGATATCCCGTCGTTCAGCTACCAGTTCTCCTTCGAGCAGCGCACCGACTGGTCCCGGGTGTACGCGCCGGGCAGTGAGCTCAAGGCCTACGCCGAATCGTGCGTCGACAAATACGAGCTGCGACCGCGAATTCGCTTCGGCACCACCGTCCTCGGTGCCGACTTCGACGAGGATGCCCGGCGCTGGGTCCTGCGCACCGACGACGGCGGCGAACTGACCGCGCGTTTCGTGATCAGCGCGACCGGCGTGCTCACCCGGCCCAAACTGCCCGATATCCCCGGCATCGAGAGTTTCGCCGGTGTCACCATGCACACCTCACGCTGGGATCATCGGCAGGATCTGCGCGGCAAGCGGGTCGCGATCATCGGCACCGGCGCTTCCGCGGTGCAGGTGATTCCCGAGATCGCACCGGAGGTCGCGCATCTGACGGTGTTCCAGCGCACGCCGATCTGGTGTCTGCCCCGCCCCGACATGCCGTTGCCGCTGCCCGCTCGCCTGGCGCTGAAAGTTCCCGGTGGGCGCACCCTGACCCGGCTGGTGAGCCAGACCTATGTCGAATTCACCTTCCCGCTCGCCGCCCACTATTACCGCTCCCTGCCCACCGCAGCGATGGGGGAACGCGCGGGCCTGGCGCACCTGCGCCGCCAGGTGAAAGACCCGGCCATTCGTGCCGCGCTCACCCCGAAATACGCGCTCGGCTGCAAACGTCCCAGCTTCTCCAACGATTACCTGTCGACCTTCAACCGGCCCGACGTCACCCTCGAAACCACCGCGATCAGCGAGATCACACCGACCGGCGTGCGCACCGAGGCAGGCATCGAGCACACCGCCGACGTCCTCATCCTCGCCACCGGCTTCAAGGTCATGGAATCGGGCAATATGCCGACCTACGACCTGCACGGCGTCGGTGGCCGCGACCTGGAAACCTGGTGGGACGAGAATCGTTTGCAGGCCTACGAAGGCGTGAGCGTCCCCGGCTTCCCCAACTTCTTCTCCATCATCGGCCCCTACGGCTACAACGGCGCGTCCTACTTCACCCTGATCGAGAACCAGACCCGCCACATCCTGCGCTGCCTGCACCACGCCCGCAGCACCGACGCCGACCGCATCGAGATCAGCGAAGCCGCCAACGACCGTTACTTCCGCGAAATGCTCGCCCGCCGCGGCGGCCAGGTGTTCTGGCAGGACAGCTGCGCCACCGCCAACAGCTACTATTTCGACAAACACGGCGACGTCCCCCTCCGCCCCACCTCCACCCTCGAAGCCGCTTGGCGCAGCGGCCATTTCGCCCTCACCGACTATGTTTTCACCTGACCCGCCGCCGACAGAGAAGGGATCCCATGCCGATCCGCGGTGTGCTGTTCGATGTCGACGACACCCTGTTCGACTACTCGTCCTCGGAAGCGGCGGGTCTGCTCGCACACCTGCGGCAGGACGGCCTGCTCGACCGGTTTCCCGATCCCGCCGCTGCCGTTGCCCTCTGGCGTGAGATCACCGAGACCGAGTACGCCCGCTTCGCCGAAGGGGAACTCTCTTTCCCCGAACAGCAGCGCGCCCGGGCCCGCAGATTCCTGTCCCATCTGCGGCGAACGGCACCGTCGGCTGTCCCCGAGCCGGAGGCCGTGGCGTGGTTCACCGGGTACGACGCGCATCGCCGCGCCGCCTGGTCGGCGTTCCCCGACGCCGAGCCGGTGCTGCGGCACCTGACTCCCGGCTTCCGGCTCGGCATCGTCTCGAACGCCTCGGTCCCGCAGCAGCGCCGCAAGCTCGACGCGGTCGGCCTGCTCGACTACTTCGGTGACCTGGTGGTGTGCAGCGAAGAGCACGGCGCGGCGAAACCGGCGCCCAGCATCTTCCTCGCTGGCTGCGCACTCCTGGAGCTCGAACCCCACGAGGTCGCGTTCGTCGGCGACAAATACCTCATCGACGCGCTCGGCGCGCACGATGCGGGCCTGCGCGCGTGCTGGCTCGACCGCGCGAACACGCGGAACCAGATGGCTGTCCGCCACGGTATCCACGTCATCGATTCGCTCGAACTCCTCCCGTCCGTCCTGACGGGATAGCTGCCTCAGCTGCGGAAGTCCGCGAAGTCGAAGCCCGGTGCGACAACACAACTCACCAGGACCTCGTCGTCACCGCTCGGTTTCGCGGCCTGCCAATGGCCAGCGGGAACCACGTACTGCACCCGGTGACCGGTTTCGATCAGCGGGCCGAGCGTCACCTGCTCCACGGCGTCCGGTGCCTCGCCGTCCCCACCCAGGCTGAGCTCGAGCGGCCCGCCGCGATGCCACATCCATACCTCGTCGGAACGCACCGCGTGCCAGATCGACTGCTCGCCGGGCGGGAGGAGGAAGAGAATCCCCGTGGCGGCCGCCCGCACGCCCGGATAGCCGTCGGGGGTGAAATCGTGGGCGGTACGCCAGGTTTCGCGGTACCAGCCGCCTTCGGGATGCGGCAGCAGGTCGAGCGTCGCGGCGGTCGCAGGCCGGTGCAGCAGCTGCGTGTGCAGGCCCGCGGGCCCACGCCGGGCCCAGCGAACGTCCGCGACGGCATCGACGGGGACGTCCTCGGCGTTCGGCGAGATCGCGCTCGTGGTGAGTGCCAGGACCTGCGCGACGCCGGGCAGAGCGTCGGCGGCGAGCAGTGCCGTCTCGTCGTCGTCGGCGAGAACCGCGGTGTCGTCGATCCGTAGCCGGTCACGGGTCGACTGCCACCGCTCGAGTGTTGTCACGATCATCGGCGCGCTCCTTCTGCTGTTCGGTCGAGTGCCGCCTCCATGGTGCTCTCCTCGGTCGACCGAAGCGCGGTGGCGTCCGAGCTGTCGAGCGCGCGGAAGGGCAACCACCAGTTGGCGGGGCCCATCAGCTGGACCAGGGCCGGGACCAGCAGCATGCGGACCAGGGTCGCGTCCAGGATCAGGGCGATGATCATGCCGAGACCGAGGAAGCGCATCGGGGTGAGCGGGGACAGGGCGAAGGCGCCGGTGACGAGGATGAGCAGGACGGCCGCGGCGGTGATGACGCGTGCTGTCTTGACGGTGCCGACGCGGACGGCGGTGGCGGTGTCGGCGCCGGCGCGGTGGGCCTCGGCCATGCGGGAGAGCAGGAACACCTCGTAGTCGGTGGACAGGCCGAACACGACCGCGATGATCAGGACCAGCATGCCCGCGGGGATCGGACCCGCGGTGATGCCGAGCGGATCGGCGAGGTGGCCGTGGTAGAAGATCATGGTCAGCACGCCGAAGGTGGCGGCCAGACTGAGGAATGCCATCGCGACGGCCTTGAGCGGCAACATGATCGAGCGGAAAGCCACGGTCAGCAGCAGCATGGTGGCCAGCACCATCATCGCGATCATCAGCGGCATCCGCTCGACCATCGAGTCGACGGTGTCGGCGGTCGCCGCGGTGTCGCCGCCCACCGCGAGGGAGGTGCCCGCCGGTGGTTCCAGTGCCCGGATGGCCCCGACGGTGGCGGTGGCGTCCTCGCTGCGGTCGGCGGCGGTGAGGAAGACGTGCGCGACGACGAAGTCGTCAGCGCGGCCCACCTGCAGCACATCCCGGACCCCGGTGATCGCGTCGACGTCGTCGAGTACCGCGGTGACCGCGCCCGACCGCGGCGGGGTGCCGTCGACGCCGCGGATCACCACGGTCGCGCCACTCGCCGCGGCGGGAAACTTCGCGGTGAGTTCCTCGACGGTGCGGCGCATCTCGCTGCCGGGCGGCAAGGCACGATGGTCGATGTCGCCGAGCTTGATCCCGGTGAGCGGCGCGGCCAGGACGAGCAGGATCGCGCCGACCACGACCGTCACGACGCCGGGTCGCCGCAGGACGCCGTCGACCACCCTGGTCCAGAAACGTTCGGTGCGGGTCGTCGGCTTGGCGCGACCGATGCGGGCGCCGAACAGTGCCAGCAGGGCGGGCAGGACCGTCAATGAGAGGCCGGCGGCCAGCGCGACCGCGGCGACGGAACCGATTCCCAGCGAACGCAATACCGCCTGCGGAAACACGAACGTGCCGGCGAACGCGCACATCAGCAGCAGCGCCGACAAGGCGACGGTACGCCCGGCGGTGGCGTAGGTGCGGGCGATGGCGGCGGGCACGTCGCGGCTCTCGGCGTACTCCTCGCGAAACCGGTTGACCAGGAACAAGCCGTAGTCGATGGCCATGCCGAGGCCGAGCAGCGACGCGATATTGACGGCGAAGGTGGTGACCTCGGTGGTCTCGGTGAGCAACCGGATGACACCGAGCGAACCGGCGACCGCGAGCACACCGACCAGCACGGGCAGCGCGCCGGCCAGCACGCCACCGAAGACCAGCACCAGGATCAGCAGCGTCAACGGCAGCGAAATCGACTCCGCCACAACGAGATCACGCTGCGAGCGCTCGACGATCTCGGAGTTGAGCGCGCTGTACCCCGACAGCCGGGTGTCGATACCCGGCACCCGCAACGCCTCGGCGATCGACGGGTAGGCGGCGAGGCGCGCGGTGTCGTCACCGGCGGTGAACACCACGGCCACGGCTTGGCGCCGATCATCCGAGACCAGGAAGTTCCGCACGGGCGGGACGGCGGTCCAATAGCTCTGGACCGGCCGGGCCAGCAGCGCCGGATCGATCCGCTCCAGCGCCGCACCGACCCGCGGGCCGATCTCGTCGACAGTGTTCCCCTCCGGCACGGTGTACAGCGCGACCACATCGGGACTCTGCGGTCCGAGATGCTCGGTGACCACCCGGTCCACCAGGGCCGACTCGCTGCCCTGATCGGTGAACCCGCCCGCGCTGAGCCGCTGGGTGACGTCGGCGCCGAACGCCGCGCACAACCCGATGAACACCACGACAGCGGCCAGCACCGTGCGCGGACGAGCGATGACGAGACGAGCCAGTGCGGTCACAGCGGCCGGTCCACCGAATCCCGCACGGCGAACTCGGATTCGAGCATCGCCACGATCCGGTCCAGCAGTGCGTCCAGTCGCGCCTCGACCCCCTCGCCGTTGCGCGCCGACACCGTCAGGTCGGTCTTGCCGTCGAACTCGGTGAGCCCGAACAACAGTGGCATCGCGACGCTGTGCTGGGGAAGCACATACAGCCCGGTGGGCTGGAAGCCGGGCACGGCCAGCTCCTCGGCGGTGAACCGGCCCATGTGCGACACGGTGGCCGACGCCAGGTTCCGGCCGAATCGCGCGCCGAGCCAGTTCGTCGTATGCAGGACACCACGATTGACGACATCGGGCACGAGCGTGATCCGGGTATTGGCCAGCTGGTTCAGCTCGCGCCGCTCGTGCAGGCCGGTCTTGATCTGCTCCTTGATCTGCGTCCAGTCCCGGCCGGGTTCGATGTCGAGGAACAGCGGCAGGGCGAGATTGGCGGTCGAGCGCAGCTCCGGATCGTGTCTGCGCAGGTCGACCGGCATCATGATGCGCGAAGTCCCCGGTGTCTCGGCCGCGAGCAGCGCGCAGACCCGGGCCAGCGCACCCGGGCCCGCCGCGTTGATACTCCTGTGCCGCAACAGATGCCGGGCCACACCCCGCCGCTGCCTGCCCGCGCCGACCGCGCTGCGATAGCGCGGCACCATCGCCGCGGGCTTGCCCGGTGCTCCGACCCGCGACACGAGTTCCTGATCGGCGATCGGGTCCGGCTGCGGGATCGGCTCCTCGCCACGCAGTGCGAGGAGCACGTTCCGCACCCACAGCACCATGCCCATGCCGTCCATCACGCCGTGGAAGACCCGGAACACCAGCGTCACCGGGGCGCCGGTCAGCAGCAGCACCTCGACGGTCGTGTCCGGTGCAGGCCCGATCCGGCTGGTGAGCACGGGATCGGTCTCGAGCGCTGGCGCGCGCAGCACGTGCCCGCGCACCACCCGCACCGCGGGGGTGGTGCCGCTGTCGACCCATTCCGCGCCGCGGCGCACCAGACGCGCGCCGGGGGTCACCGCCGCGGCGGCGGCCACCGCCCGGCCGAGCCGAGCGGGGTCGATCTCACCGGCGCCGGGGATGACCAGTTGCATCAGGAACGGCGGCGCGAGATCGCGCATGGGGAAGTACATGCGTTCCGTCGTCGTGATCGGTCGGCGGAAGGTGGTGCTGCCGTTCATGATTGCCTCCGGAATCGTGCGGTGACTAGCGCAGGTGCCTGGTGAGCGTTTCCACGCCGCCGGCGGCGTCGAGCCAGGTGAGGAACTCGGACAGCCCGGTGTCGCGGTCCGTGACCGGCACGTAGCCGAGATCGCGGTGGGCAGCGCCGGTGTCGTAGGTGGCGCTGCGCGTCATCAGGGCGACGGCGTAGCGCGACAGCGGCGGCGACCAGCGCTGCGCCACGGCCGGTATCCGCCATACGGTCTCGATGGCCGCGACCACGGCGGCGAGGACCCGGGGGTTCGGGCGGCGCGACGGCGGCGCATAGCCCAGCCGGGTCGCCACCTCGCCGAGAAAGCCCCACACATCGGTCTTCTCGGCGTCGGCGATGAAATAGGGCTTGCCGCCCGCGGTGTCCGCGGTGACGGCGAGCCGGCACGCGTGCACGATGTTGTCGACGTGGCACAGCGAGGCCTCGACCGTGCGGCCGTACGACAGATCGGGCAGCGAACCCGCCGCGGTCCGGCCGAGCAGCCGCACGATCGGACCAGAACGGTCGCCCGCGCCCCAGATCGCCCGTGGTCGCAGCGCGAGGGTGGTGAACCCGTCGGTGTTCGCGGCGAGCACGGCACGTTCGGCGGCGGCCTTGGTCTCGGAGTAGAAGTTCAGATAGCGGCGCGGATACGGCAGCGATTCGTCGATGTCGAGCTGATCGCCGCCGTCGCGGTCCATCAGCGCACTGGGACTGGACACGAAGACGAACCGGGTGGCGCCGCTACCACGGGCCGCGGCGAGCAGCAGCTCGGTGGCCGCCACGTTCTCCGCCCAGAACCGAGCCCGGGTACCGCGCTCGTCGACCCGCGCCGCACTGTGGATCACGACATCCATGCCCTCGACCGCACGCACCAGCGACGCCGGGTCGGCCAGATCGCCGTACACGACCGTGACGCGCTCCAGCGCCGAGCCGAGATCGTCGAGAACGCTGGTGGGCCGCACCAGGATCGACACATCGTGCGCGCCGTCGGCGACCAGCGCGCGCACGACCGCGCCGCCGAGGAATCCGGACGCACCGGTGACCAGAATCTTCATCGTCGCCCTTCCAGACGCTTGGCGGCCCACTGGGCGAGTTGTTCGCGGCCGATCTTGGCGTTGTGCCGGATATCGACGGGGAACCGGGGATGCACCAGGAACTCGCTGATCGGCTCCACGGTCTCGAATTCCACGGCGCGCGTGCGCAATCGGGTCTGCACCGCGCTCGGATCGGCGCCTGGTTCGAGCTCGACACACAGCACCGGCCGTTGCGCACCGCGCGCGCCGACACCGACGAGTGCCGTCCGTGCCACCCCGGGCACCACGTTGAACACCTGCTCGACCTGCACGGTGAACATCGGCCCGCGCGCGGTCTCGAGCCGCTGACTCTTGCGTCCGCAGAACCAGATCCGGCCCTGCTCGTCGATCCAGCCGAGGTCGCCGGTGCGATGCCAGGTGCGCTCGCCGTCGGCGATCTTGCCCGCCGCGTTCGCCGCGGCGGGCCAGTAGTAGCGGGTACTGACATTCGGGCCCGTCACGACGATCTCACCCACCTCGCGCCGACCGGCGGGACGATCCGCGCCGTCCCAGGTCGCGACGGGGTCGTCGGTGATCGCGAGCAACCGCACCTCGACGCGATCGGCCGGACGGCCGATACACGTCCCGTCACCCTGATGCGCCCGCTCGACCAGACCATCGAGCAGTTCCCTGGATTCGATCGTCGACATCGGCAGGGCCTCGGTCGACCCGTATCCCGCGTAGATCTGCGCGTCGGGGCTCAGCACCTCGCGCAAGCCCGCCACGCACCAGTCCGGCACCGGCGCTCCGCCGGAGAAGACACTGGCCAGCGTGCTCAGCTCGGCAGGCCGCGCCCGCAGATGCGCGAGCAACGGAATGAGCAGGGCGGGGGAGGCGAACAGGGTGCGGACGCCGAACCGTTCGATCGCGTCCACCACATGCGCCGGATCGGTCGAGCCGACCTTGCTGGGAATCAACGGCGGGAGCACACACCGCGATCCGAGCAGCAGATCGAGCACACCGACCAGCGGCAGGGTGATCAGCGACGTCTCCGGCGGGGTGTTCCCCCTGGCGGCGTGCACCTGCTCGACCATGGCGGCCAGATTGCCGTGCGTGAGCTCCACCGCCTTGGCCGGACCGGTGCTGCCGGTGGTGAATCCGATGATCAGCACGTCCCCTGGCGCGGCGGGCGAGCGCTCCGGCAGCGTGCCCGACGGTCGCCGTCCCCACGCGCGCAGGGTAGGACCACGCCAGAACCAGCGCCGTCCGACCGTGAGCGTGGTGCGCACGCCGCGGAAACTGCGCGCGAACAGTACCCGCAGGGCATGCGCCTGCGGGATCCCGATGAACGCCTCCGCCTCGACCGCGCGCAGGCAGTGCACCATGCGGCGCACTCCCATCCCCGGGTCGATCACCACCGGCACCGCGCCGATCTTCAACAGCGCGAACAGGATCGCGTACAGCTCCGCACTGGGCAGCACGAGCACGATGGTCCGTGTCCCGCTGCTCACCCCCGATCGGAGGAGCTGCTGGGCGATCGCGTCCGACCACTGGTCGAGTTCACCGTAGGTGATCCGGCGGTAGTCGGGCAGACCGGCGGGTGTCTGCCCGTCGGGGTAGATCACCGCCGCCCGGTCCGGTTCCGCGGCGGCGAAGCGCCGGAAATCGTCGATGGTCTGCCAGTAGGTCGCCGTCGTCACGCGGCGGTCTCCGCGGGGAGGCGGTAGAGCGCGGCGGCCGCCGACGGTCCGGCGCCCGCGGCCACGAACAGCACGTGGGTGTAGCCGGTCAGCGAGTGCTCGGCGATCGCGCGGTCGTAGGCAAGGGGCAGCGAGGCGGTGTGCGGGTCGCCGTCGGTCAGGTCGGGTGCGCGCACCGCGTCCTGGTCGATGCCGAGGGCGTCGGCCAGCCGCTTCGGGAAGTGCGGGGTGGGAGTCGAGGCGATCAATGCCAGGCTCGCACGGTCGGTCCCGGCCTCCTCGAGTGCGGCGCGTGCCGCCTTGCTCGCCACTTCCAGGATCCGGTCTTCGAAATCGGCGTCGCGCTCGACGGTCATCAGGCCGCGCCCGACCGTGCCCATGGTCGCGGTGTCGACGTAGGCCTTCTCGGCGGGACTGCCCGTCGACCTCGCCGAGTGCACCGGCCCGAAGCCTTCCGGACCGTCGACCTGCTCGAGCAGCAGCGCGGCACCGGCGGTGGCGTAGGGGAATTCGGCATCGGCTGTGCCGCGGGTGAGCGACGGGTGGGTGTCGCCCGCGACGATCAGCACGTGCCCGGTGCTCCCGGTCGCCAGCACCGAACCGGCGACCCGGACGGCGTCGAGCACGCCGACCGCGCCGTTCATCAGGTCGAAGGAGAACGTCCGCGCATCGTCGCGGGTGTAGTCGAGCCCGATGCCCGCCGCCTTCTGGATCAGCGCGGAGACAGCCGGTTCCACCGTGTTCGAGTCACGGAAGATGCCCGTATTGATGAGCACGCCCACCTGGTCGGGCCGGATACCGGCCCGCTCCAGGCACTGCCGCGCCGCGCGGCCACTGTGCTCGACGATGCTGTGGGTGTCGGCAGCCCTGTCGGCGCCGGTGGCTTGGATACGCACGCCCATGACGAACCTCAGACCTTCAGCGAAGAGATGGTGGTGGACAGGAAGCCGGCGACCACGCCCGAAGCGGCGGGCACCATGAGCAATTTCGCCCCTGCTTCGATGCTCTGCTCGGACAGCTGATCGTGCAGCACGATGAAATGCGAAGTGGTCGAGGTATTTCCGTACTTCTCGATCACATTCAGATCCGGCGGCATGGGCGCGCCGAACTCGCGCGCCGCAACGCCGTTCATGAACGGCACGGCCGCTGCGCCGAACTGGTGATGAATGATGTAGTCGAAGCTCTCGTCGGCGAAGCTGCGACCCTGCTCCTCGAGGAACGCGCCCTGTGCGTCCGGCCACAGCAGGAACCTGGCCTCGTTGTGCATCTTGCGGTTGTCGGTGTAGAGCGCGACGCCCGCCGACTTGTCGCTGGGCATGCCGAGGCACAGATGCGAATGCTCTGCCGCGGTGAACAATTCGACGTAGTGGATCATGTCGGCCTCGTCGACGGCCTGGTCGAGCACGACCGCGCAGCCGGAGTCGCCCACCGACAGCGACGCGAACTGCAGGTCGTACTTCTCCGAGATCTCGTTCACCGCGGTGTCGGCGATCGGGGTGATCGACTCACCGCTGACGACCATGCCGTTGCGCACCACGCCCGCGCGGATCATCCGGTCGAGAATGTAGGTGCCGGTGAGCATTCCGGCGCACGCGTTCGACACGTCGAAGGTGATCGCCGCGTCGGCGCCGAGCGCCTGCGCGATCGTCGAGGCGAAGGAGGGCTCCATGTACATCCGGGTGCCCTGGTTGCTGCGGGTGATCGAGCAGGAGATGATCACATCCAATTCGCCTGCGCCGTAACGAGACCGGGACAGGCAATCCTGCGCGGCCTGCATCGCCAGTGCGAACGAATCCTCGATGCTGTCCGGTCGCGTGTCACGCACGCGGCGTTCTTTGATCCCGGTGATCTTCTCGAGGTCGAACGAGGGTGGCACTTTCAGACGGGAAATCAATTCCGCGGTCGAAACGATATTCGACGGAAGATATGCGCCGATCGATTCAAAACGTGAATGCAACACGGGAACTCCTGAACGTCTGTGAGTGCGCCTGGGATCATTTCCGACGGTCGGTGCTACGGAACATTACCGGAGAGTAAGCGTTGTCCCGGAAACGATCTGAGCGGTCTGCGGCGGGTCGGTTGTCCCGTAAACACGTATATGTGACCGAAAGTCACATTTGGTCGGCAATCTCGGGGTTCTGGGCTGCGTACACGAATTATTCGCTGCTTTACGGCGTACGGCTATGCAGTGGCTATCGGCACCGGATGGCATGCCCTCGAGGTCGCGTGCCGGGCGATCGAGGGTTCGGCGTGAGGGACCTCACGTCAGTGCGCTCGGCAGAATATGTGGCGCAGACCGCTCAGTTTGTCTCGTGCGCAAAAGTGTCGGCGCGAAGTTTGTCGCACGAGGAAAGACGGTGTCCGCGTCGGTGCCGCCGAGTTTCGGTCGGTCGGCACCTCGGCAGTGGGTGTAGCCTCGGCCGCATTGCCCATCGGACCCGTGCTCGGCTGTCCGGCTCCGGGTTCGCGCCACCGATCGCGAAGGAGGCGCCGGACGACTCCGCCGCTGCGCGGGCATGTCGACGGTGGCTCAGCTGCCGGCCGAGCGGTTGCCCCGGTCGGTGCACGTACGCGGTGATCTGTTCCGGCGCATGGTGATCAACGGACGCGACGATTCGTCATCACTTCGCAAGATTCGACGGGCACCAACCCTGGACCAACCTTGCGCACCCATAGTGTCTGGCGAACCCGACAACCGTCGAGAACTTTGCAAGGAGCACCATGCCCTACCAAGCCGGGTCCGGACACCGTGATCGCCATCCGCTCGTGCACACGCCGAACCACCGCCACCGCGCGGTCGACACTTCCGAAGACGCCCGCCACGTCCTGCAACTGCTGACCGTGATGCACGGCCCGGTCGTCCTCTACCTGCCGTCCGACTCCGATGGGCACACCCCGATCTGTGTGCGCCGCAGCGATTTCCACGCCGATTCCGGCGACGTCCTCGCCGGTCAAACGGCAGGACCCACCGAATTCTGGATGGCGGGCCACTTCCACGTCGGCCTCGAGGACATCGACGTCAGCATCGATGTCCACAGCGCTCCCGGGTCCGATCGGCGCACACCGTCGCTGGAAACCGCCTGTGGTTTCCGCTTCGCGCTGCGCATCCACGCCGCCGTCGATGCGGTCGGTCTCGTCGAGGAGGCGTCCTAGTCGTAGGCCGATCGTCGGGGGGTGTCGGTGGGTGTGGTTAACCTGCCGGAATGGTCGGAGTGGATACCGCGTTGCGGCGATTGACGCGAGAGGCGGGAAAGCTACTGGCGCCCTATGGCTTTCAGGGTTCGGAGGCCAGGTGGGCGCGCGTGGCACCGGGAGGGGTGGCGTCGGTCGGCCGTAGCCGGACCGTGCGTACGTGGACGGACGGGCAGCAAGTGGTCCGTTTCGGGTTGGAAGTGAGTGCTACACCGACGGGTTGGTGGGAGTTCTGTGCCTGGCGCGATGCGCGGCTCGGCCGCCCACCCGCGACGCTCGATGAGGCGACCGGCCCCGGGCTGATCGATGCGCGCGGCCTGCCTGCCGAGCTCACCGAATGGTGGTCCCTGCGCGTCGATCCCGCGCTCGAGGGGCAGCAGGCCCTGCAGGCCGATGTCGAACTGATTCGCGCCGAGCTGCCGCGGCGGGTGCACGCGTACGCGCGCCGGGCCCTGCGGCTGCTCGAACCCGACTGCTACCTGGACGAGCTGCTGGCCGATCCGGACCCCGGAATCGCCACCAGGGCGGCGATCGTCGTCCTGCTCGCCGACCACGGACCCGGACCGCGGCTGGAAGATGCGCTCGCGCAGCTGCATCGGTGCCTGGAGCGACACGGCGGTGCCGTCGGTGCCGCGAACGCCCTTGCCTACGTGCGAGATCGGGCATCCGTGGCCTGACCGATCGGTGATCCGGACTGCCGGACTCGCTGCGATGGACAACGACGACCGGTAGCATCGCTGACCGGATCGGAAGATTTAGTCCAGCAGTATGTTTCGATGCGATCGCCTGCATTGGGGTCCGGGAAACACCGGTGATCGAGAGGTTCATGGTGGAATCGGTAACGAGTCGGTTGGTAATCGATACGACGGGGGAGGACATCCAGGGCGAAATCACACGCATCAGGGAGCAGGGTCCCGCAGCTCTGGTCGAGCTGCCCGGTGGCGTGGAGGCGTGGTCGATCACCGACACCGCGCTGCTGGAGAAGCTGCTGACCGATCCGCGGGTGTCCAAGGACGCCAGCCAGCATTGGCCGAGGTTCGTCGCGGGCGAGATCCCCGCCGACTGGCCGCTGTTCCTGTGGGTGGCGGTGGCGAACATGTTCACCGCGTACGGCCCCGATCACCGGCGACTACGCCGCCTGGTGGCGCCCGCGTTCACCGCGCGCCGCACCGAGGCCATGCGTGAGCAGGTCGAGCGGATCACCACCGACCTGCTCGACGAGCTGGCGCGGACGGCGCCGGGCGAGGCTGTCGATCTGCGCGAGCATTTCGCGTATCCGCTGCCGATCCAGGTGATCTCGGAGCTGATGGGCGTCCCCGAGTCGCTCAACCCCGGCCTGCGCACGTGTGTCGACGGCATCTTCGACACCACGCTCACCCCGGAGCAGTCCCAGGCCAACTACATGGAGATGTACCGGATCCTCGGTGAACTGGTGGCCCTGCGCCGCGAGCAGCCCGGTGACGACATGACCAGCCTGCTCGTCGCCCAGCGCGACGACGACGAGGACGGTCAGCTCACCGAGGAAGAACTGGTCGGCACCCTGCTGCTGGTCATCTCCGCGGGACACGAGACCACCGTCAACCTCCTCGACCAGGCGATCACCGCGCTGCTCACCCACCCCGATGTCCTCGCCGAGGTCCGTTCGGGTGCGATCACCTGGGCGGATGTGGTCGAGGAGTCGCTGCGGTACGAGTCCCCGGTCGCGCACCTGCCGTTGCGGTTCGCGGTGTCCGACATCGAGATCGACGGTGTCCGCATCGCCCAGGGCGAGGCGATCCTGGCGAGCTACGCGGGCGCGGGCCGTGACCCGAAGCGCCACGGCGAGACCGCCGACGAGTTCGATCCCACCCGGGCCGACAAGTCCCACATGGCTTTCGGCTACGGCGCGCACCACTGCCTCGGTGCGCCGCTGGCGCGGCTGGAAGCGCTGGTCTCGCTGCCCGCGCTGTTCGAGCGGTTCCCGCGGATGAGTCTGGCTGCTCCGGTCGATGAGCTGGGCACGGTGCCCAGCTTCATCTCCAACGGTCACCGTCACCTGCCGGTGCGCATCCACGGCGAGTAGCCGTCGAGCGGTCCCTGCTCGGTGTGAGCAGGGACCGTCTCACCGCATCGACAGCGGGGGCGTCTTCGGGAACTGGACCGGCAGCCCTGCCAGTGCCCGGTGGAAAGGCCCCGGGCGCCACACCAATTCGTGCTCCGGCACCGCCAGCTCGAGTTCGGGCAGCGCGTCGAGCAGCTGATCGATCGCCTCCTGCGCGATCAGGTACGCGGGGGACTTGGCCGGGCAGCCGTGCGGGCCGGTGCTCCACGCCAGATGTGCCCGGTTGTCCAGGAAGTCACCGGTGCCGATCGCCGGATCGTTGTTGCACGCGGCCATGCTGATGACGACCGGCTGATGGGCGGGCAGCCACACGTCGTCGACGAGGATCGGCTGACGCGGGTAGGTGGTGCAGAAGTTGGCCATCGGCGGATCGGTGTAGAGCACCTCGTCGAGCGCGTCGCGGGTGGACAGGCTGCCACCGAGCAGGCTGCCCGCGAATCGCTGATCGGTGAGCATCAGCCGGATCGTGTTTAGGACCAGATTGAGCATCGGCTCGATCCCGGCGCCGTACATGGTCAGCAGCTGGTTCATCAGCTCTTCGTCGTTGAGCTGTTGCGGATGCTGGACCAGCCGGGTGGTGATGTCGTCGCCCGGCGCGGACTGCTTGAGCCGGACCAGGTCGTAGAGGGCGTCCTCGAGCATCTGCGCGCCCTGGACCGCGGTGTCGCCGCCCTCGAACATCTGTGCCATCCCGGTGGCGACCCGCCCGCCGATCTCCTCGGGCACACCGAGCATGGCGTTGATCGTCGCGAAGATGACGGGAAAGGCGTACTGGCTCAGCAGATCCGCGGTTCCGTCGGTGCAGAACGCGTTGATCACCGGCATCGCGATCTGCTCCACCGTGCGGTGCAGCCGGTACAGATCCACGCCGGCCAGACCGGCGACGGTGACCTGGCGGTACCGGACATGCTCGGTGCCGCTGGTCCGAATGGCGTTGGGGCGGTAGCACATCATCGGCAGCACGGGGCAGTCCGCGGGAATGTCGCGCTGCCACATCCGCGGGTCGGCGGGGAAGTGGTCGGGATCGTTGAGGATCTGCACCGCCGTGCGGTAGCCGATCACCAGGGTGGCGGGGACACCGGGCACGAGGTCGACCGGAACCAGCGAGCCGTAGCGATGCCGCATGGCGCGGTAGGCGCTCTGCGGGTCGGCGGCGAATTCCTCCGAGTACAGCGGTACCCGGTCCTGGCCGCCGCGTGAGTCCGGCGACACCGGGTCCCGGGTGGGATCAGGGTAGAGCGATGCTTCGAGTTGCACAGCGTGTTGTCCTCTCGGTGGAACAAGATCGTCGGCGGAACCCCCCAGCGGACTTCAGGACGGTGATCGCTCACCGCGTCTCGGCGCCGTCCCCAGTTCACGCCCCACCCGCGCCGCCAGCTCGTTCATGCGGTGGGCGACCAGGGCGAGGTCGACCTCGCTGCTCGTCGCGACACCGAGCTGGGTGCCCGCGCCCGCGGCGGTGATCAGGATCATGCCGTCGTCGTATTCGGTCATGTTCTGGCGCACCGGGTTTCCCGGGCCGCCGCAGAACTCGCCGAGCGCCTTGCCCAGCGACCGCAGACCCGACGCGGCGGCCGCGAACCGCTCGGCCTCGTCACGGGTGATCCCGGCCGAGTGCGCGACGCGTAACCCGTCGTCGGACAGCAGGACCGAGAAGCGGACGCCGTCGAGTTCGAGATCGTCGAGTAACCACGCCAGGCGGTTGGTGCTGTCTGCGATCGGCATGCTCATCGGATGTCCTGACCTTCCGTCGATTGCTCGGCCGCGGCGCGGCCGTGTCGGGAACCGCTGTGCCAGGCGGCAACGAGTTCGGGCCTGCCCGGCGTCTCCGCGGTGTTCGCGCGGTCGTCGAGCGGGGCGACCGCGCGGCGCCTGCGCTTGGGGAGTCCGCCGGTGGTTCTGGCGTAGTCGTCGGCCTCCGGTTCGGGTGCCTTCGCGGCGGGCACGACGGCGGGCGGCCGGTGCTTCCCGGTGGTCACGGAGTCTTCCGTCGCGACGGAAACGGGTCTGCGCGCGGCGGGTTCGGGGACGTCGAAGTCGATCCGGCGCACGTCGGCGGCGCTGACCAGCAGGGCGGCGGGGATGAAGACCATCGCTCTGGTGCCGCCGTAGATATTGGGTCCGTCGACATAGGCGGCGAAGCCGTAGCGGCGGGCGAGCGCGGCGACGCCGGGGAAACCGACCCGGGGCGACGGACCGAGCGAGTTGATGTCGACGGTGCGCTCGCCCGACAGCACCTGCCGGGCTTCCTCCATCTGTTCCTGGCTCATCCGCACGCCCGCGTCGTCGATGATCAGGGTGACGCCGTGATGGCCCTCCTGGAAGGTGATGTCGACGAACGACGACGGCGGCGAATAGCGCAGCGCGTTGTCGAGCAGCGTCGCCACGGTGTGCACCAGCGGCTCGACCGCCCTGGCGACGATGACCTGATCGCAGTTGCCCGCCCGGATCCGCAGATAGTCGCGCACCCGGCTGGTGGCGCCACCGATCACCTCGGTCACGCTCTGCTGCGGCCAGCGCCTGCCGGGCAGACCACCGGAGACGATGACATAGGACTGCGCCTGCCGGATCATCTGCTGCACGGTGTGGTCGATGCGGCTCAGGACCGCGTAGACCTCGTCGTTGCGATTCTCCCGCAACGCGTTGCTGACCACCTGGCCGACATCGGCGCCGAGACTGACCACCGTGGTGCCGAACGCGCGGACGGCGCTGTTGGTCGCCGCGCGCGCGTCGGCGGCGACCTGGGCCCGCGCCGCGGCCTCCGCCGTCTCGACCTGCGCCGTGGTCCGTTCCTCGGCCAGTCGCTCGACGGCGACGGCGGTCTCGTGTTGCACCTGGCGCATGTCCTCGGCGTGCGCGACCGCGATCCTGGCCAGCTTCTGCGCGAAGGTCGAATCCTGCAACAGGGCAGGCACTTCGGCCGTGACCACCGGCTCGCTGTGCTGGCGGACGGCGTCGGTGATCCTCGGCAAGGTCAGTTCGACGAGCCGCGTCATCGACTCCTCGTGGGCATAGAGCTCACGCTCTGCCACGTCGAGGCGAGTGCGGACCCGGCGCTCGTTACGCAGCGCGAGAACCGCTACCGTCACCGCTCCCAGCAACACCAGAGTTGCGATACCGAACAAGAACACCGCGAGTGTCGGAGTCATCGGTTCCTTTGTCGTCACCGACCGAAGAGCCCAGGTGGCCGGAACCTCGCCGGGCCGTCCGGCGAGCCGCGTCGCCGACGTTCGCTGTTCGAGGTGGCTGTACCGCTGCACCATTCGATACGAACAAGGGTGAGACGGATCCTGCCCGATCTCGCCTACCCTGTGCTTCCGGCGATCCCGCACACCCTAGCAGTGCTTTGTTCGGCTCCCGAAATGTGTTGGTGGGAGCAGGTATTCACCTGGCCGGCCAGAGGGGAAGTCGCAGCGCAGCGGGGGCGGCGGCGGGCACGACGGGATGTCCGGGCGCGACCGGTGCGATGCGCCGGTAGGTGTCGCCGATCGGCGGCCGCGGGTCGGCGTCACCGTTGTTCGGCCACAGCGAGGCAGCGCGTTCGGCTTGCGCGGCGATCGTGAGCGAGGGATTGACACCGAGATTCGCCGAGATCGCCGACCCGTCGACGATGCTGAGGGTGGGATAGCCGTGTACCCGGTGGAACGGATCGATGACGCCGGAGCGCGCGTCCGTCCCGATCACGCACCCGCCGATGAAGTGCGCGGTGACGGGGACGTTGAACACGTCGGGCCAGGTGCTGCCCGGTGTGGCGCCGAGCTTCTCCGCGACGCGGCGGGTGGCCTCGTGGCCTGCCGGAATCCAGGACGGGTTCGGTTCGCCGTAGCCCTGCTTGCTGGTGAAGCGGCGGCCGAACAGACCGCGACGGGTGTAGGTGGTGATCGAGTTGTCCAGGCTCTGCATCACCAGCAGGATCAGGGTCCGCTCACTCCAGCGGCCGGTGCGCAGCAGCCGCGGCGTCAGAATCGGGTGCCGCAGCGCGGTGAGCAGCACGCGGGCCCACCGCGGGAGCCGGTGGCCGCCGTCGACGAGGTAGGTCTGCAGCAGCCCCATGGCGTTGGAGCCCTTGCCGTAGCGCACCGGCTCGATGTGGGTGTCCGCGGTGGGATGGAACGACGAGGTGATCGCCACGCCCGCGGTGAGGTCGCGCTCCGGATCGACGGTGGTGCGCCCGGCACCGAGGATGGCCTCGGAATTCGTGCGGGTCAGCACGCCCAGCCGGTCCGACAAGCCGGGCAGCACCGCGGTGTCGCGCATGCGGAACAGCAGATTCTGGGTGCCCCAGGTGCCCGCGGCCAGGACCACCTGCCGCGCCGAGATGGTGGCGCGGCGCTTACGCAACCAGGCGCCGGTCCGTTGCGTGTCGACCACCCAGCTGCCGTCCGGTCGCGGCCGGATCGCGGTGACCGTCGTCATCGGAAGGACCTGCGCGCCCGCGCTTTCCGCCAAGCCGAGGTAGTTCTTGACCAGGGTGTTCTTCGCGCCGTGCCGGCATCCCGTCATGCATTCCCCGCACTCGATGCAGCCGGCGCGATCAGGCCCTGCCCCACCGAAATAGGGGTCGGCGACGGTCCGTCCCGGCTCGCCGAAGTAGACACCGACCGGTGTCGGCACGAACGTCTCACCGACGCCCATCTCCTCGGCCACCGACCGGATGACGGTATCGGCCGGTGTCAGACGGGGATTGGTGACGACACCGAGCATCCGCCGGGCCTGGTCGTAGTGCGGGGTGAGCTCGGCCTCCCAGTCGGTGATATCGGCCCATTGCTTGTCGCCGAAGAACGCCGATCCCGGTTTGTACAAGGTGTTGGCGTAATTGAGTGAACCACCGCCGACTCCAGCTCCGGCCAGAATGAAACAATCGCGCAGGCGGTGGATGCGCTGGATTCCGAAACAGCCGAGCCGGGGCGCCCACAGATACCGGCGCATATCCCAGTTCGTCGTGGCGAAATCGGCGTCCGCGAACCGGCGGCCCGCCTCGACGACACCGACCCGGTAGCCCTTTTCCACCAGGCGCAGTGCGGTGACGCTGCCCCCGAATCCGGAGCCGACGATCAGCACATCGAAATCGAACCGGTGATCAGGATCGTCGGCGATCTGTTCCAACACCGTCCAGACACTAGGACCGATGCCTGCACCGGATCGGATGGTCACCGGGAGTTGGCCGAATTCACCATGAGCGCCGCATCCGGGCTGTCACAGACAACAGTTCTGCGGTCCTCGGCTGCGGGAGTATCAGGCCGCGCGCATCGCCCGGTAGACAGCCGAACCGACAAAGGCGCCGAGCGTGTCGGGGTCCCACTCGGACTCGTCGGCGAACATGGTTCGCACCGCGCCTTCACCCGCCGAGACCCACAGCTCGACGAGGGCGGGGAGTTTGCGCTCGGCATCCTCGACGCCCCAGGCGTGCAGGGTCGGCCGTAGCAGTTCGGTGCAGCGCGCGACGGCCAGGATGCGGCCACGCCCGAAGGAACCGGCGACCGCGGGGTCGGGGTTGCCGTACAGCAGCCGCCACGCGGACGGCCTGCTCGCCGCCTTGTGCAGCAGCGCGCGGAAGCCCTCGACGAACACCGTCTCGTCGGCGTCGGTCGTGCGCGGCGGCAGCACATCGAGGACACCGGAAGTGATGAAGGCCTCCTCGCGCTCGATCAGCGCGTCGATCAGCTGGACCCGATCGGGGAAGCAGGAATAGACGACGGGCCTGGTCACCGCCATGTGCTCGGCGATCGCGCCCATGGTCACCGCGGCGATGCCTTCCTCGGCCGCGATGGCCAGCGCCGCGTCGAGGACCTGCGGGCGTCTGCGCTCCGGACCCAGATGCGCCGCCCGTTCTCGCCGCCGCACGGCCGAATCGCTACCCATCCGTCCACGATAGCAACTACGAACCACTTTCTACATCTATGTAGAAAAATGCTACATTGATGAATGAATCTGTCCGGCGTCGCTGGACGCACGCACGAGGAGCCGACGATGTCCCAGCTGTTCAACCCGAAGAACTGCGATTTCGCCCAGTTCGACCCCGAGACCCGCAGGCTGCTGCGCGCGGTCGTCGACTGGTTCGAGGCCAGGGGCAAGGCCCGGCTGCTCCAGGACGACAAGGAGCAGGTCTGGCCCGCGGACTTCCTGGACTTCGTGAAGCGGGAGCGCCTGTTCGCGACGTTTCTCACCCCGGCGGCCGAGGCCGACGGCGATCCGAACAAGCGCTGGGACACCGGCCGCAACGCGATGCTCAGCCAGATCTTCGGCTTCTACGGCATGACCTACTGGTACGTCTGGCAGGTCACCATCCTCGGTCTCGGCCCGGTCTGGCAGAGCGGCAACGCCGCGGCCAAGAAGAAGGCTGCCGCGCAGCTCGATTCCGGCGAGATCTTCGCCTTCGGGCTCTCGGAGAAGGAGCACGGCGCCGACGTGTACTCCACCGACATGATCGTCGACCCGCAGCCCGACGGCGGGTACTCGGCTACCGGCGCCAAGCACTACATCGGCAACGGCAACCTGGCATCGATGGTGTCGGTGTTCGGCCGCCGCTCCGACAAGCCGATCATCGACAGCGCGAAGGCGCTGACCGGCAAGCCGACCGAAGCGGATTACGAGGGGTATCTGTTCTTCGTCGCCGACAGCCAGCACCCGGCGTACAAGCTGCACCGCAATGTGGTCAACAGCCAGATCTATGTCGCGGCCTTCGAGCTGGACAACTATCCGGTCGCCGAGGCCGACATCCTGCATCGCGGTGAGGACGCGTTCCACGCGGCGATGAACACCGTCAACGTCGGCAAGTTCAACCTCGGCTTCGGCGCCATCGGAGCCTGTGAGCACTCCTTCTACGAGGCGATCGACCACGCCGAGAACCGGATTCTGTTCGGGCACAAGGTGACCGAGTTCCCGCAGGTCCGCTCACTGATCGCCGACTCCTACGCGCGCATCGTCGCGATGAAGCTCTACAGCGAGCGCGCGATCGACTACATGCGCTCGGCCTCGCCGGAGGATCGTCGCTACCTGCTGTTCAACGCCATCGAGAAGATGTCGGTCACCCGGCAGGGGCAGCGCGTCATCGAGGATCTCGCCGACGTCATCGCCGCGCGCGGCTTCGAGAACGACATGTACTTCCCGGTCGCGATGACGGCGATGTTCGGCCTGCCGCGGCTCGAGGGCACCGTGCACGTGAACATGGCGCTGTCGCTGAAGTTCATGGCCAACTACATGTTCCACCCCGCCGACGCGGGACTGGCCGCGCTGCAGTCGATTCCCGGTGCCGCGGTGGCGCCCACCGGTGCCGCGCGGGCGGTCACCGGCGCGCTGAGCTGGTCGAGCCGCAAGCTGGCGCCGCGACTCGGGGCGGTCGTGAAGCCGCTGGGCGCCGAATTCGCCAGCGCGACTTACGCTCCGGTGCCGACGCGGCGCGACACCGCCGACGACGAGTTCCTGTTCCGGCAGGGTCCGAGCAGTGGTCTCGGGCGGATCCGGTTCGCGGACTGGCGGCCGGTGTTCGAGGATTTCCGTGACGTGCCGAACGTGTCGGTGTTCCTCGAGCAGGTGCTCGCCCTGCAGGGCCTGCTGGCCGCGGCGGCGCCGACGGCCGAGCAGCGCAAGGACGTCGACTTCCTCTTCGCGCTCGGCGAGCTGTTCACCGCGGTGCCCTATGCCCAGCTGATCCTGGAGCAGGCGCGCATCGACGGCACCGGCTCCGACGTGCTCGATCAGATCTTCGACGTGTTCGTGCGCACCTTCTCCGCGAACGCGGTGACCCTGCACAACAAGCCGACCGCAACGCCCGCGCAGCAGCGCCGGGCGCTCGATCTCGTCCGCCGTCCCGTGGTCGACGAGCGGCGTTTCGCTCGGGTACTCGACGAAGCGCGGTCGCTGGCCGGGGTCTACGAGATGAACGCCTAGGCGTCAGGAGCTCGGCCGCGAACGCGAATTATGTTGCTGTGCAACATTATTGGTAGTGTTCGCGGTGGTGGTGTGGCCGACGGATCCCGCAGACCTGTTGCGCCGCACCACCTCCCGAGCCTACGGCGCCGTTCAGGATCCGCGGCGCACCGGATCCCAGCGTCGCAGGATCCAGCGGTTCTTGCCGAGCGCCTTGGCGGCGTAGAGGCAGTTGTCGGCCGCGGTCAGCAGATCGCCCGGCGCGCCACCGGCGATCCGCGATATGACGGCGCCGAGGCTGATGGTGATCTCGATCTGGTGGTCGGCGACCAGGAAGGGCTCCTCGACGGCGGCCTGGAGCAGGTGCACGGTCTTCTCGACACGCTCCTCGTCGGCGGGCGGCGGGAGGACGGCGATGAACTCGTCGCCACCGATGCGCGCCAGCACGTCGGTCTCCGGATCGAGGCAGGCCTGCAGGCGGGCGGCGACCTCGATGAGCAGGCTGTCGCCGACGGTGTGACCGAAGGCGTCGTTGATGTCCTTGAAACCGTCCATGTCCAGCGCGCACACCGCGGCCAGGTCGTTCGGCCCGGCCTCGGTGATGAGGGTGTCGAGCTGGGTGAGCAGATGCCTGCGGTTGGGCAGCGCGGTGAGCGGGTCGTGGTGGGCCTGCCAGTGCAATCGCTCGGTCGTGGTGCGATGCTCGGTGGTGTCCTCGCCGAAGCCGAGCAGGTAGAGACCGCCGGAGGCGGAGACACAGCGCGTCACCGTCCACGAGGCCCAGCCCTTGGTGCCGTCCGGACGCACGTATTCGCTGTCGAGGCGGATGGTCCCGTTCTCGGAGCGTTCGAGCTCGCCGTGGACCTGTTCGCGGATGCTGTGGACATCGACGTCGTCGGCCAGTTCGAAGCCGGATCTGCCCTGTAGTTCGGCCAGGCTCTTGCCCGTGAGCCTTTCGAAGGCCGGGTTGGCGTTGATGATGTTGCCGTGGGCGTCGCCGATCGAGATGGCGATGGACGCGTGCCGGAACGCCGCTTCGAGCCCCTCGGTGGCCGGTGTCGCCGCCGCCAGCGCGCGGGCGAACCCGTGGCCGAAACCGCCCGCGACAACGCCGAACGCCGTCGTATCCGCACCCGCGTGCTCGCTCAGCTCCCGCAGAATCGGCATCGACCGGGCGATCACCACCGGATCGGTGCACCCGAGGCCGTAGACGGCGGCCCCGGCCTGCTCGGCGACGACGGGATCGGGCGCCCCGGTAGCCAGCGTCGCGAACAGCCGATCCGTCCAGGTGCCGAGCGTCGCCACGCGGTGATCCGGCAGCGCCGCACCCTCGGCCAGCTGCACCGCCCAGCGCGCGGCGAAGTCGCGGGACATGTCGGCAGACCACCTCCTGGCCGAGCGGCATCGACTACCAGCTACACGCCGGCAATCGAAACTACCACCAGAGGGGGCTCGGCTGGTGCGGGGTCAGCGCAATCGGCGCAGGGCCCGCTCGGCGGCGTTGGCGCCGCACATGCCGTGTGCGCCGGGGCCGGGTGGGGTGGCCGCTGAGCACAGGTAGTGGCCGGGGAGGCCGATGTCGTAGGGCTGCAAGGTCTTTCGGGGGCCGAAGATCAGCTGGGGGATGTCCTTGGCGCCGGTCATGATGTTGCCGCCGACGTAGTTGGGGTTGTAGTCGGCGAAGCCGGGGGTGGTGCGGGTGGTCAGGCCGACCACGCGGTCGCGGAAGCCGGGGGCGAAGCGCTCGAGCTGGGCGATGATCGCCTCGGTGGCGTCGCCGGTGTAGCCGTTCGGGACGTGCGCGTAGGTCCACACCGGGTGCACCGAGCCTGCCGAGCGCTGGGGGTCGGCGAGGTACTGCTGGCCGACCAGGACGAACGGGCGATCAGGCATCCGGCCCGCGTGGATGTCGCGTTCGCTCGCGGCGATCTCGGCGAACGAGCCGCCCAGATGCACGGTGCCCGCGCGGCGAGCCGCCTCGGCGGTCCACGGGACGCCGCCCTCGACCGCGAAGTCGACCTTGAAGGCGCCGGGGCCGTAGCGGAATCGCCCGTAGGCGCGGGCGATTCGGGCGGGGAGCCGGTCGCCGAAAATCTCGGCGACCGCGGTCGGCGCGACATCCCAGAGGGTGAGGTCCGAGGGTGGCAGGTCGGCGAGAGTGCGCACCCGGACGCCGGTTTCGATCTTTCCGCCGTGATCGGCCAGCGCCGCCGCCATGCTGTCGGCGATCTGCTGGGAACCGCCGACCGCGACCGCCCAGCCGTAGCGGTGTCCCGCGGTCAGGATGCCGAGCCCGACGCTGGCGCTCAACGGTCGTTCGAGCGGGTGGAACGCGTGCGCGGCGACACCACCGAACAGGGCGCGGCCCGGTTCGGTGCGGAAGGCGCGTGCCAGCAGGGCGGCGGGCGCGGTCGCGGGAATGCCGAAGCGCGCCAACCGGATCGGATGCCGCGGAATCCGCAGCAGCGGCCGCATGATGTCGGTGCCGGTCTGGTCGAAGCCCGCGACCGGACCCTCGAACAGGGTGCGCCACAACCGTTCGTCGGCGCCGAGGCCCGCGGCGGTCTCGGTGACCGAGCGGTGCAGTACACCGGCGGTGCCGTCGTCGAGCGGATGGACGCAGTCGAGTTGCGCCGACGCCCACCGCAATCCGTACCGTTCCAGATCGACGCGCCGCAGGAACGGCGACCCGACGGCCATCGGATGGATGGCCGAGCAGTGGTCGTGCAGCAGACCGGGCACGATCGCCTCGCTCGAGCGGGTGCCGCCACCGATCGTGTCGGCGGCCTCGAGCACCGTCACGTCCACGCCCGCCCCGGCCAGGGTGATGGCCGCGGCCAATCCGTTGGGGCCGCTGCCGACCACTGTCGCCGTTGTCATCGACTGGTCCTCTCGTTCTCGATCCGTGCTCGCCTAGTCGGCGGGCTGGGCCACGGTGTCCTGGTGCGGGGCGACCGTGCCGGTGACGTCCGCCCGCCGCCACGTCACCCGGTGCGGGATGGGCCCGTCCGGCAGCCATGGCATGGCCTCGACCGCGTCGGCGACCTGCCAGGTGCCACGTTCGAGCACGCCCAGCGCCGCGTCGACCACCATGTACTCCTGCGTGTCCCGGTGGATCGGCTGCGACTCCACCCACACCACGATCCATTCTCCCGGTGCGAACCCGGCCCGTGCCTGCACCGCGTCGATGAGATCGAGGTTGTGCAGGTGACCGTCGCCGAAGTTGAAGCCGATCAGCGAGTTGCAGGCGAACTCGGCCTCGCGCACGGTCCAGCGATCGATCTCGGGAATGTGCTTGTACAGCAGCGAGAACAGCCCGCGGCCCTGGCTGTGCATGGAACGCCAGGCGATGGTCTGCTGCATGGTGATCTCGGCGATCGCGGGCGGGTACCCCATGGCCAGCAGCTGGTCGACCTGATTGTCGGCGGGACGCTGCGCGATGGTGTTGAGCTTGGCTTCCGCACCGGGCGCGAACGCCCACAGCGCCGAGGCCCAGTTGCCCGCGTACTGGCGCATGGACGGCAGGAACGACACCAGGTCCGGGCGCAGATTACCCAGAACCGGGAAGAAGGCGAGCCCTGCCGCGATCGCCACCGTCAGCCAGGGCGAGGACATGTCGAACACCCCGTAGCCCGCCGAGTTCGGGAAGCCGAGGAACAGGAAGACGGTCAGGTAGGCGAACAGGATGTTCCACTCCAGCGGCACCGCCAGCGGGAAGGTGGAGGTGATGAACAGGTGGAACACCACCATCATCACGACACCGGCCAGCGTGAGCCAGTAGTTCGTCGCGAACAACAGCACGATCGGGGTGATCACCTCGACGGTGGTGCCGCCGACGTGCGCCAGGAACGAGGCGACGCGCGAGGGGCGGATATCGCGCGGGAAGTCACGGTAGTGGGCGCGCTTGACCGACCGGAACGGCATGGACGGGCTGTTGGACACCATCGGCGGCACCACATTGGTGAAGTGCTTACCGAACTTGGAGGCACCGGCGCCCACCCACACGATCACGATCAGCAGCTTGGCCGCGATGATCATGTCGGTGAACGGCAGTGCCGCGAAGAACAGCAGCGCGGGCAGGTACTGCTCGCCGCGCGCGGCAAGGAAGATCGTCTTGTCGCGCAGTCCGCACAGGACGTACAGCGCGATCGGCGCGATCAGCAGTGTGGGGCTGACGAGCCCAGAGGTGTTGTCCGGCAAGGCATCCAGCAGCGAGACGGTAGTCCGTCCCGGTGCCAGCAGCGCGACAAGCAGGGACGCGAGGAAGCCCAGGTACAACACCACATCCAGCAGGGTGCGCGAGTCACCGTTGGTGAACGGCACCCGATGCCACGGTCGCAGGCGGATGCTGCCCAGCCGGGCGAAGTACAGCACGCCGCCGGTCATCGGCTTGAACTTGCCTGCCAGCGGTCCCCACGAACCGGCGACACCGACCGCCTCGAGCAGCACGGTCCACAGGACGAGCTTCTGGTAGACGATCGGCTGGTTCCACCACTGCGCCACATCCCAGAAGGGACCGGTGCCGGAGGTGGCCGTGGCGATCAGGACGCCGCCGAACATATACAGCACGAGCAATTTCGCGATGTAGATGGTGTGGATCATCTTCGGCGTGCCGAATCCGTATTCCGCCCAATGCAGTGCCAGCATTCGCATGCGTTCCCGCAGTGGTAGATCCAGAAATGTGTCGGTGTCCACCGGCGGGAAATCTCCCGTCTTGAATCCCATGGCTCGATCCCTTTCTACCCTGATTCCGGGCGCGGACGACCGCGACCGAAAGTCTGTCTTTCGTTCGAATGTGCGTGCGGTGCACAGCCGCTCAGACGCGTGCGGCCATGATCCGCAGCTGTTTCTTGTCGATCTTGCCGACCGGGTTGCGCGGCATTTCCGCGGTCAGCACGATCGCGGCGGGCACCTTGAACGTGGCCAGCTCCGCACGGCAGTGCGTGATCAGCTCCGCCACGGTGACCGTGGTGTGCGGCGCGGCAACGACATGGGCGACCGGTACCTCACCCAGCACGGCGTCGGGCACGCCGACGACGGCGGCTTCGTGGACCGCCGGATGCCGGTAGAGCGCGTTCTCGATCTCCTTGGGGTACAGGTTCTCCCCGCCCCGGATGATCATGTCCTTGATCCGGTCGACCAGGACCAGGTAGCCGTCGGCGTCGAAGTAGCCGACGTCGCCGGTGCGCAGCAGGCCCGCTACCACGGTCTCGGCCGTTTCCGCCGGCTTGCCGAGGTAGCCGCGCATCACATTCGGGCCGCTGATCACGACTTCCCCGGGTGTACCTGGCGCCGCGGGCTCGCCGTCGGGATTCATGATCGTCACCGTCTGGCCGGGCAGCGGCACCCCGACGGTGCCCGGTTTGCGCGGGCCCGCCACCGGATTGAGGGTGGACGCGCAGGTGCCCTCCGACAGGCCGTAGCCCTCGACGATCGGCACACCGTAGCGCCGCTCGAAACGGCCGATGAGTTCGGCGGGCATAGGCGCGGCGCCGCAGATCGCCAGCCGCAGCGAGGACGTGTCGGGGTGCTCGCCGTCGGGCTGGGCCACCAGCATCGCGTAGATGGCGGGTACGGCCGAGAAGTACGTGGGACGGACCAGCCCGACCGTGTCGAAGAATCCGGACGCGGAGAACCTGCCCGCGATGGTGGTGCGCCCGCCCGCCAGCAGCGGCGAGAGCACGCTGACGACAATGCCGTTGACGTGGAACAGCGGCAGGATCAGCAGGCTGTGGTCGTCGGCGTCCAGGCCGAGCGCGTCGATGATCATCGTGCACATGGCGGCGAGATTCTCGTGCCCGAGCAGCACGCCCTTGGGCCTGCCCGTGGTCCCGCTGGTGTAGATGATCAGCGCCAGGCTGGTGGACGGCGGCGCCGCGGCGACCGGACCCGCTGGCTCGGCCAGTGCGGCGACGTCGAGGGTGACCGCGGCCCGATCGGGGTCGCCGATCACGACCGCGGCCCCGGAATCCTCGATCTGGTAGCGGATGTCGTCGTCGGTGAGACCAGGGTTCACCGGCGTGACCGCGGCGCCGAGGCGCCAGGCGGCGAACAGGGCAACCACCAGTTCCACCCGGTTGGGCAGCACGACCGCGACGACATCGCCGGCCCGCACACCCGCCCGGTGCAGGACCGAGGCGGCCGCCTCGACCCGCGCCAGGAACTGCGCGTTCGACAGCGCGCTGCTGTCGTCGGCCACGCTGTGCCCGTGCGGGTCGGTTGTGGCTCTGACGTCGGGCAATTCGGCGATGTGTCGCATGATTCCTCACCGGAGACGGATGTGATCTGGATTACATATCCCAAGGTAGGGCGCGGATTCGGCGCCGACTACGGGCCCGCGGACCAGCGTTGCGGCGAGGTGTTGTGCCACGAGCACAATCAGCGCCGCGAGCCCGCTCACCGGAGGTACTGTCTGCGGCCATGGCTCTCGACAACGATCCGCTCGTGCGGGAGGTGGCGCTGCGGATCAAGACGGATCTGGAGCGGTTGGCGCCGACGATGACCTCGATGTTCGTCGAGGTCATCCCGGAATTCCGGCACGACGACGAGGTGCGCAGGCTGATGGTGGCCAGCACCGAGTCCAACCTGGCCGCGATCCTGGACATGCTGACCTTGGCCATCGGCCTCGACGACATCACCGTGCCGCCCGCCGCCGCCGAATACGCCCGCCGCTTCGCCCAGCACGACCTGTCGCTCGAGTCGCTGCTGCGCGCCTACCGGCTCGGCGAGAACATGTTCGTGCAGTGGACGATGACGCAGCTGGCCGAGCTGAACCCGCCCACCGACGTCGCCCTGGCTGCCGCGGCGCGCATCGCGTACCTGGTCAACAGCTATATCGACCAGGTGATCGAGGGCCTGATCGATATCTACGCGAGCGAACGCCGTCGCTGGGACGCGCGCACCGACGCCGCCCGCGCCGCGCAGGTCCGCGCGGTGCTCGACGCCGACGATCTCGACGTGTCCTCGGCCGAGCAGATGCTGTCGACCTCGCTGCGCGGCTGGCACCAGTTCGCGATGCTGTGGACCCCGCCCGGCACCCGCGAACCCGGTGCGGTGCTGCGCGCGGGCACCGCCCTGCTGGCCGCCGCGACCGGCAAGGCGCCGATGACCGTGGAAGCCGACGACCACAGCCGGTGGGTGTGGATCTCCTCGGTGTCACGCCTGGTGCTCGACACCGGGGAACTGGTCCGGGCGCTGCGCTCCCAGCCGAATCTGTGTCTGGCCCTGGGTGAGCCGGCCAGCGGCCTCGATGGCTTCCGCCGCACCTTCGGCGACGCCCAGCGTGCGCGCGCCGTCGCGCTGGCGACCGGCAGGCGCGGGCTCACCGGATACCGTGCGGTGTCGCTGTCCGCCCTGTTCACCGACCGCGTGCCCGAGGTGCAGGCGTGGGCGAGCCGGGTGCTCGGCGGACTGATGGCCGAGGACGACAGCGCCGCGCGGCTGCGCGAAACGGTTCGCGCGTTTCTCGACGCCCGCGGCAGCTACACCGACGCCGCCGCGCGGCTGCACGTCCACAAGAACACCGTGCACTACCGGGTACGCAAAGCCGAAGAGCTGCTCGGACATCCGCTCACCGACCGCAGGCTCGACATCGAGGTGGCGCTGATGGCCTGCGCGCAGCTGGGACTGCCCAGGTCATGACCGCGTCCTTGGCCGCGCGTCACCAGGCTGTTCGCCGGGAACCCGTCACCGCTGTCGGTTAGCGTTGGTGACACCACAACGATGTGGAGAGAAGGGGGCATACGCGATGCCAATTTTCGATTTCGGCGGAACCTCGATCGCCTATGACGAGGCGGGGGCGGGGCCACCGGTCGTCTTCCTGCACAACCTCGGCGGCGATCGCTCCATCTGGCGTGCCCAATACGACGAGCTGCGGCAGTCGCACCGGGTACTGGCGATCGACCTCATCGGGTACGGCGATTCCGACGCGCCCGACGACGGCTACATACTCGAGAACTACCTCGCCATGCTCGAGGCGTTCTTCGCCGACCGGGACCTGCGGGACGTGACGCTGGTCGGACACTGTTTCGGCAGCGCGCTGTCGCTGCTGTTCACCCGGAAACACCCCGAACTGGTGCGCTCGCTGGTACTGAGCAGCCCGCTCACCCCGGCCACCCTGCGCCCGACCCGCACCGGGCTGGCCGCGATCTTCGGCCGATACCTGCACCTGGACTCGCTGCTGTCGATGGTGCGGATCCCCGGACCCCTGGCCGGGCTGATCGTCGCGGAGCAGATCGGCACCGCCGGACCACACACCGACGAGACCGCCGCGCACCTGCGGACCCGGTGGACCGAGCGTCGCCGGCTGATGGTGACCGCCGCGATCTCCCGCCAGATCCCGCGACTCGCGCACCTGGACACCTTCTCCCCGCCCACCGATTTCCCGCCGATCACGACCGTCTGGGGCACTCGCAACAAGGTGCTCTCGGCACGGGCTGGTGCCACGCTGAACAAGACACTGAAACCGGTGCGGGCGATCGACGTCGACGGAGCCGGACACCTCGTCATGGTGGAAGCGCCCGAAACAGTCACCGCCGCCATTCTTTCCGCGATCGACTACGCGAATGGAGCACGATGAGCCGCCACCTCCAGATCACCTTCGACGCGCACGAC
The DNA here is from genome assembly GCF_053608285.1 of Nocardia sp. NPDC055053. Taxonomy (NCBI): domain Bacteria; kingdom Bacillati; phylum Actinomycetota; class Actinomycetes; order Mycobacteriales; family Nocardiaceae; genus Nocardia; species Nocardia sp. NPDC055053. Next base: position 342,696 of record NZ_JBSGVD010000002.1, on the reverse strand, counting down.
CCGAGGGCGCTGTCGATCTTCTGGCGTGAGGTGCTGGGATACGTGCACCCCGGCCCACCCGGCGTGGAACTGCCCCCTGGCGCCGATCCGCTGGCCGCGTGGGAGGAGTTCCTCGCCCGGATCGGTGTGCCGGAGGATCAGCGCAATACGAGGTCGGCCATCGAGGACCCGGACGGGCACGGCCCGCGCGTGTTCTTCCAGCAGGTACCCGAGGGCAAGGTCGCCAAGAACCGCGTCCACCTCGACGTGCGGGCCGCGCCCGGCCTGTCGGGCGAGGAGCGGATGGTAGCGCTGGAGGCTGAGTGTGAACGGCTCGTCGGCCTCGGGGCGACCCGGATCCAGCGGTTCGAACCCGACCCGCCGATGGGCACCGGGTTCATCGTCATGGCCGACCCCGAGGGCAACGAGTTCTGCCTGGACTGATCCAGTGGCTCAGGCGGTCTCGGCGGGAACGGACAACGCGGCCTGCATCGCGACACCGTCGACATAGGTGTGCTTCTCCCGCACCGCACCGTCCTCGACCAGCACCACATCCGCGATGTCCACATCGACGGCGCCGCCGGTGATCGAGGTGCCGGACAGCTTCCACCGAACCACCCAGAAGTCGTCGCCGACCCGGAGATCGACCAGGGTGAACGTCAGATCGGGGACCAGCGCGAAGGTTTCCGCGGCGGCGGTGCGGATCTCGGCGCGCCCCTGTGCCGGCTTGCCGCCGGAGTGCAGGTGGAAAATCGAATCGGGCGTGTGCAATTCGACGATGCGGTCGGGATCGCGGTCGGCCCAGCAGGCGTGATAGCGCTCGAACAGATCTTTGGTGGCATCGGACATGGTCTCCAAGCCCCTTCCAAGATACAAACAGGGTGACTGTATGTTCCCGGAACGCGGTGTCACCGGTCAAGGGTCGAAGGGCCTCGGATCTGACGTGACCCCATCTCTGCCCTAGACTTCGACGTCGCCATGAACCCTGACCGCCGAACCCAGGCCGAACGCTCGGCAGCGACGCGTTCCGCCGTCGTTCGCGCCGGGCGAGAACTGTTCGGGCAGTACGGGTATGGGGCCGTGAGTACGATCGCGGTCGCGGAGGCGGCTGGGGTCAGCCGCGGTGCGCTCTATCACCAGTTCGGTGAGAAGCGCGATCTGTTCGAGGCGGTGTTCGAGGATCTCGAGCGCGACCTGGTCGAGGTGATCGCCACCGCGGTCGCCGAAGCGCGGTCCGCCGATCCGGTGGCGAGTTTGATCGTGGGCTGCCTGGCGTGGCTGCAGGCTTCGACCGCCCCGGAAGTGCGCCGGATCGCGCTCCTCGACGCGCCCGCGGTCCTCGGCTGGAGCCGGTGGCGCGAGATCGAGCTCAGGCACACGATCGGACTGGTGGAGAACGCCCTGGCCGGTGCCATCGCCGCCGGCCGTGTCCGTGCGCAGCCGGTGCGGCCGCTGGCGCTGGTCGTCGTCGGCGCGCTCGACGAGGCGGCGCAGTATCTGGCGAACAGCGAGGATATCGAGGACACCGCGGCCGTTCGCTCGGTGGTCGAGCAGTTGATCTCCGGTCTGGCGGTCGACCCGCAGGGGTAGCCAGGTTAGCCTTGCCTAATGACCACTGCCGCTGTGAATCGTTCGACCATGGCCTACGCGACCCTGCGGGTTCGTCGCGTCGTGCGGCTGACGCCACGCATGGTCCGGATCACGCTGACCTGTGCGGATCCCGCCGCGCTGGCCGACGCGGGACCCGACCAGTACACGAAGCTGTTCTTCCCGCTGCCGGGTCAGGGGCGCCCGGCCGTACCGCCGCCGATCGACGATGCGGTCGGTGGCGTAATGAGTTGGTACCAAAGGTATCTCGCCATGCCCGACGAGATCCGGCCGCCGATGCGCACCTACACGATCCGGGCACAGCGACCCGCGCTCGGCGAGCTCGACATCGACTTCGCGCTGCATCCCGATCATGCCGGGCCCGCCTCGGACTGGGCATCCACGGCGGCGCCCGGCGACGAGATCGGTCTGCTCTGCCCGCCGCGGGCGCTGTACAGCCCGCAGCCCGATCCCGCCTGGCAGTTGCTGGTCGGTGACGAGACGGCGATTCCGGCGATCGGCGCCATCGTGGAGCATCTCGGCGCCGGCGTGACGGTGCGGGTGTTCATCGAGGTCGCGGGACCGCGGGACGAGCAGCGGTTCGACACCCGCGCCGACGTGCGGATCGAGTGGGTGCACCGCGGTGACCGCGCCCATGGGGAGGCGGTCGTCGAAACGGTCTGTGCCGCAGAGCTTCCCGAGGGCGCGCCCTACGCGTGGATCTCCGGCGAGGCGAACCTGGTGAAACTCACGCGGCGCAATCTCATCCGGGATCGGGGGATCGACAAGCGCGCGATCACGTTCACCGGCTACTGGCGGGAGGGCCGCACCGAGGAGGACAACGGCCGCGAGAAGGTGCGCCGCGCCGCCGCCGGGGAGCCGCTGGTCGACGAGGACTGACCACCGGTCCGCATAGTGACGCCACTAATAGTTATTGCACTAACTATTAGTGGCATAATACTGTGTGGACGAAGGAAGGTGGAACCATGCAGGAGCTCGACGACCCGCTGCGGCTGGACCGGCAGGTGTGCTTCGCGCTGGCGGTGGCCAATCGCTCGGTGCTCGCGGTCTATCGGCCGCTGCTCGAGCCGATGGGGCTGACACACCCGCAGTACCTGGTGATGCTCGCGCTCTGGGGCGAGGCGCCGATGTCGGTGAAGTCGGTCGCCGAGGCGATTCAGCTCGACTCGGCGACACTGTCGCCGCTGCTCAAGCGACTCGAATCCGCCGGGCTCATCACCCGCCGACGTGATCCGCACGACGAGCGCACGCTGCTCATCGACCTCACCGAGGCGGGACAGGTGCTGCGCGGGCAGGCTGAGCAGATTCCGCCGGCCGTCGTCGCCCGGCTCGGCGTCAGCCTGGCCGATCTGGAAGAACTGCGTGATGTCCTCGGCCGGGTGAACGCGGCCGCGCTGCGCGCAGCGGAAGCGAGGGAGCAGTGATGACCGGCTCGACCCCGAACCTCTGGCAGCGACTGCGCTACGTCGGCGGTGCCACGATGCCGCCGTCGATGGCGGACTGGGTACTGAACGACCTGACCGGTCCCGGTGCGACCCGCCGCTACCTGATGCGCTTCCTGCTGCCCGTCCTGCCGGTGCTGTGCCTGTTCCTGCTGGTGCCGGGGCCGCTGTGGATCGGGCTGTCGATGATGGCGCTGCTGTACCTGCCGCTGATCTACTTCACCGTCGCGCTGGTCTACGTGTACCGGCGGCACCGCCTGGTCAGCCACGGATTCGACCCCGAGCTCGCCGATACCGCCGAGGTTCGCCGGGCCGAAGCCGAGCGCATCGCCTACGAGACACGCCACAACCGCGCCTGACCTGGGAATCTATTGCCGGGACTGTCGGCTCGCCGCGATCGCGGGTAGCGTCCGTTCAGACTCGTTCACGCACCTCCACACCCTGGCTCGGGCAGTGCGCCATCGCTACGAGCTCGTGCTGGTTGTGTGACCGGGTTCGTCCGGTGACACCAGGCGAGCTCAGTGAGTGGAGGAGGGTGGCTGTGGGTGACTTCGCGGATGTGCCGACGGTGGGGGTCGAAGAGGAATTCCTGCTGACCGACCCGGGGACCGGCGCGCCGGCACCGAAAAACGCCCAGGTCGCCGAGACGGCGCGGCGGGCGGGGATCGATCTGCAACTGGAACTGACCCGCTGTCAGGTGGAGACAAGCACCGGGGTGCATTCCGACATCGGCGAACTGCTGGCCGAGCTGCGCACCTCGCGGCGCGGGGTCGCCGACTGCGCGGCCGAGCACGATGCCCGGCTGCTGGCCGTGGCGGTTCCGCCGACCGTGCCCGAGGGGTATCCGGTGACCGACACACCGCGCTACCAGCGGATCGCGCACACCTATGGCATGCTCGCCCACGAGCAGGGCCTGTGCGGCTGCCACGTCCACGTCGCGGTGCCCGACCGGGACACCGCCGTGCAGGTCAGCAATCATGTGCGTCCCTGGCTGCCGCTGCTGCTCGCCCTGACCGCGAATTCGGCGATCTACCGCGGCACCGAGACGGGGTACGCGAGTTGGCGCAACATCCTGTGGCGGCGCTGGCCCAGCGCCGGCCCGCCGCCGTATTTCGCCTCGCTGACCCAGTACGAGTCGCTCGTGGCCATGATGCACGCCAGCGGCAGCATTCTGGACAAGAAGATGGTCTATTGGGATATCCGCCTGTCGGAGTCGTTCCCGACCGTCGAGATACGGGTGAGCGACATCCCGGCCACGGCGGAGGAATCCGCCCTGCTGGCCGCGCTGATCAGGAGCATGGTCACCACTGCGCTCCGGTCGATCGCCCGGGACGAGCCCGCGCCGCCCGTGCCGGGTGAGATGCTGCTCGCCGCCTACTGGAACGCCGCGCACTCGGGATTGGACGGAAACGGCCTGCATTCGGTCCGGGGCAGCGTCGTCCCGTACCGCGACCTGCTCGCCGAACTCGTCGACCGCATCGAACCCGCGCTGCGCGACTGCGGCGATCACGCCTTCGTCACCGACGCGATCGCGGCCCTGAGCAAGCGCGGCAACGGGGCACAACGGCAGCTGGTAGCGATGCGGGCACGGCGCGATGTCACCGACGTGGTGGCGGAACTGGCGCAGGCGACTCTCGAAGGCTGCCCGTAGTCACTTATCCGGGCGCAGGATCTCGCCGAGTTGCTGTTCGAGCCGTTCCAGGGCGGCACGGGCCGCTTCGAGTTCGGCCTCCAGCCGGGCGATCGCCGCCTCGTCCACCTGCGGCCCGACGGGCGAGGTCTGCGGCCCGGGCGGTGGCGCCACCGGTCGCCCAGGTGGTGGCGGCGCACCGGGGCCGCCACCGGGCGCGGTCGCCATATTCCCGGTCTCCGGGCCGAAGACCTGGTCGAGCGCCTCCCCGAGCGTCGGGGCGTAGCCGACCCTGACCCCGCCGGTACCCGGCTCCCGGTAACTGACCAGCACCCGGGCCAGCTGCGGGAAGGTGGAACCGTTCTGCGCCGTCGAAATCCGTTCGGTGAACAGCGGTTCGACATAGAGCACCCCGCCGTCGGCGATCGGCAACGTGATCAGGTTGCCGTACTGGATCTGGTTCGAGCGCTCGAGCAGGGTGCGCTCGGAGGCCACCCTGGTATCGGAGATCATCGAGTTCTGAATCTGTTGCGGCCCTTGGGTGAGCGTGTCGGTGGGCAGTTGCAGAATGTGGAACCTGCCGTAGTTCTCCGGGTCGGAGCGCACGGAGATATAGGCCGACAGGAACTCCCGCCTGAATCCGACCATCGCACTGGCCAGCCGGAACGACGGCTCGGCGTCGACGGGGTCGCCCAGCAGCACGTAGAACGGTGGCTGTTGCGGATTGGCCTCCACCGTCGGATCGCTGGGCACCGACCAGAAAGCGTTGTTGGTGAAGAACTCTCGCGGTTCGTCCACGTGGTAGCGGGCGAGCATGTCGCGCTGGATGACGAACAGGTCCTCGGGGTACCGGAAATGCGCGCGCAGGTCGGGGCTGATCGCGGACTCGGGTTCGACCGTGCCGGGGAAGACCCGCATCCAGGTCGCCAGCACCGGGTCCTGCGTGTCGATCTGGTAGAGGGTCACGGTGCCGTCGTAGGCGTCGACGGTGGCCTTCACCGAATTCCGCACGTAGGAGATCTCCGCGGGATTGCGTGGCGGTCCGTCGTCGACGTGGTGCAGGGCCTCCAGGGAACTCCGTGCGGCGTAGGGATAGCCGTCGATCGTGGTGTACGCGTCGACGATCCAGACGATGCGGCCGTCGACGACCGCCGGGTACGGATTGTTGTCGACGGTGAGCCACGGTGCCACCAGTTCGACGCGTTCCTTCGGGGCGCGATGGTAGATGATCTTGGACTCGGGCCCGATCGCCTTGGCGAAGAGGATGTTTCGCTCGGTGTAGTTGGTGGCGAAGGCGAGCCGGTTGAGCCAGTTGCCGATCGGAACGCCACCCGCGCCGGTGTAGGTGTATTTGGTGGCGTCGGTGTCGTATTCGCGCGGCTCGCTGCCGCCGCCGACGATGGCGTAGTCCGGGTCCGTCCTGGCGATCACCTCGCCGAAGTAGATCCGTGGCTGTTCGACCGGGATGACCTGCTGCCCGGTCTGCTGGGAGGCGATGTCGCTGACCGCGTAGATCGGATAGCCGCTGTTGCTCGCCGAGCTGTCGGCGGCGGCATCCCGGACCGCCGCGTTGACCCGGTTCGCCGGCGCGGCGACGAACCCGTCGCCGTGGGTGTAGACCGTGTGCCGATTGACCCAGTGCGACTGGTTGCCGCTGAGCGCCCCCGGCGTCAGTTCCCTTGCCGCGACCACGTAGTCGCGCAGGCGGCCGTCGATGCGGTACCGGTCCAGATCCAGGTGATCGGGGAAGCTGTAGAAGTTCTTCAGCTGCTGTTGCTGGGTGAAGGTCCGCGAGAGCACGCGCGGATCGAGCAGCCGGATATCGGCGATGGTGGTCGCGTCGGCGGCCACGCGCGGTGGCTGCGTGGAGCCGACGCCCGGATACGGCTGATAGTCGACCCGGTCGCCGCCGATCCCATAGGCCTGGCGGGTCGCCGCGATGTTGCGTTCGATGTACGGGCTCTCCATGTCGGCGGCATTGGGGCGCACCGAGAACTGTTCGACCACCAGCGGCCAGACCCCACCGGCCACGATCGAGGACAGCAACAGCAGGGCGGCCGCCATCGCCGGGATCCGCAGGTCGCGCAATACGACCGCGGAGAACACCGCGACGGCGCAGACCAGCGCGATCGCGAACAGGACGAGGCGGGCGGGGAGCACGGCATTGATATCGGTGTATCCGGCGCCGGCGAAGGTCGGTTCCCTGCGCTCGCTCGACAGCAGGATGTACCGGTCGAGCCAATACGCGGCCACCTTCATGAGCAGGAACAGCCCGAGGATCACCGCCAGCTGGACGCGGGCCGCCACGGTGAGACCCAGCGATGTGCCGCTGACCCGCAGCCCGCCGAACAGGAAGTGGGTGGCCAGGTTGGCCAGGAACGCGAAGATCACCAGGGCGAAGAACCAGCTCAGGACGAGCCGGTAGAACGGCAGGTCGAAGACATAGAACCCGATGTCGTGGCCGAACTGGGGATCGTCCACGCCGAATGTCCCGCCGCGCAGGAACAGTTGCACCGTCTCCCAGCGCGACTTGCCGATGAGACCGCAGATCAGACCGAAGCCGACGGCGATCCCCAGGCCGAAGCGCAGCGGCCACCGCGCAACCACGCGCCGGATTTCGCCCAGCGGATCATCCTCCCGTGCGGGCAGGAACGCCGGACGTGACCGGTAGGCCAGCCACATCGCGGTGAAGACGACGACGCTGACGAGGGCGGTGATCACGGCGAACAGCGTGAGCTTGGTGAGCAGCACGGTCGACCAGACAGTGCGATAGCCGACCTCGCCGAACCACAGCCAGTCGATGTAGGTGTGGACCAGGCGCGGCACCACCAGGATGATCACGAAGAACACCGTGACCGATGTCAGCAGCAGGCGGAGACCTCGGGGCAGCTGTCCCGATTCAGTGTCGTCACGAGCGCTCATCCGCCACTCCCGTGACCACGCCGGGTCGCACGACCGACGACGGTCACCGCCGATTCTACTAGCAATAAAAGGGATGATCGGCAGGCAAAACCCATCGACCCCCGCGTTAACTAGGAATACGCTGGCAGGTATCCAGTGCAGCGTGTTCTGCCCCGTCATCGGGGTGCCACAGCTCGACGAACCTGGGGTAGGACCCCGGTGCAGTGGCAGTCGAGCGAGCGAGGAGTTGGCATGCAGGGTGGAGCGAGAATTGCGCTAGGAGTAGGTATCGGGTACGTGCTCGGCCGTACACGCAAGATGCGTTTCGCGTTGGGCTTGGCCGGTGCGGCGATGACGAGGCGATCCACGGGAATGCCCGCGGAGTTGCTGGGGCGCGGTACGTCGCTGCTCAAATCGTCGCCGGAACTGACCCAGCTCACCGACACCGTTCGCGGGGAGTTGCTCGGCGCGGTCAGGTCGGCCGCGGTCACCGCAGCGAGCAATCGCATCGACGCGCTGAACAACCGGCTGCAGCTGGGCTCGGCGCTCGTCGCGGACCAAGAAACGGATGAGCCGGAAGAAGCCGATTCCGAGGAAGACGACTACGACGATCAACCGGCCCGAGACGATGAGCGAGCCTCGGCCGAGGAGGACACCGGGAAGCCCGCCACGCGGACGCGGCCGCGCCGGTCGGGGACCACTGCCGCGCGCAAGACCGCGTCTCGGTCCGCGGACCGTGGGTCCGGGTCGGCGGATCGCAAGCCGCCGTCGCCGGCGCGACGGCGTAGTCGTGCCGATGCAGACGACGCGCCGGTGCGACGCACGAGGAGGTGAGGACGATGACGAAGGCGGTGCGTGACAAGGCAACTGGAGTCGGCAAGATGGCTGGAACAGCCAACCCGACCGGCGTGCTGCAGCAGTCGGTGCAGAACCTCGCCGCAACCGTGGCCGAACGCGCGGTGTCGAAGCTGACTGATCGAGTATCGAGTACCAGCGGTCGATTGAACGACTACGCCGAAGGGAGCGGGGGGAATCTGCTGGCTGCGGTGACCGGTGCGGAGAAACTCGCCGGTGGCGCCTCGCCGTTGCGGGCGGCGGTCAGCGGTGGTGTGAGCAAACTCGGACAGTCGGTCCGCGAAAAGTTCCAGGCGGTCAAGGAATCCTTGACCGGCGGAAAGGGAAAAGGTGGCGGGAAGAAGCTGAAGCTGACCAATATCGTCGAACACATCGATGTGGGGGTTCCGATCGATCTGGCTTATGACCAGTGGACCCAGTTCGGGGACTTCCCGAAGTTCACCAAGAAGGTCGAGCAGGTCGAGCAGGCCTCCGACGAGAAGCTGACGTGGACCGGCAAGGTGTTCTGGTCGAGACGGACGTGGGAATCCACGATTGTCGAGCAGGTGCCGTTCGAGCGGATCGTCTGGCGTTCCAAGGGTTCCAAGGGCTATATCGATGGTGCCGTCACCTTCCACGAGATCACGCCTGGTCTCACTCGCATCCTGGTGGTGCTCGAGTATCACCCGCAGGGAGTGTTCGAGAAGACCGCCAATCTGTGGCGCGCGGCAGGTCGCCGATGCCGCCTGGAACTCAAGAACTTCCAGCGACACGTCATGACCGAGGCCGTGCTGCACAGCGACGACGTCGTGGGCTGGCACGGCGAGATCCGTGACGGCGAGGTCGTCGAAGACGACGAGACCGCACGGCGCGCGGAAGAGGAGAACCCCGAAGACGACACGTCCGAGGACGACGAAGTGCCGGACGACGAGGAAGAGGACGAGGAAGAGGACGAGGACGACGAGGAAGAGGACGAGCACGAGGCAGACGAGCCGGAGCCGGACGAAGAGGAAGAACCGGCACCGTCTCGCCGTCGACCGGCAGCCCGCCGCAAGCCTCCGGCGACTCGCCGCTCGCGTGAGAGCCGAGGAGCGAACCGATGACCATCGAACCAGCAGGAAACGCAGGCGGGGCAGGCACGATGGCCAGGCCGAACTCGTCGAGCCTCGCCGATGTCATCGACACCATTCTCGACAAGGGCCTGGTCATCGACGCGTTTGCCCGAGTGTCGCTGGTCGGGATCGAACTGGTGACCATCGATGCGCGCGTTGTAGTGGCCAGTGTCGATACGTATCTGCGTTTCGCCGAAGCGGTCAACCGGCTCGAGATCTCCACCTCCGAACCGAAGGGCCTGACCGACATCGTCGGTGAGGTCACCGAAGGCGCGGCCGAACATAAGACGAAGGGTGCTCTGGAAGCGGCCGGGAAGAAGGTCAGCGACTTCCTCGGCGACGTGCAGGACAAGCGCGAAGCCGCGCACCGGCCCTCCGGACGTAGGGAGGAATGATGGCTACCGAAGCGACCGCCGTCTACGTCTACGGCATCGTTCCCGCCGACGTCGAGCCTGCGCCCGACACCACCGGTGTCGGTGATCCCCCGGGTGAGGTGGCGGTGGTGCGGCACGGTGAGATCGCCGCGCTGGTCAGCGTCCTCGAATCGGATCGGCCCTTGGGCACACCCGATGACCTCACCGCCCACGCCGAACTGCTGGACGGCTCGGCGGCCGTCGCGCCGGTGTTGCCGCTGCGCTTCGGCGCGGTCATGGCCGACACCGAGGCGGTGGAAAACGACCTGCTCGAGGCGAACGAGTCCGAGTTCATCGCCGCGCTGGCGGAACTGGAGGGACGCGCGCAGTTCGTGATCAGGGGCCGCTATGTCGAGGATGCCATCCTGCGGGAACTGCTCGACGAGAACGCCGAGGCCGCCCGGCTCCGCGAGGAGATCCGCGACAAACCGGAGGACGCCACCCGCAATGCCCGGCTCGCCTTGGGCGAGTTGATCAATCAGGCGATCGAAGCCAAGCGAGCCGAGGACACCAGCAGGGTGGTATCCGAGCTCGAGAGCTTCGAACCGCTGGTCAACCAGCGCGAGCCGAGCAACGAGGTGGACGCCGTGCACGTCGCGGTGCTGGTCGAGCTGGCCCGGCAGCAAGAGCTGGAGGAAACGTTGCGCGGCCTCGCCGGAGATTGGGACGGCCGCGTGGAGATGAATCTGCTCGGACCGATGGCGGCCTATGACTTCGTGACCAAGCCCGCGAGGTGAGAGATGGGTCTGATCTCCTCGATATTGTCGTTGCCCCTCGCGCCGGTTCGCGGGGTGATCTGGCTGGGCGAAGTGATCCAGGACCAGGTCGAGCAGCAACTCAATGACCCTGCGGCGGTGCGCGCCGAGCTCGAGGAGATCGACCGCGCCGCCGCGGCAGGGGAGCTGTCCGAAGAAGAGCGCAAGCAGGCCCAGCAAACGGTCCTGAATCGCGTGACCGGCTCCGCGGGCGGCATGACCGGGCTCGACCGGAAGGAGTGACTCGCATGACCCGCAAGACCACTTCCGACGATTCCGAGGATCTGCATCCGGCAGCGGACGAGCGGCCCGCCCTCACCGCGACCCAGGCGGTCGCGATCGCGATCGAACACCTCGCGCAGCTGACCGGAAAACCGGTCCAGGGTGTCACCAGCATGGAACCGACAGAGGACGGCTGGATGATCGAGATCGAGGTACTCGAGGATCGCCACATCCCCTCCTCGGCGGACATCCTCGCCCTCTACGAGATGGAGATCGACCTCGACGGGAATCTGCTGGCCTACCGCAGAATCAACCGTTACACCAGGGGCAGCACCGACATCGGCGTACGAGGCCGACAATGACGGTGGTCGGCGGCGGATCGTCGGTGCCGCAGCCCTACGGCGGCGGGCATCAGTCCACCAATCTCGCCGACATCCTGGAACGCGTCCTCGACAAGGGCCTGGTGATCGCCGGCGACATCCAGGTGAACCTGCTCGACATCGAACTGCTCACCATCAAACTGCGGCTGGTGATCGCCTCGCTGGAGACGGCCAAGTCCGTTGGCATCGACTGGTGGGAGACCGACCCCTGGCTCAACAGCAAAGCCCGCACGCTGGAAAGACAGGACCGGGATCTCGAGCTGGAGAACCGGGAGCTGCGCGACCGGATCGCGCAGCTCGAGGCGGCGAACGGAGACCATCGACTGCTCGAATCCGGCAGGCAGCCGAAGGAAGAGCGATCGTGACCGGCGGTCTCGGAGTGTGGCTGTACGCGGTGACCTTCAGCCGCGACAGCGAAGACACACCGATCGAACTGAACGGAGTCGCGGGGGAGCCCGTCCGCACAGTGGCTTCCCTGGACCTGACGGCGGTGGTCGGCTCGGTGCCGCTGGACGTCTTCGGGGAGCAGCCGTTGCGTGCGCACCTGGAGGATCTCGATTGGCTGGAGGCGACGGCCCGCGCGCACGACGCCGTCATCTCGGCGTTGGTCCGGCGAGGTGCGGCGGTCCCGGTGCGGCTGGCCACCGTTTTCCGCGACGACGACGCGGTGCGTTGGCTGCTCGACCAGCGGCGAGCAGATATCGACGCGGCCCTGGCGCTGGTGAGCGGGCGTACCGAATGGGGCGTGAAAGCCTACGGTGACCGCGCTGCCCTGACCACCGCTGTGGCCGAGGCGAGGGCCGTGAGCGAAGGCGCCGCGACGGGGGCGGGAACCGCGTATCTGGCACGACGTCGCGCACAGCTGTCCGCGCAGGACACCGTGGAACGCGACGCGGCGGAGCGTGCCGAGCAGATCCACACCCGCTTGGTTCACCACGCCGCGGCGGGACGACGGCAGCCGCTGACCGATCCCGCGCTCAGCGGCCGCCGGGACTGGATAGTTCTCAACGGGACATACCTCGTCGACGACGACAGCACCGACGATTTCACCGCGACCGTCACGGCGCTCGGCGCCCGCTTCCCCGGTATCCGGCTCGAACTCACCGGACCGTGGCCGCCGTATTCGTTCGCCGGCGTGGAACGAGAGTCGCCATGACCCGCGCTGGAGGCGCTGTCGAGGACCAGCGCCGCGTCGCGCTGGTCGACCTGCTGGATCGGGTGCTGGCAGGCGGCGTGGTCGTCTCCGGCGACGTCACCCTCGCCATCGCCGATGTCGACCTGGTCCAGATCTCGCTGCGAGCGCTCATCTCCTCCATCAGCACGCTGTCCGGGCCGGTCGGGCCCGGACAGCGTGCTGAGATCGAACCGTCCGGCGATGACTGAATTCGGTGGCATCCCACCGCGTATCGACACCGACCCCGAATCCGTCGAGCGCGGGCTGGTCACCCTCGTCCTCACCCTGGTGGAGTTGCTGCGGCAGCTGATGGAACGCCAAGCGCTGCGCCGCGTCGACGCGGGGGACCTGACCGACGCCCAGGTCGAACGCATCGGCACCACGCTGATGCTGCTCGAACAACGCATGGAGGAACTCCGTGAGCACTTCGGCCTGACCCCGCAAGACCTCAATATCGACCTCGGCCCGCTGGGTACCCTGCTCCCGCGTGAGGACAGCTAGGGGATCCTGGCCATCCCACCGAGCATCGACACCGCCTCCTTGCGCGGATGCGGGCGCCACTCGGCCGGACGCCAGTCGATCACCGAGGTGATGCCGGGGGAGACCAGGTCGAGGCCGTCGAAGAACCGGGTGAACTCCGCGGTCGAGCGGAGCCGGAAGGGGACGCCGCTGCGCTCGTTGGCCTCGATGGTCGCTTGCAGATCCTCGGCGGACAGGTGGTCGTCGGTGGCATGGGTCATGGTCAGGTAGCTGCCCGAAGGCAGTGCCGCGCAGAGCTCCCCGACCACGTCGTAGGGCCGCATCTCGTCGGTCAGGAAGTGCAGCACCGCGCAGAGCATGAGGGCCACCGGCCGGTCCAGGTCGAGGGTGCCGCTCAGCGCCGGGTGCTCCAGGATCGAGGCGGGGTCGCGCAGGTCGGCGTCGATGTAGGCGGTCGCGCCGCTCGGGGAACTGTCGAGCAGGTCGCGGGCGTGATAGAGGACGATCGGGTCGTTGTCGACGTAGACCACCCGCGACTCCGGGGCGATCGCCTGGGCCAGCTCGTGGACGTTGCCCGCGGTCGGCAGCCCGGTGCCGATGTCGAGGAATTGCCGGATGCCCGCCGTGTCGACGAGATACGGGATCGCGCGACGGAGGAAGTTGCGGTTCTCCAGGACGGCGAAATGGATCGACGGAAACGCCTCGGCCACCGCGTCGGCCGACTTGCGATCGGCGTCGAAATTGGCACTGCCGCCCAGCCAGTAGTCGTACCGGCGGGCCGGGTGTGGTTTGGTGACATCCACCCGATCAGCGGCGGCTTCGAAGTCCACGGCGCGCGTCCTCTCTCTCGACTACGGTCGTCCCTTATCAGCCCGACACGAGACCGGTGGTGGCGTTGTCACGTCGCCGCGAAAGGCACGGCCATGCCCCTGCAGTTCAGCCCCTACGACTTCGCTGTCCATGCCGATCCGTATCCGTACTATGCCAGGTTGCGTACCGAGGCCCCCGTCTACCGCAACACGACCGACGACTTCTGGGCGTTGTCGCGACACGCGGACGTCCGGGCGGCGTTGCGCGATTCGGACCGATTCTCGAGCGCCAACGGCCTGCGCATGGAGCCCGCGTTCTGGGGACCGCAGGCGGAGAAGTTCTTCTCCTTCGTGGCGATGGACCCGCCCAAGCACACCAGGATGCGCGAGCTCGTCGTCCGGGCGTTCACCCAGCGCCGGGTGCAGAGCCTCGAGCCGCGGCTGCGTGACATCGCCCGGCGCACACTGGAACCGCTGCTCGCGCGCGGCAGCTTCGACCTGATCGCCGACCTCGCCGGCCCGTTCCCGACCGATGTGATCTCCGAACTGGTCGGCGTGCCGGAGGACGATCGCGAGCTGCTGCGCAAGCTCGGCATGGAGATCATGTACACCGACGCCGAGTCGACCGATCTGCGGCCCGAGGCGATGGCTGCGATCGGCGCGCTCGTCGGCTATTACACGGACCTGACCATCTCCCGTAGCCAGCACCGGACCGGGGATCTGCTGTCGGGTCTGCTCGACGCGGCAGACGGCGACGACCGGCTCACCCCGGAAGAGATCGTCGGGGTGCTGATCCTGCTCGTCGGCGCCGGCATCGAGACCGTCATGCTGACCCTGGGCAACGCGTGGCACACCGCCGCGCTGCACCCCGATCAGCGCCGCGCCGCCTTCGACGGCCGGATCGACGACTGGATCGCCGAGTCGATGCGCTACGACCCCGCGACCCAGGGGCAGTTGCGCACCACGACGGTGCCGGTCGAGCTGCACGGCGTGCAGATCCCGGCCGATGCCCGCGTGCTGCTGCTCACCGGAGCGGCCCACCGTGACGAGTCGGTCTTCGAGAATCCCGACGTCTTCGACCTGGACCGCGACACCAGCGCCTCGCTGGCCTTCGGCGCGGGCCGTCATCACTGCCTCGGGATGAACCTGGCCCAGCTGGAGCTGCGGGTGGCGTTGCAGGAGATCGTCGCCGCGGTGGCCGACTACGAGATCGATACCGGCAATCTGGTACGCATCCACTCGTCCAACAACCGGGGCTTCGCCTCGCTGCCGACGACGGTGACACTGCGCTGAGAGCGCACCGGGAGCGGCCCGTCCACCATGGTGGACGGGCCGCTCGGTGTTCCCGCCAGGTGCGGACCCGAGGTTGTGTGACTGCTCCCAAAAACGCGGTGTCGAGGTTGCGCCGGCCCGCGTCGACACCGAAGGTAAGTACCTGGGAGTATCAGTCCCACACACCATGCGGTCTGATCGTGGCCGGGACCGCGCCGCCAGTGGAATCGACATCGGAGTCGGTATGAGCGCTGTGTTCGAGAGTCACCACGGATGGGTCGTCGACATCGTCGCGGACGGCGTCGACCTGATCGGCTGGCGGGCGATGTGCTCGTGCGGCCGCTGGCACGGGCGGCCATGGCAGCGGTCGGTGCGGGCCGACGGTCATGCCCCGGCCGAGCGGCGTCTGTACTGCCCCGGCGGGCACCTCGACCCGGATCTCACCCGGCTGGTGCTCGAGGAGTGGGAGTGCCACCACTTCGAGATGCAGGCGCTGATGCCGGTGCGGCTGGCCTTCCAGGATTCCGAGTCAGCCCGGCAGCGGCTCGTCGAGGCCGTCCGTTTCGTCCGGTCGACGGGGGCGTCGTGGGAATCGATCGGGCAGGTGATCGGCACCGAATCCGCGGAGGTCGCCGAGCAGCGCTTCGGTGCCGGTCCGTGGCGCGACACCGTGCGCCAGCTCGAGTGGTGACCGTCCGCCTACGCTCGGGGTATGGCCGCCGACCTTCGCCGGATCCGGGGTTTCGTCGTCCTGCCGCCGGACGCCCCGGTGACGACGGCGCGCGTCGCCGTCGAACTGCGTGACGTGACCTATGCCGACGGCGCGGCACCGCTGATCGCCGAGATCGTGACCATCGGCGTCGCGATCGAACCCGGCGCGCGGATTCCGTTCGACCTCGAGGCACCGGCGAGTCCGGCGGGTACCGCTGTAGGGCTCGCCTGCCAGATAGACCGGGCGGGCGACGGCGTGCTGACCGCCGGGGACCTGGTGTCCACGCAGGCGATTCCGGTGCCGTCGCACGGGTCGGTGTCGGCGGTGATCATCCCGGTGCGCCTGGTCTGATCCGCCGTGATCGGGTAGCGCGCTACGCGTGAGTCCGGGGTGCCATCGGCCGGACACTTCCCGGACAGGCGACGATCCACAGGAAGTGCGGCCCATGATCATCGAAGACACCGTCCCGGCGAGCGCCGACAGGGACGACACCGGCGAATTCCATTCCGGTCCCGAAGCGGGGACGACGCTGATTCCCAGCGTCAATCACGGATTCCGCGAGGTGCCCTACGCGGCCGTCGACGACCTCGCGATCTTCGAAGGCGACATCGTTCTCGGCACGCTCGCCGAGATCGCCGCCCGCCAAGGGCAGGAGGGCATCGCGATCTCGGGTGCGCATTTCCGGTGGCCCAATGCCGTGGTCCCCTACGAGGTCGATCCGGCATTGCCAGGGCAGCAGCGGATCACCGACGCGGTCGCGCACTGGAATGCCCGCACCAGACTGCGTTTCGTCCCGCGCACCGGCGTGCACGCCGACTACGTGCGGTTCGTGCCGAGCTCGGCGAGCCGCTCGCCGGTCGGCAGGCAGGGCGGCATACAGACCATCGAATTGACCGCGGGCGCGCCGACCGGGACCGTCATCCACGAGATGGGGCACGCGATCGGGCTGTGGCACGAACAGAGCAGGGAAGACCGGGAACGGTTCGTCGAGGTGCGGCTGGCCAATGTGACCGCGGCGAATCGGCACAACTTCGCCCAGCACATCACCGACGGCGACGATATCGGCGGCTACGACTTCGGCTCGATCATGCATTACCCGGCAACAGCTTTCAGCACCAACGGACAGGCCACGATCGTGCCGCGGGTGACCCTGCAGCCCGGGGTGACGATGGGGCAGCGCACGGCGTTGTCGGCGGGCGATGTCCAGGCAGCGCACACGATCTACCCGAACTGGTCGGGCGTCGGCGATCGGTGGCGCGCTATCGGCGGCGTATTCCCGCGCACCGCAAGAGTTTCCGCGACCGCCCGGCGCGCCGACCATCTCGACCTGTTCATCACCGGCAACGACGGCCGCGTGTACACCTCGTGGTGGCAGGCGGGGTCGGAGTGGTCGGGCGCGGGGGACCGGTGGCGCAATATCGGCGGGATCTTCCCGGCGGGCGCCGCGGTGGCCTCGGTGGCGCGGACGTCGAACAACCTCGATGTGTTCACGGTCGGCAACGACGGCCGCGTCTACACCTCGTGGTGGCAGGCCGGCTCGGACTGGTCGGGCGTCGGCGATCGGTGGCGCAATATCGGCGGCGTATTCCCGCGCACGGCAAAGGTTTCCGCGGTCGCGCGTACCGCGATCAATCTCGACCTGTTCGTCACGGGCAACGACGGGCGGGTCTACACGTCGTGGTGGCAGCAGGGCAGCGACTGGTCGGGCATCGGTGACCGGTGGCGCACTATCGGCGGAGTGTTCCCACCGAACGCACCGGTGGCCTCGGTGGCGCGCCAGTCGAACATCCTCGATCTGTTCGTCACGGGCAACGACGGGTGTGTCTATACGTCGTGGTGGCAGGCGGGTTCGGAGTGGTCCGGGATCGGGGACCGCTGGCGCAATATCGGTGGTGTCTTCCCGGCCGGAGCGCCGGTCACAGTGGTGGCGCGCACATCGAACATCCTCGATCTGTTCATCACCGGCAACGACGGGTGTGTCTATACGTCGTGGTGGCAGGCCGGGTCGGACTGGTCGGGCATCGGCAACCGGTGGCGCAATATCGGCGGTGTCTTTCCGCCAGGAGCGCCGGTCGCCGCGGTGGCGCGCACATCGAACAATCTCGATCTGTTCATCACCGGCAACGACGGCCGTGTCTACACGTCGTGGTGGCAGGCGGGGTCGGACTGGTCCGGGATCGGCAACCGGTGGCGCAATATCGGCGGCGTCTTCCCCGTCGGCGGCCCGGTGACGGCCGTTGCCCGCAGCGCGGGCGAACTGGACGCGTTCACCACCGGCAACGACGGCCGGGTCTACACCTCCTGGTGGGAGCAGTAGCCACCGCCTCCGCTGCCGGTCACGGGAAATCGAGTGGTCGACTACTCGTGATCGGCACCGGGTACCACGCTCACCCTGAGAACGCCAGCTGCATACTTCTCCGGGCGAGGTGACCCATGGATACCGACAGCGCAACACGCACCGCCGCATGGCGCGAACAGATGGACGCCGCGGCACGGCGCTTCGCCAAGAGTGCCGAGGAACGCGATGAGGTGACCCGCAAACGCAAGGCGACCGAATCCGATGTCGTCGACACCGAGGAACAGATCATCGCCCGCGCGGACCGGCTGTTCACCAGCGGCGAAGTGCCCGTGCAGGCGGCGGTCGACCTGGGCAGACAGGAACCGCTCGGCACCATCGGCTCGCTGGAACGCATCATCGGCTTCGCCAACGACCTCCAGGCCGTCAACTTCCTGACCCGCGGTGCCCGCGCGGCGGCCGCGGTCGCCCGGATCACCCTGGCCCACAACAGCCGTGAGGTGCCGATGGGCACCGGCTCGCTGGTGTCACCGCAACTGCTGCTCACCAACAACCATGTGCTGCCGACGGCAGACAAGGCCGAGTCGGTCGTGATCGAGTTCGGGGCCGAGGCCGGGATCGACAATCAGCACACCCCGACGACGCGGTATCTGCTCGCACCGGGCGATTTCTTCGTCACGAACAAGCATCTCGACTACACCCTGGTGCGCGTGGCACCCGGACCCGACGGTGCCGCCCCCGGCGCGACCTTCGGGTGGAACCGGTTGATCGCCGACAGCGGCAAGATCGTGGTCGGCGAGGCGATGAACGTCATCGGTCACCCGCAGGGCAGGCTCAAGGAGATCTCGATCCGCGACAACCGGCTCGACCTGCAACTCGACGACTTCCTGCATTACACCTCCGACACCGAACCGGGCAACTCCGGCTCGCCCGTCTTCAACGATCAGTGGGAGATGGTCGCGCTGCACCACGCGGGCGTCCCGAAGAAGGACGACAAGGGCCGGATGCTGCGCAAGGACGGCAAGGTCTGGCAGAGCGGCGACGGTGACGACGCGATCCACTGGATCGCCAACGAGGGCGTCCGGGTGAGCGTGCTGCTGCGGGATCTCGGCAAGCAGCCGTTCGACTCGGCACAGCGAAAGCTCCTCGACGAACTCGGGCCCGACGCGGGATTGTCGGCCGATACCGTGGTCGCCGACGTGACAATGCCCGCACCACAGCATGTTTCGGCGGTCGAGGCGGTGATACGCGGCGTACAGGGCAGGTCGGGCGCGTTCGGCGGCAGGCGCAGTGTGGTGTTCCTGCACGGACGCAGTCAGCAGGGCCGCGACCCGGCCGACCTGCGTCGCGCCTGGACCGCGGGACTGAACAAGGGCCTCACCCTCGCCGACCTGAGCCCGATCGACCCCGCCGACGTCCACTTCCCCTTCTACGGCGACCAGCTCGTCGCGAGTCTCGGCACGCGGGAATCGGTTGTCGACACCGGCTCGGAGCTCTACGAGAGCCTGGTCGCCGAGGCGGCGCGGCACGCGGGTATGCCCAGCGCCGGTGCCGTCGCCACCGATCCGATCGCGGAGGAACGGTTCGGCGGGTTCGGCTCGGTCGTCCTGGGCCGGGTGCGCGACCAGCTCGGGTGGATCGCCGCGCGCAGCGGCCTCGATTCGCTGCTCATCGGGGCGATCTTCAAGGACGTCGCCGCCTATCTCGACGACGAGCGGGTGCGCAAGGGCGTGCTCGACACCGTGCTCGCCGACATGCCCGCCGACGGCGAGGTGATCCTGGTCAGCCACAGTCTTGGCACCGTCGTCGCGATGGACCTGCTCACCCAGCTGCCACGGAAACTGGACGTGAGCCTGCTGGTGACCGCGGGCAGCCCGCTCGGCCTGGACGGGGTCAACGGCAAGCTGCTCAGCGGCGGCGCGAGCAGGCCCGAACGGGTCGGTGATTGGCTCAACACCTGGTACGCCGGTGATCCGATCGCCATCGGCTGCCCGCTGCGCCCGGCGTGGGGCAACGACCTGCGGGATCTCCCGGTCGACAACCCCAAGGAACGGGCGCACGACATCGCCGAATACCTCGCGCACGCCGCGGTGGCGGCGACGATCGGACGGACACTGTCCGCCTGAAACGAGCCGGTGTGATGCTGCGGATTTGGGGTAGTGCGTTACGCGTTCGGACGGGCCTGCCCGCGCGGGATGATCAGTGCGCAGGGTTTCTCCACATGGTTCGAAAGGACAGGGAGATGTTGGTCTCGGAGATGGAAGACGCGGTCCTGGCAGCCAGCCCGGACACCGAAGAGGAACTGTTCGAGGAGACGAAATCGCAGGCCGGATATCGCGACAACGGCGTCGGGATCAGGGGAGCCGGCCACACGAATGTCTCGTCCATCTTCTGGGCTCGGCGGGTGCTGCACACGCACGGCACCGGCGCCTGGGTGTTCGGATTCCCGAATACCCAGGTCTGGGCCGACAGCCAGGTGTCGGTCACCATGACCGAGCTGGATGTCAACGGCATCCCGTTTCTCGGACACGCGACGATGCAGGTCCGCAATGTCGTCCCGCATGCCGACGGCACCATGACGGTGCGGTAC
Organism: Nocardia sp. NPDC055053; assembly: GCF_053608285.1. Lineage (NCBI taxonomy): Bacteria > Bacillati > Actinomycetota > Actinomycetes > Mycobacteriales > Nocardiaceae > Nocardia > Nocardia sp. NPDC055053. The sequence goes on along the minus strand of NZ_JBSGVD010000002.1, from coordinate 322,087 downwards.
CACGTCGGCTGGGATGCCAACCTCAGGGTGCTGTTCAACTTCATCATCGTGAACTGACGACAACCGCACTACTTACTCGCCGCGCACCGATCCGGCCGCCGTCAGCGCGCCGAGTACCTGTTCGGTCTTGGCGGGCCCGGTCGCGATCGACAGGCCGTGCCCGCGCACGGTGGCGTGGAACCGGCGCTGCACCTCGAGGGCGCGCACCCGCAGTTCCGCCGGTGACTCGCCGGGCACAGGAGTCACCGTGAGCGCCAGCTCGAACAGGTCGAGGCAGCCGACGGTCCAGCGTTCGGCGTCGACCTCCAGGCCGCCGAGGTGCACCTTCGTCCACCTGGTCGACGCGACCGGACCCATCGCCCGCAGGTGCTCGACCGCGACGCCGGGTGGCGTGCAGCTCACCACGAACTGGCGCTGAGCGGAGTCGAGGGCCTCGGTGACGTCCTCACCGCGCAGCGCGCCGACCCGCAGCGAGCCGGGTGGGCGTTTGCTCACCACCGAGGCCGCCAGCACCCGCTCCTCGCCGCACCAGTCGCCCTCGATGCGGTACCGCACCGCCTCGTCGGTGAACGCTGACGCCCAGCGGCCGACCAGCTGGGATTGCTCGCACGGCCGCAGCGTGACGGTCAGGTCGTCGCGCTCGCCGCTACGCAGCCGGATCGCGATCCGGCCCGCCAGGGCAGGCGCATCGCCCGCATCGGGGCGAGGGGGTTCGGCGAACCACACGTCGCGGCTGATCGCGGCGGCGTTCGTACACCCCAGCCGGGTTTGTGCGTCGACGAGATCGCCGTCGAGATTGACCTTGATTTCGATCGGAGTAGTCACCCAAGCAGCCTGACCCATCGACCCGCTACCTGGCGCGCGTAATTCGCTACTCGATTGCTGGGAGTTTGTTGCGGCGGCGGTCGCCGAAATCGTTATCCGGAACATCAGCCGCGTGCGGCCGTACCCGATGGGCGAGTAGTCGACTACCCGTGACAGCGGGTCTGTCCGTGCCGGAGACTGATTTCCGACCAGTTCTCGTACGCCGCGGTTCGAGCCAGCCACGTGGAGGTTCTCGATGGTCAAGACTCCGTTTGTCACGCGCTTGGCGGTCGGGGCCGCCGAAGCACTGGATCGGCGCATCGGCTGGTTCCGCTTGCCGCCGCCGCTGGGTCTGGCCGTCCTGGTGGGCCTGCGCAGCCGGCTCCGCGCGCAGAATCTCTTCGACACCGGCGGGCATCCGGGCGAACCGCTGCCACCGGACGCGGCGGGCGATCTCCACGGCGCGCGCACCGTAGACGGCACCTACAACAACCCCACCGACCCCAGAACCGGGTCGGTCGGCTGCCGGTTCGGGCGCAACTTCCCGCTCGAGCACACCTACCCGGAGAGTTCCGCACGGATTCTGGAACCCAACCCGCGCCTGATCAGCACGCGACTGCTGACCCGCGACCGGTTCCAGCCCGCCACGACCCTGAATCTGCTGGCGGCGGCCTGGATCCAGTTCGAGGTGCACGACTGGTTCGACCACGTCGACGCCGACACCGAGCCGTTCACGGTGACCCTGGACGCGCAGGACCCGTGGCCGGACCCGCCGATGACGATCCCGCGCACCGCCTCGGTGCCGAGCCCGGAACCGGGCGGTCCGCCGACCTACACCACCGTGGAGAGCCACTGGTGGGACGCCTCCCAGATCTATGGCAGCACAGCCGAATTCGCGGCCGCCATGCGATCGGGCAAGGGCGGCGAACTCGTCATCGACGAGTTGGGCCTGCCACCGCTGGACGCGGAAAGCCTGATCGCCCTGTCGGACTCGGCGGCCAACGCCTGGGTCGGCCTCGCCCTGCTGCATTCGCTGTTCCTGCGCGAACACAACGCGATCTGCCGTCGCCTGAGCAAGCGCTACCCCGACCTGGACGACCAACAGCTCTACGACACCGCACGGCTCGTCAACTCGGCCCTGATGGCGAAGATCCACACCGTCGACTGGACGCCGGCCGTCATCGCGCATCCCACCACCGTCGCCGCCATGCGCGCCAACTGGTTCGGGGTGCTCGGCGAGCGGGTGGCCCGCCGGTTCGGCAGGCTCGCAGGCAACGAAGTGCTGTGCGGCATCCCGGGATCCGCGGTCGACGACCACGGCGTGCCGTACTCGCTGACCGAGGAATTCGTCTCCGTCTACCGGATGCATCCGCTCATCCCCGACGAACTCGTCGTCCGCAGCCTCGCCGACGACAGCGTCCTCGCCGAGTATCCGCTCCCGGAGCTCGGCGTCGCCCACATCCGCGAACGCCTCGCCGAGACACCGATGGACACGCTGCTCTACTCGTTCGGCCGCGCCAATCCCGGCGCGCTGACCCTGCACAACTATCCGCGGCACCTGCAGAACCTGACCCGCCCCGGGCACCCGCTGCTCGACCTGGCGACCGTCGACATCCTGCGCGTCCGCGAGCGGGGCGTGCCGCGCTACAACGAATTCCGCAAGCAGCTGCGACTGCCGCCGGCCACCTCGTTCGACCAGCTGACCGACAACCCGCAGTGGGCACGCGAACTCGAGCAGATCTACGGTGACGTCGACGACGTCGACCTCATGATCGGGCTCTACGCCGAACCCAAACCGCCCGGTTTCGGCTTCAGCGACACCGCGTTCCGGGTGTTCGTGCTGATGGCGTCGCGGCGGCTGTCCGCCGACCGGTTCTTCACCACCGACTTCCGGCCCGAGGTCTACACCGAGGCCGGCATGGCGTGGGTGCGCGACAACTCGATGCGCAGCGTCCTGCTGCGCCACTTTCCCACGCTGGCGCCCGCGCTCGACGGCGTCGCGAATCCGTTCGCGCCGTGGAGGAGCCGACGATGACCTACCTGCGCTACCGCGACGACCTCGAACACCCGCGGCCCGACGAAGAGCAGGACATCGACAAGATCATCGCGGTCCTGCGCGACAACAACGAACGCGCCTACCGCAAGTACAAGCGCGGTCTGCGCGACGCGCACGCCAAGAGCCACGGCATCCTGCGAGGCGAGCTGATCGTGCCGCCGGGCCTGCCACCCGAACTGGCACAGGGCCTGTTCGCCACCCCGGCCACCTATCCGGTGATCGCCCGGCTGTCGAGTACCTCCGGGGTGATCCGCAGCGACCAGTTGCGCGGTGTCCGCGGGCTGGGAATCAAAGTGCTCGGCGTGCACGGGACGCGGGCGTTGCCCGGCGACGAGGCCACCACGCAGGACCTCATCATGGTCACCCACCGGGAATTCCTGTTCGCCGACGCGCACGCCTACCTGACGAAGGGCATGCCGACCGCGTGGGTGCTCGCGCGGTTGCCCGATCCGGTATTGCAGACCGGCAGCAGCCTTCTCGCCGCCCTTGACCAGCACGTGCTGCGGCGGATCGGCCGGGGGGTGCCGCCGAATCTCGGCGTCTTCATCGCGCCCAACACCCACATTCTGGGCGAGACGTTCTACACCTCGGCGCCGGTGCGCTACGGCGACTACGTGGCCAAGCTGCTCTATGCGCCCGTGTCGCCGGAAGTCGCTGCCCTGCAAGGACAACCGGTGAGCGAAGAGGCGGGCGTGAACGTCCATCAGGACTCCGTCATCGATTTCTTCGCCTCGCACAGCGCCACTTACGAGCTGCGCGCGCAACTGTGCACCGACACCGCGACCATGCCGATCGAGGACGCGACCGTGGCGTGGCCGGAAGACGCGTCGCCGCACCGCACCGTCGCGACCATCCGCTTCGACATCCAGGACCCCTACACGCCCGAACGGCGTGCCTACGGCGATGATGTGCTGTCGTTCAACTCCTGGCGCGGTCTCGACGCGCACCGTCCGCTCGGCTCGATCAACCGGCTCAAGCAGCGCGTCTACGAGGCGTCGAGCAACTTCCGCCACGACGTCAACAACGCGCCCCGGCTCGAGCCACGCGACGCCACCGAGCTGCCGCCATGACCATCGCCCTACCCGACCGTCCAGCCCGGAAATTAGTTGCACCTGCACAGATTCGTTGTGACACGGCCGGGCGGGAACTAGAATTTTGCTGTATGGGCGAACTGTGGCAACTGCTTCATCGCCCCGCCGAATACGACGCCGTCCGTACAGCTTTGACCAACGGCAACACCGGTGGTGTCGTGCTCGTCGGCGCCGCCGGAATCGGCAAGACCACCCTGGCGCGTCTCGTCACCTCGGTGCTGCCGAATCCTGTGCGCTGGGCGGCCTGTACCGCCTCGTCCCAGGCCATTCCGCTGGGCGCGTTCGCGCCCTGGATCGCCGCGTCGGCCTCGCGCGACCCGCTCGCGCTGCTGCACTCGGCGCGGGAGAACCTGCTCGCTCACCCCGGCACCGTGATCGGCGTCGACGACGCCCACCTCCTCGACACCCTGTCCGCGACGCTGGTGCACCAGATCGCCGTCGACCGCAGCGCCCGCATCGTCGCCACGGTCCGCACCGGGGAAACCGTGCCGGACGCGGTCACCTCACTGTGGAAGGACGGCTACCTCGAACGCATCGAGCTGACACCGCTGACCAAACCGCAGTGCACCGCACTGGTGGAGACCGTCCTCGGCGGGACCCTGGAAGGGCTCAGCGCCGACGTCATGTGGGAATCCTCCGCTGGTAACCCGCTGTTCCTGCGCAATATGGTCGAGGGCGCGGTCGAGGCGCGCACCCTGACCGACACCAACGGCGTCTGGCAGCTGCGCGGGCCGACCGCGGTGCCGTCGGGGCTGGTCGAGCTGCTCGAGGAGCGGCTGACCAGGGCGGGTGAGCCGGTGCTGGAGGCGCTGCGGATGCTGGCCGTCTACGAACCGCTCGACATCGACATCCTGACCGAGCTTGTCGGGGTGGAGGCCGTCGACACGGCCGAGCTCACCGGTATGATCCGGGTCTGCCGGCACGGCCCGACGGTCGACGTCCGGTTCAGCCATCCGCTGCTCGGCGAGGTGATCCGCCGCCGGGTCGGTACCGCCGCTGCCCGCAAGCGGCGCGGCCGCATCGTCGAGACACTGCGTGACCGCGATCTGAGCACGCCCGCGCATCGGATCCGGCTGGCGCAGCTGTGTATCGACAGCGATCAGCCGATCGACATCGTCGTGCTGATCAACGCGGCCAAGGACGCGGTGGCCATGTCCAATGTGCCGCTGGCCGAACGTCTCGCGCGCGCCGCGTGCGAGCGCTGCGGCGGGCTGCGCGCGGCCGAACTGCTGTCGCGGGCACTGCTGTGGCAGGGCAGACCGCACGAAGCCGACGAGATCCTGGCCCGCTTCGACCCCGATCGCCTCGATCCGCTGCAACTGGTCCAGTGGGGCGTGCTCAGGGCGGGCCTGCAGTTCTGGTCGCTGGGCAATGTCACGCGCGCCCGCGACCTGCTCGACCTGCTCAGTGCCCGGGTCGAGTATCCCGCGCTGCGGCTCACGGTCGATGCCTTCGGCGCGGCGATGGCGGTGCACGAGAGCCGGATCGCGATCGGTATCGAGACCGCCGAGCGCGTCATCGCCGACCCGGATTCACCGTGGCAGGCCGTCGATTTCGCCGCCTTCGCACTCGGTCTGGCGATGCCGGTGGCCGGACGCGGTGCCGATTTCGCGCCGATCGCGGCCCGGATCACCGCCGAGCAGAAATCCACCGACGGCATCATCCGGGTCATGGTCAGATACGGGGACGTGCTGGCGCTGACGACCATCGGCGAGCTCGACCGCGCCGAGCAGCGGGCTTCCGAATACCGGGAGTTCTCCTCGGCGGGCCAGTTCATCGGGTGGGCGATCGCCAGAATCGCGGTCGGCGTCGTCGCCACGTATCGCGGCCGGTTCCGCGAAGCGATCACCGCCTTCGAACAGGCACTGGCGGCGCTCAACGCCGAAAGCTCCCTGGCGTGGAAGCTGCCTGCCCGGCTGCTGCTGGCGCGGGCCTACGCGGCGCTGGGCGAGGTCGAGCAGGCCGAACGAGTTCTCGCCGATGCCCAGGAACACCGCGGCGCCCACATGGCTCTGCACGAGCCACAGCGGTTGATCGCGCGCGCCTGGCTGGCCGCCGCCGAGCACAGCCAGCACGCGGCGATCGAGCTGGCCCGCAAGGCGGCCGACCTCGCGCACCGCACCGGCCAGTACGCCCTGGAAGCCGAGGCGCTGCATCATGCCGCCCGCTTCGGTGACCGTACCGTCGCGACCAGGCTGGCGACGGTCGCCGCCGGTATCCAGGGGCCCGCCGCGGGCATCTACGCTCGGCACGCCGCCGCCTTCGCCCATGCCGACACGCGCGCGCTGGCCGCCGTCAGCCTCGAATTCGAGACCGCGGGCCTGCTGCTGGCCGCCGCCGACGCGGCAGCGCAGGCCGTCCCGATCCACGACCACGCGGGCCAGCGCCGCCCGAGCGCCCAAGCAGCCGCCCGCGCGCAGGCCTTGGCCGCCCGCTGCGACGGCGCCAGCACTCCCGCCATCACCGGCGCCGCGCGTCCGCTCCCGATCACCGAACGGGAACGCGAGATCGCCGCGCTCATCGGTCGTGGACTGTCCAACCGTGCCATCGCCGAACGGCTCTGCGTCTCGGTGCGCACCGTCGAAGGTCATATCTACCGGGCCTGCATCAAGCTCGACGCCTCCGATCGCGAACAACTCGCGAAGCTGATCTGACGCGCCGTGGCCGTCGCGAGTGACCGTCCGCAGGCAGCGATGTCGCGGCGGCGGTCGCGAAACATCGTGGGCGCCTTACTGATCCTCTGCGCCGCGACTTCCTGCACGAGCGACGAGCCAACTGATCGCGCACCGCTGACGGCGATCGTCACCGCTCCCGCGCCGAGCGTGCCCTCCGGCGACCCCGACCTGGGCGCTCCCGAGGAGGTGGCTCGCGGAATCGACGTCCCGTGGGGCCTTGCCTTCCTGCCCGACGGCACGGCGCTGGTGGCCGAACGAGATTCCGGGCGCATTCTGCGCGTGGCGCCGGGCCGCGAACCGGAGCTCTTCGCCGAGGTGCCCGGCGTGGCCGCGGGCGGCGAGGGTGGACTGCTCGGTCTCGCGGTCGCCGCCGATTATGACCGAACCCGGTATGTCTACGCGTATTTCACCGCCGAGGACGACAATCGCATCGTGCGGTTCCGGCCAGGAGAACCGGCGGAGGTCGTGTTCGACGGAATCGCGAAGGCGGGCAACCACAATGGCGGCCGTATCGCCTTCGGACCCGACGGCATGCTCTACGTCGGCACCGGGGACGCGGGCCGGAGCGGGCTCGCCCAGGACGCCGCGAGCCCCAACGGCAAGATCCTGCGGATCACCCCCGACGGCGCACCGGCGCCGGGCAATCCGACCCCCGGCTCGCCGGTCTACAGCCTCGGCCACCGCAATGTGCAAGGCCTGGCCTGGGACGGCACCGGCGCGCTCTATGCCGCCGAGTTCGGCCAGAACCGGGTGGACGAGCTCAACCTGATCGAGCCGGGCCGCAACTACGGTTGGCCCGAGGTCGAGGGATCCGGCGGTGCGAAAAGTGGTTTCACCGACCCGCTGCTCACCTGGTCGACCTCGGAAGCCTCGCCCTCCGGAATCGCCATCGCGGGGAACACCCTCTACGTAGCCGCCCTGCGCGGTGAAAGACTTTGGACCGCAACGGTATCCAACGGCACCGCGACGAATCCCCGCGACGTTCTCCGTGATTCCTACGGCAGACTGCGCACCGTCACCGTGGCACCGGACGGCGCCCTCTGGCTCACCACCTCGAACACCGACGGCCGCGGCGATATCCGCGACGGCGACGACCGGATCCTCCGCTTCCCGGCCCGCTGATCGTTGCGTACTTCGGTACTACCCTGCGGGCAAGGCCCTCGCCGAATCCCCGGCCGGCCATCCATCGAAGGAGTTTCCCGATGCCGGACAGTCCCGCGTTGGTTCCCGCCGACCCGGCCGTGCTGCATCCGATGCCAGGCCAGCCGCGCGTGGTGCTGCTGAAACCGCTGGTCACCTCGCCGTTGATCGAGGTCGGGGAGTTCTCCTACTACGACGACCCCGACGATCCGACGGCATTCGAGACGCGCAACGTCCTGTACCACTACGGGCCGGAGAAGCTGATCATCGGGAAGTTCTGCGCCCTCGGCACGGGCGTGCGGTTCATCATGAACGGCGCCAACCACCGCATGGACGGCCCGTCGACGTTCCCCTTCCCGACCATGGGCGGCTCGTGGGCGGATCATTTCGATCTGCTCACCGGCCTGCCGAGCCGCGGCGACACCGTCGTGGGTAGCGACGTCTGGTTCGGCAACGGCGCGACGGTGATGCCCGGCGTGCGGATCGGGCACGGCGCGATCATCAGCACCGGTTCCGTGGTCACCGCCGATGTGCCCGACTACGGCATCGTCGGCGGAAATCCGGCCCGCCTCATCCGATCCCGCTACACCGACGAGGACATCGCCCGCCTGCTCGCCGTCGCCTGGTGGGACTGGCCGCTCGACCACATCACCGCGCAGGTGCCGACGATCATGTCGGGCAGCATCGCCGACCTCGAAGCCGCCGCACCGCAGCGCTGATCCGCCGCGCGGTGGCTACGCGTCGCCGATCTGTTCGACATAGCCGGTGCCGCTGATCGCCGCGCCGCGGAATGTCCCGGTGTAGCGGTAGCTGCCGACGTAGCCGCCGGTCATGCCGTAGATGTAGTCGTCGTTGGTGACCGCGTCGATGTGGATCAGCGGTCTGCCGTTCTCGTCGTCGACAGCCCAGGTGAACGCGGTGCCCAGGGTCATGTCCCGGCCGGCCGGGGTGTGGCGGGGCGTTGGTTCGCGCTCGGTGATCCGGTAGTGGTAGCCGTCCTCGTAGACCCCGCCGTGGTCGTCGCGGGACCGGACGTAGACGGCCTGTTGCAGCGGAACACCCAGCGGCCCACGGACTTCCACCATCAGCACCTGCGTGTCGGCGTCGATATTGATGATCTGGTAGGTGAAGAAGCCGATGAACAGGTCCACCGCCACGGCACGGGCGTATTCGAGCGTGCTGAGTCCGGACAGGTCGTAGCGCGTGCCGTGATGCTCGACGGTGCCCTCGTACTCGCACAGCAGCGACCAGTGGTCGTACAGCCCGCCGCGTAGCTTCGCGAAATGCGCGACCTTGTCGGTGGCGCGGACTCGCAGATCCGCCCGGAACTCCGGATTGCGATAGGTGACGGTGAAATGGGGGTAGGTGCCCCGCAGCGCGAAGTCCGCACCGAAGCGGATCACGCTCGCATCGGGTGCCAGTTCCAGATCGCGTTCGACCTGAAAACCGCGGAACTGGCCGGGAAACCGGACCGCGGTGCCTGCCAGCAGGTTGGCGGTGTCGGCGGCGGAGGTCTCGATCAGCTGCGCGTTGCGGAAGGCCTTGACCTTCGGCTGCCCGATCACGGTGATGAAGTCCAGGAAATTCAGCGGTGCGGGCAGACCGGGGAACATGAGTCCGTAGTGGACGGTGCGATGACGCCCGCGCGGCGGATGGAAGGGGGTGCTCGGGTCGAAGGGGGTGCCGCTCAGTGCGTGCGAGCCGGAGGCGGTGCGTTGCAGGCCATGGAGCAGGGGAGTGGTTATCGCCATGGTGGATCAGGGCCTTTCGCGGAAGGGACGAGCGCGACACTCGTGCTGACCAAGTGGAAAATTACTAGTTGGTCAATTCCGGTGTCAACCATCGATCCGGTGGGCACGGCGATCTCGCACTCTCCATTGACCCGCGGTGTTGGCGCGGTAAATTTCCGATCAGCGGCTGTGGGTCAACGCGGTCGCGGAAGGGAGACGGTGATGGGCGCTGCCGGGACGAAAGGTGTGCCGCGAGCCGAGCGGGAACAACAGCTCCTCGATATCGCCGGCGAGCAGATCAGTCGCGCGGGCTACGCCGGACTGTCTCCCGGCGCCGTCGCGGCCGCGGCCGGAGTGTCGAAACCCTTGGTATTCCACTACTTTCACAGCAAGGAAGGCCTGTACGCCGCGTGCGTCGAGCGGGCGGCCGACACGGTGTGCGGTGCCATCGAATCGGTGTTCGACGGTTCGCCAGGGATCGCGATGGCCGAACGCACACTCGAGGTCGTCATCGGTGTCCTCGCCCGGCGACCGCACGATTGGAACGTGCTGCTCGACACCTCGCATCCGGCGGACGGCGTCGCCGCCGACGCCGCGCACCGGGCCCGGCGGCGTATCGCCGATCAGGCCCAGCGCGGCGCCGCCGCCCTGCTCGCGGAGCGTGGGATCACCGACGCCGCCGACCTGTCCGCACTCACCGACGTCTGGATGGGCGTGGTGACGGCCATGGTGAACTGGTGGCTGCGACACCCCGGCGAAAGCGCGGACGCGATGATCGCCCGCTGCCGACGGCTCATGGGCGCGCTGTTCTGGAGCGGACCGGCCGGCAGCGAGTCACCGGCGTAGCCGGGAACGCGCCGGCTTCAGAGCGCGCCTGCCAGGTCGTCGAGCAGGCGCCGCTTGGACCTGGCGCCGACGACGGTCCGCACCGGGATGCCGTCGCGGAACAGCATCAGGGTCGGCATCGACAGCACGGCGTAGTCCGCGGTGGTCTGCGGATTGGCGTCCACGTCGATGGTGACGATCGCCATCCGCCCCGCTTCCTCGCGGGCCAGCTCGTCGAGCACCGGCTCGATCATCTTGCACGGTGGGCACCAGGCGGCGGTGAACTCGACGAGCACCGGCAGGCCTGCGTCGAGCACCTCCCCGGCGAAGCTCGCATCGGTCACGGTGGCGACGGCTTTGGTCATGATCTCTCCCTCGATGGCCAGGGCCTCGGAATCGCCCCGGTCCGGTCACGGTAGGGATTGACGCCGACGTCAAGGCAAGCGTCCCGATTCGAGTACCGCACTACTCTGTGCCCGGCCCGATCGAGCGACGATGCTGAGAGCACGGACCACACCAGCGTGAATTCAGGTCGGAACGAGGATCTGTGCCAGCGATGGACACCGAGCAGAAGCCACCCGACGCCACCCCGGCGCCCGAGGCGGCGAAATCCGGGGCGACCGCGAATCTGGAACGCGATGTTCGAGTCGCGAGCCGCAACGGCCGCTACGCCATGATCACTTCAAGCCGTTCACGGCCGATCACCTGCAACCGTTCATCTCGCGACAGCTCGCCGGATCCGGCGAGACCGACGAGGGCTTGCGCCGGGACGGTGCGCCGTTGATCATCGAGATCGATCGCATGCTGACCGCGACCACGACGTTCCTGGTCTCCTTCGTCGAGCGGGCTCGTGAAGACCTCGGGATCGGCTCTCCGTGAGTCAGGCTGTCGTGCCGCTGACCGGCTCGACGACACGATCTCGAATCTATACGTGCCGGTAACCCTCGCACGCTGTTCACATATAACGAAGAGAGGTGCACACTGCCCTGGAACCGGAGTTCGAATTCGCACCCGTCCCGGGCCACGTCCTAGGTAATGGAAAGGAGTCGGCGAGTGTTCAGCCGCATCGCCATCGTCAACAGGGGAGAGGCCGCAATGCGGCTCATCCATGCCGTCCGTGATCTGGCAGCGGCGACCGGGCTACCGATCGAAACGGTCGCCCTGTACACCGACGTCGACCGCAACGCCACGTTCGTGCGGTCGGCCGATATCGCCTACGACCTCGGTCCGGCCTCGGCGCGCCCGTACCTGGATCTCAAGGTGCTCGAGCAGGCACTGGTCGCCACCAAGGCCGACGCGGCCTGGGTCGGCTGGGGCTTCGTCGCCGAGGACCCTGCCTTCGCCGAACTGTGCGAGCACATCGGCGTCACCTTCATCGGCCCGAGCGCCGACGCCATGCGCAAGCTCGGCGACAAGATCGGCGCCAAGCTGCTGGCCGAAGAGGTCGGCGTACCCGTCGCACCGTGGAGCCGGGGCGGGGTCGACACGGTCGAGGACGCCATAGCGGCAGCCGCCGAGATCGGCTACCCGCTGATGCTGAAGGCGACCGCGGGCGGCGGTGGCCGCGGTATCCGCATGATCACCAACGAAGCCGAACTCGTCGACGCCTACGAGCGCACCCGCCAGGAAGCCGCGCGGGCCTTCGGCAGCGGCGTCGTGTTCCTTGAGCGCCTGGTCACCGGCGCCCGGCACGTCGAGGTGCAGGTGATCGCCGACGGCCAGGGGACCGCGTGGGCGCTCGGCGTCCGCGACTGCTCGGTGCAGCGGCGCAACCAGAAGGTCATCGAGGAGTCGGCCTCGCCGGTCCTGAGCCCCGAGCAGGCCGCCGAACTGAAGGCCTCGGCCGAACGGCTCGCCGTCGCGGTCGGCTACTGCGGCGCGGCGACCGTGGAGTTCCTCTACCACCCGGGCGAGCAACTCTTCGCGTTCCTCGAGGTCAACACCCGCCTCCAGGTCGAACACCCGATCACCGAATGCACCACCGGTTTCGATCTCGTCCAGGCCCAGCTGTCGGTGGCCTCCGGCAACCGCCTCGAGGGCGAACCGCCCGCCGAGCGCGGCCACGCCATCGAGGCGCGGCTCAACGCCGAGGACCCCGACCGCGACTTCGCGCCCGCACCGGGCCGCATCGTTCGCCTCGACCTGCCCGCGGGCCCCGGCATCCGCGTCGATACCGGCGTCAGCGAGGGCGACACCATCCCCGCCGACTTCGACTCGATGATCGCCAAGATCATCGCCTACGGCCGCGACCGCGACGAGGCGCTGGGCAGGCTGCGCCGGGCGATGGCGCAGACCAGGGTCGTCATCGAAGGCGGCGCGACGAACAAGAGCTTCGTCCTGGACCTGCTCGACCAGCCCGAGGTGATCGACGCCGGCGCCGACACCGGCTGGATCGATCGGGTGCGCAGCGAGGGCCGCCTGGTGACGCATCGCCACTCGGCCATCGCGCTGGCGGCCGCCGCGATCGACGCCTACGAGGACGACGAGCGGGTCGAGCGGCACCGGCTGATCTCGACCGCGTCCGGTGGTCGTCCGCAGGTGCAGCACGAGAGCGGGCGCCCGCTCGATCTCAAGCTGCGCGGCGCGAGCTACCGGGTCCGCGTCGCCCGCATCGGCGCGCACCGCTTCCGCGTCGGCATCGAGGCAGGGACCGATCTGGTCACCGCCGACGTCGACCTCGAGCGGTTCGATCTGCACACCGGCCAGATCGTCGTCAACGGCAGCCGCTACCGCCTGGTCACCGGCACCCACGGGCCGACCCATGTGATCGACGTCGACGGCGTGACCCACCGGATCAGCCGCGACGAGGGCGGCGTCGTCCGCTCGCCGGCGCCTGCGCTGGTCGTCGGCACCCCGGTCGAGGTCGGCGCCGAGGTCGAGGCGGGCGCCGCGGTGCTCGTGCTGGAGAGCATGAAGATGGAGACGGTGCTGCGCGCGCCGTTCCGCGCCCGGCTGAAGGAGTGCGCGGTCTCGGTCGGCACCCAGGTCGAGACCGGCGCGCCGCTGCTGCGCCTGGAACCGCTCGCCGACGACGACGAGGCCGCCGAGACCGAAACGGCGGGCACCGTCGAGCTCGACCTGCCCAGCGAGCCCGCGCCGCGCCAGACCCACGAGCGGCTCGCCCGCGGCCTGCAGGATCTGCGGAGTCTGCTGCTCGGCTTCGACGTGGATCCGCACGACGACCGCCGCGTGCTCGACGACTACCTCACGGCCCGGCGCGAATCCGTCGCCGCCAACCACCGGCCGCTGGCCGAGGAGCTCGAACTCGTCGAGGTGTTCGCCGATCTCACCGCGCTGAGCCACAACCGCTCGGCCGACGACGAACCCGGTCAGAGCCACGTGCACAGCGACCGCGAGTACTTCCACACCTACCTGCAGAGCCTCGATGCCGACCGGGCCGGTCTGCCGGAGTCCTACCGCGCCAAGCTCACGCAGGCGCTCGGCCAGTACGGCGTCACCGAGCTGGACCGCACGCCCGACCTGGAATCCGCGGTCTTCCGCATCTTCCTCGCCCAGCAGCGCCCCGCCGACACCGTCGAGGTCATCACGACGCTGCTGCGGGAGTGGCTGCGTGAGCCGATGCCCGATCAGGTACTGCGCGAACCCGTCGGCCTGACGCTGGAACGCCTCGTCGTGGCCACCCAGGTACGTTTCCCGGTGATCGCCGACCTGTGCCGCGGCCTGGTGTACGGCTGGTACGGCCAGCCGCTGCTGCGCCGCAACCGGGCCCGCGTCTACACCAATGTCCGCAGGCACCTGACGCATCTGGACGCGCACCCGGACACGGCCGATCGCGCCGAGCGCATCGCCGACATGGTGCGCAGCACCGAACCGCTGGTGCGGCTGCTCGGCCAGCGGCTCGAGCGCGGCAAGCCCGACCACACCCCGATGCTCGAGGTGCTGACCCGCCGCTACTACGGCAACAAGGGCGTCACCGGCGTCCACACCGAGCACGTCGGTGGCTGCGCCTTCGTCGTCGCCGAGCGCGACGGCGCGAGCCTGGCCTCGGCCGCGGTGAGTTTCGACGCGCTCGGCACCGCGCTGAGCGGGCTCGGCGAGCTGGCGAGCGGGGCGGCCTCGGTCGACGCCGACATCTACCTGAGCTGGGTAGCCCAGCCCGAGGACTCCGACGCGATGGCGGCGGCGCTGCAGGAAGTCCTCGCCGCGCACCAGCTGCCCCCGCAGGTGCACCGGATCACGGCCACGGTCGCGGGCAGCAACGGCGCGGTCATGCACCACCACTTCACCTTCCGTCCCTCGGCCACCGGAATGGCCGAGGAGCGGCTGATCCGCGGCCTGCACCCCTACATCGCGCAGCGGATGCAGATGGAGCGGCTGCGCAAGTTCGACCTCACCCGGCTGCCGTCCTCGGACGACGAGGAGGTCTACCTGTTCCGCTGTGTGGCGAAGGGCAACCCGTCCGACGACCGCCTCATCGCCTTCGCCCAGGTCCGCGACCTGGCCGCGCTGCGCGACCAGGACGGCAGGCTGCTCGCGCTGCCGACGGCCGAGGCCACCATCGCGACCTGTGTCGACTCGATCCGCCGCGCACAGTCCCGGCGGCCGTCGGCCAAGCGTCTCAGCACCAACCGCATCGTGATGTACATCTGGCCGCCGATGGATGTCACCAGGGACGAATTGCGGACCATCGGCGGGCACGTCCTGCCGACCGCGGCGGGCGCCGGGCTGGAGGAGATCCTGCTCATCGCGCGCCAGCGTGACGCGAAGACCGGTGAGCTGACCAAGGTCGGGGTACGCATCGCCTTCGACGCCACCGGTGGCTCCCAGGTGACGGTCGGCGACCTGTCCGACGAGCCGGTCGAGCCCGTCGACGAGTACCGGCAGAAGGTGCTGCGGGCCGCGGCGCGCAACACCGTGTACCCGTACGAATTGACCGGTGTGCTGGGTAGTTTCGCCGAGTACGATCTCGACGCCGACCACGCGCTGGTGCCCGTCGACCGGCCGAAGGGCCGCAACAAGGCGGCCATCGTCGCCGGTGTCGTCACCACGCCGACCACCCGGCATCCCGAAGGCGTCACCCGGGTGCTGCTGCTCGGCGACCCGACCAAGTCGCTGGGCGCGCTGTCGGAACCCGAGTGCCGCCGGGTGATCGCCGCACTCGACCTCGCCGAACGCCTGCAGGTCCCGCTCGAGTGGTACGCGCTGTCCTCCGGCGCCCGGATCTCGATGGAATCGGGCACCGAGAACATGGACTGGGTCGCCGCCGCGCTCAAGCGCATCGTCGAGTTCACCCAGGACGGCGGCGAGATCAACATCGTGGTCGCCGGCATCAACGTCGGCGCGCAGCCGTACTGGAATGCCGAGGCCACCATGCTCATGCACACCAAGGGCATCCTGGTGATGACGCCGGAGTCGGCGATGGTGCTCACCGGCAAGCAGTCGCTGGACTTCTCCGGTGGCGTGTCGGCCGAGGACAACTTCGGAATCGGCGGCTACGACCGGGTGATGGGCCCCAACGGCCAGGCGCAGTACTGGGCGCCGAACCTGCCCGCCGCCCGCGACGTGCTGATGTCGCACTACGACCACACCTACGTCGCCCCGGGCGAGCAGGCGCCGCGCCGGTCGCAGACGGTCGACCCGATCGACCGCGACATCTCCGGCTTCCCGCACGTGCTGGCCGACAGCACCTTCGCCACCGTCGGCGAGATCTTCTCCGCCGCCGCCAACCCGGATCGCAAGAAGCCCTTCGACATCCGGACCGTGATGCGGGCGCTGGCCGACCAGGACCACCCGGTGCTGGAGCGCTGGGCCGGGATGGCCGACGCCGAGACCGCGGTGGTGCAGGACGCGCATCTGGGCGGAATCCCGGTGTGCCTGTTGGGCATCGAGTCGCGCAATGTGCCGCGCCGCGGTTACCCGTCGACCGACGGACCCGACACCTACACCGCGGGCACACTGTTCCCGCAGTCGTCGAAGAAGGCGGCCAGGGCCATCAACGCGGCCAGCGGCAACCGGCCGCTGGTGGTGCTGGCGAACCTGTCCGGCTTCGACGGTTCCCCGGAGTCGATGCGCAAGCTGCAGCTCGAGTACGGCGCCGAGATCGGCCGCGCCATCGTGAACTTCCAGGGCCCCATCGTGTTCTGCGTGATCTCGCGCTATCACGGCGGTGCGTTCGTGGTGTTCTCGAAGGCGCTGAACCCGAACATGACCGTGCTCGCGCTGGAAGGCTCGTTCGCGTCGGTCCTCGGTGGCGCTCCCGCCGCCGCGGTGGTGTTCGCGGGCGAGGTCAACTCCAGGACCGCGGCCGACCCGCGCGTGCGCGATCTGGAAACCCAGGCCGCCAACGCGTTCGGCACCGACCGCGCGACCCTGACCGCGGAACTCGACGAGGTCCGTTCCTCGGTCCGCGCGGAGAAGCTGGGCGATGTGGCGGCGGAGTTCGACCGCGTCCACAACATCCAGCGCGCCGTCGAGGTCGGTTCGGTCGACACCATCGTCAGCGTCGCCGACCTGCGTCCCAGGATCATCGACGCCATCGAGACCCGTCTGCCTCGGTAACCGCCGGAAACTGGTGAAGTTGAGCCGCCCACCCCGGGTAATCCGGGGTGGGCGGCCGCATTTCGGATCGAGTCAGCGCGTTCCGGCGCGGACCCGCAGCTCGCGGGCGAGGTGGTCGCGCTGTTCGATGACCAGGCGGCGCAGTGCGCCCGGTGCGTCGGCGTTGTCGGCGAGCCAGGCGTCGACGTCGTCGAGCGAATCGGCGGCAGGGAAGAGACCGTTGACGATGCGGCGGGCGATTTCGATGCTGCGCTGCTCCCAGACCGTGCGCAGCGCCGTGAAGTACTCGTCGTCGTAGCGGGCGATCAGATCGCGGCGTCCACCCGCACGGAAACCGGTGATGACCGCGTCGAGGTGGTCGTTGGTCAGGGTGGTGTCGCCCAGCGCCGACGCCCACGCCCCGGCCTTCACCTCCGCGTCGGGGCGCGCCGCCAGCGCCCGCCGATGCGCGGTGCGGCCCGATGCCGTGTCGTCCTGGGCGAGTTCGGCATTCAGGTCGGCGGCCGTCGCCGCGCCGGTCGCGGCCAGCGCGGTCCACAGCGCCCAGCGCAGATCGGGATCGAGGGGAAGTCCCTCCGGCGCGGGAGTTTCGCCGAGGAGGATCGCGCGGATATCAGCGGCGCGGCGGTCGTCGAAGGCGGCGGCGGTGGCCGTCGCCCGCGCCCAGGCCAGCTGCGCGCCGGACCCCGGTTCCGACGAATACAGTGTCGCCCAGCAGGATTCGAGCCATTCACCGCGCCATCCACGCCATCCGTCCCTGGCGGCAACGGGCAGATAGTGATCGACAGCGAAGGACGCGTTCGACAGCACCGCGGTCAGCAGCGCCATGTTCGTTTCGGCTGGCGCGAAGTCGCGGGCCATCGTCAGATAGCGATCGACCGCGAGTTCACCGTCGCGCGCGGCATTCCACAGTGCCGACCAGATCAAGCCGCGCGTCAGCGGATCGGTGACCCGGTCCAGCGAACGTTCCACGGTGGCAAGGGAATCCGCGTCGAGTCGGACCTTCGCATAGGTGAGGTCCCCGTCGTTGAGCAGGCGCAGCGGAGCGGGCGCGAGCGCGACCGGCGTCCGTTCCTCGACGAGGTCGAGTTCGGCGCGCTCGCGCAAGACCAGGTCGCCCGCGGCGTCGAAGTCGTAGAGCCCGACTGCCAGCCGGTGCGGCCGCGGATCGGTCTGCACGATCTCGCCGCCGTCGAGCGTCAGCGTGGACATCCCGGATGTCTGCAGCCAGGCCCGCGCCCATCCCGCCAGGTCACGCCCCGAATCCGCGGACAATTCGGTCAGCAGATCCGCCAGCGTGGTGTTGCCGAACGCGTGCGTCCGGAAATACCGGCGCACCCCCGTGAAGAACTCGTCCCGGCCGACATAGGCGACCAACTGCTTGAGGACGCTGGCGCCCTTGGCGTAGGTGATGCCGTCGAAATTGAGTTTGGCGGCCTCGAGGTCCGGGATGTCGGCGACGATCGGATGCGTCGTCGGCAGCTGGTCCTGCAGATACGCCCAGGCCTTGCGGCGGTTCGCGAACGCCACCCAGGCGTCGGTCCACTCGGTGGCCTCGACACTGGCCAGCGCGCCCATGAAGTCGGCGAAGGACTCCTTGAGCCACAGATCGTCCCACCACACCATGGTGACCAGATCGCCGAACCACATGTGGGCCATCTCGTGCAGGATGGTGTTCGCCCTGCCCTCGTACTGCGCGGAGGTGGCCGCGCCACGGAACACATACGCCTCGGTGAAGGTGACCAGGCCGGGGTTCTCCATCGCGCCCAGGTTGTACTCGGGCACGAACACCTGGTCGTACTTGCCCCACGGATACGGGTAGTCGAAATGCTCGGCGAAGAAGTCCAGTCCCTGCTTCGTCACCTCGAGGAGGGTGTCCGCGTCCAGATATCCGGCCAGCGAGACACGGCACAGGACACCCAGCGGAACGGTGAGTTCGCCTCGCGCCCAAGAAGATTCGACCCGGTGGTACGGGCCAGCCGCCACCGCTGTGATGTAGGTGGAGATCGGCAGCGTGGGGGAGAACTCGACCGTGCGCTGCGCGCCGTCGTCATCGACCGTCGCGGCGGGCCGATTCGACACGACTTCCCAGCCGGGCGGCGCTGTCACCACAAAGGTGAACGGCGCCTTCATGTCCGGCTGCTCGAAGCACGCGAAGACCCGGCGCGCGTCGGCGGGCTCGTACTGGGTGTAGAGGTAGGTCGCGCCGTCGACCGGATCGAGGAACCGGTGCAGACCCTCACCCGAGCGGCTGTACTCCCCGGTGGCCCGCACGACGACCACGTTCGTCGCGGCCAGGCCGCCGATGGTGAGGCGGGCGCCGTCGTAGTCGACGTCCACCCGCTGCCCGTTCACCGTCACCGACTCGACCGAGAGCCCGAGGAAGTCGAGCCACGTCCGGTCGGTGGTGGCGGCGAAGGTGACGGTCGTCGTGGTGGCGAACCCGGCCCGATCCTGATCTCGGGCGCCCGAGAGGTCGAGTTCGACGCGGTAGTCGTGGACGGTGACCGCCGCTGATCGCGCGGCGGTCTCGGAACGGGTCAGGTTCGCGGTAGGCACGGCTCGATCCTGCCAGCCGCGGCAGCCAGCCGCGGCCCGGTCGCGCCGGTGGGGCTCAGGCGCGCACTATCGTGCGACGCGCACCCCGCGAGACAGGAGCACGCCGAGGACGACCATGCCGAGGCCGAGGCCGAAGTGCAACCAGTTGTCGGCGGTATTGACCGGCACGAAATTGGCGTCACTGTCCTGGTCGACGATCAGCCCGTACACCCACAGGACCAGATAGATCACCCCGCCGCCGATCAGATACGTCCGTGACTGTGCGGCACCGGCCGCGGCGAGCAGACCGGCGACCCCGAAGATCAGGTGCACGACATTGTGCAGCACCGAGACCGTGAAGATGCCGAACAACTGGGCCTGGGAGTGGTGGCCCGCCCATTCGAGACTGCTGTAGTCGGTGGTCACGCCGGGAATGAATCCGAGGACGCCCACCAGCAGGAAGACCCCACCCACGACCAGGGCGGCGAGCTGAATCGGCGTCCGCGCGGCCATCGTGTTACCGACGGGAGTGGACATGGCGTTGTCCTTTCATTGCGGTGGGCGGGCCGCACTGCGACTCGCACCATTCGGACACCATGCGCGTGCCCGGTCAGCGCCGCGGCAAACCGGACTCAGTACTGCGGATCCATCCGGCACCGGCTCGTGGACTGCGCGCCAGGGGCGTGGCCTTCGCCCTGATCGAAACGCCACTGCGCGATCGGCCCCGCCGCCCGCCAGCGCAGGCCGGTGCCGTCCGCCACGACCTCGTACATGGCCTCGCTACCGCTGACCAACTGCTCGCCCACGCAGTAGTCGGTGTACTCGGTGCCCGGCTGGATCGCCCCCGCGCTGAAGCGCGCGGTGGGGTCGTCCGCCGCGCCGGGATTGGCGACGGTGCTGGGCCGATTCGCCGATGATCCGCGATTCCACCGCGCGTCCCCAGCCCCTGCGCTGCCGCAGGTGAATGTCCATCCGCCCGCCACGACCGTGGTTCCCTGCGCATAGGGCGTCCCGGCCCACAGACAGGCGTTGCCGGTATCCGCGGCGGCTGTCCCCACAGACAGTCCGAATACTCCCGCGACCGTCACCGCCGATGCCAGGATGGCCGCACTCCAATGCCGTGACTGCCCGCCGCGCTTCGAAACTGCCTGATCGTCAACACTTTTCATACTGCAATAGTTGTGCCGCGACGGCCCCGGCACATCCGGCCCCGGCCCGGAACTACGGGTCAGGGATTCCCCTTGGTCACCCCTGATCCTCCTGCTTCGCGGACAACATCCCCGTCGCCGTCGCATCGGTGGGCAGGCGTACCAGGCCGAGCCGATCGCATCGCCGGATCAGCGGTGCGAGGATGCCGTCGGCCTCGGCCGAGCTGCCTGCCTGCCGCAGCGCGCTCCCGAGCAGGAACCCCGCGCGCATCGCGGCCATCGGCCTGCGCTCGGCATCGATGCCGGCGACCAGGATTTCGGCACGTTCGATCGCGAGCCGGTGTCGATCGGCGCCGGGCTCGGCGAGCAGCAGCCGGATCGCGGAGTCCTCGTCGAGTTCGTCGACGGTGGTGACGATGCCGTCGTCGCGACGGATCCGGCGCGGTCGCAGGATCGCCGCGGTCAGGCCGGGATCCAGTCCGAAGCCGAGCCGCACTCGTTCGTTGTGCATCCGGGCGGCCAGGCGGGGCAGCTCCAGGCGTTCGGCGTGCGCCGTCCCCTCGTCGAGGAGTTCGCGCGCGCCGTCGCGATCGCCGCGCAGTGTGCGCACCCGCGCGCCGACGGCGTAGGTCGCCAGCATGAAGTCGACACCACCACCGCCCTCGTCGGACAGCTCCCTGCTCTGGCTCAGCAGATCCGCGGCGGCATCGAGATCGCCTGTCTCGTATCGCAATTCACCGAGCATGGCGCAGGCGAGGCGGTTCGCGTGGGAGGCGGGACCCATCGTGGAGCAGGCGGTGTCGAGCGCGCCGGTGAACAGGTCGTCCGCGCCGGCGATGTCGAGCTGTTCCCTGGCCGCCAGCCCGGCGAAGCAGCGTCCGTACACGGACAGGAAGGGCCCGGTCGCCTCGTGATAGGGCGCCGCCCACAGCTGCCAGCGCCGCGCCTCGGCGAAGTCGAAACGCTGGATCGCCGCGTAGGTGGCGATATTGGCCGCCACGCCCGGGATTCGCGGCGAGAAGGCATCGGGCCGCGCCAGCGCCTCACCGATCAGGCCGTCCAGGTCCGACACGCGGTCGGCGAACATCTCGCTGACGCTGATCGCGACGTCGGCCTCGGCGCGCAGCTCGGTGCGTTCGGGTTCGGCGGGCGCGGCCGCGGCCAGCGCGGTCTCGAAGCGGGCGAGGGAGGCCGTGGTGGCCGCGGGTCTGCGCAAGACCAGATCGACCCAGACGCCGAACAGCTGGATACGAGGCCTGTCCCGGTACACACCGGCGGGCAGTTTGGCCAGGATGCCTTGCAGCATCACTATTCTCGACCGTTCCAGCAGGTACCCGGCGCCCTGTTCGACGAGATCGGCCGCCCGATCCGGATCGTGCGCGGCCAGCGCGTGCTCGACCGCCTCGTTGAGCAGATGATGATGGGCGAACCAGTCCGCCGCCCGCAGGCGCAGCGGCGCGATATCCGCGGGCCGGTCCTGGGACAGCCTGCGGCACAGGTATCCGGCGAACAACTGGTGATAGTGATACCAGTTCCGGTCCGGGCTGTCGGGCAGCAGGAACAGACCGCGGTCGGCGATGTCGGCGAGCAGGTCGGCGGCATCGGCACGCCCGGTCAGCGCGGTGGCGAGGCCGCCGCAGATGCGCTCGCAGATCGAGGTCGTCATGAGGAAGTCGAGGGTGTCCGGATCCAGCCCGTCGAGCACGTTCTCGGCGAGGAAGTCGCCGATGTCGGGGTGGACGGCGAGACTGTCGAGCAGGTGTGCCGGATCCTCGCCTGCCCGCAGCGACAGTACGGTCAGCTGCAACGCCGCGACCCAGCCGTCGGTGGCGTCGGCCAGCGCGGCGATCTCGTCGGCCGTCATATGCACCCCGCCCGCCTCGGCGAGAAACGCCCGCACCTCGTCGGGATCGAAACGCAAAGTGGCGGCGTCGATCTCGGTGAGCTCACCGTGGATACGCAACCTGCTCAGCGGGAGCGCGAGCCGCGTGGTGCTCGTGACGACCAGCGGCAGATGGTGACAGCCGTGCTCGAGCAGGAACCGGACCGCCGCCACCGACGCGGGGCTGGAGACCCGTTGCCAGTCGTCGAGCACCAAGGTCACGCGCTGATCGCCGGTGTGCAATCCGTCGACGAGCGCGGTGAGCACGGCGCGGGTCGGGTCGTCGGGGTCGGCCTCCAGGAGCCGGTCGAGGTCCTCGGCGAGCACCGGCACGATGGGCCGGATCGCCTCGACGAGGTGGGTGAGGAACCAGGCGACATTGTCGTCGTCCTCGTCGACGGTCAGCCACGCCACCGCGGCACCGTGCTCGACCAGCTCGTCGTGCCACTGCGCGGCCAGCGTGGTCTTGCCGAATCCGCTGGGGGCGTGGATGACGGTGAGCCTGGTGCGTTCGCTCGTGCGCAGGTGCTCGAGCAGCCGTTTCCTGGCGAGGGTCGCCCTGGACGGCGTCGGCGGACGGTACTTCGTTGCGGGCGTGGGTGGGGCGGTGGTCCGTTCGTGCGGCCGGGGTGGGGGCGGGAGGGGCGCCGCGGCCGGACGCTGTGTGCTCGGGACGCGCAGCACGTCGACCGGTGCGCCGGTACTGCGCTGGGCCGCGACAAGTTCCGCGCCGAGCGCGGCGGCGCTCGGCGGCCGATCACCGGGTTCGGTGGCCATCGTGTGCTCGATGACGGCACGTACCTCGTCGGGCACATCCTGCTCGGTGAGATCGGGACTCGGCTGCGCGGACACCCGCAGGAACTGCGACAGCACCTGTTCGCCGATCCGCCGCTCGTAGGCGACATGCCCGGTGAGCGCGCAGAACAGCGTGGCGCCGAGCCCGTACACATCGGCGGCGACGGTCGCGGGCGCACCACGCAGCACCTCCGGCGCGGCGAACGCGGGGGAGCCGGTGACGACGCCGGTCGTCGTGCGGAACCCGCCCTGGATCCTGGCGATCCCGAAATCGGTGAGCTCCGGTTCGTTGTAGTCGCTGAGCAGGATGTTCGACGGTTTCACGTCACGATGCAGGATGCCCGACCGATGCGCCGTCTCGAGCGCGCCCGCCATCTTCACGCCGAGCCGCAGGATCGCCGACCAGTCGAGCGGGCCGACGGTGTGGATGCGCTGCTCGAGCGAGCCGCGCGCGTGATACGGCATCACCAGATAGGGGTGCCCGCCGTGCGTGGTGCCCGCCTGGAAGACCGCGACGATGTTCGGATGACCGGACAGCCTGCCCATCGCCTGCTGTTCGCGCACGAACCGTTGCAGTCCGTCGGGATCGAGCTCGGCGGTCAGCACCTTCACCGCGACCACGCGGTCCAGATCGGGCTGTGTGCAGCGATACACGACGCCGAAACCGCCGCGGCCGATCTCCTCGGCCTCTTCGAAGCCCTCGGCGGCCAGCTCCGCCACGATGCCCGAAGCGGAGCTGCGCTGTGTCGGCTGGATGTCGGCCATGTCGGCTCGATTCGGTCACGACCTCCGGGCGGTGCGCTGCTGCGATCGCCACTACCGAGGATATAACTCCGCGGACACGTACACCTCCTGCCACCAGCCGACGACGCGGTCGACCACGGGTCCGGGATTCCTGACCCACCGGATGTGGTCGTTGCTCGCGCCGGCGGGGACATCGGCGGTGCGGTAGTCCCACCGGGTGACCCGCCCCGGAGCGAAGAGATCCAGCGCGAAGGCGTCGATGGCGCGGCGGGGTGAGAGGGCATCGTCCTCGAGTGAAATCACCAGCGCCGGAGTGGCGATCGCTTCCGGCGCCGGGTACGGCGTGCGGCCGGTCAACACCATCTTGGCCCACTCGCGCATCATCGTGCGTGCCCCGGGCGCACCGAACGCCGGCTTGGGCAGATGGCCGAAAACCGACGTCAGCATGGGCACGAGCAAGGCCATGACCGCGACCGGCAGACCGAAATTCGGGAAGTGGCGGTGGTAGGGCAGCGAACCGCCGACGGTGACCAGCCCGTCGGCACCGGGATGGGTGAGCTCATGACCCGCGGCGAGCTGGGCGCCGAGGCTGTGGCCGAGAACGATGACCGGCCGGTCAGGGGTATGTTCGCGGGCTTCGGCGACAGCGTGTGCGATGCCATCGATTTCGTCTTGATAGGACCAGTCGTTGTCACGAGAGGCCGGGGCCTCTCCTTTCTCGAATCCGCGTCGCGGCAGCGCGCGAGCGCTCCATCCCCGTTCGGTGAACGCCGCGACGAGCGGCGCGTAGAAACGGGAGCCGATCGCCATGGCGGGCGCGATCAAGACGATGGGCGAATCCGCCGATGGGTCGCTCGACCTGGTCACTGGTGCTCCTTCGATGCCGACTCGGTGCCCGGCGTTCATTGACCGTGGGTAACACCAAGGCTAATGTAAGCGGCGAAAACATCTGGCAGCGGGTCCGTCATTCCGCCGTCCTGTCGAGCTGGTCGGCGTGCGCATCCGTCCGAGTACGACCGCATCAGGAGGAATGAATGGTGACGAAGGTTCTGATGGTGATCTCGGCCGCGGACCGCTGGACTCTGAAAGACGGCACGGTGCATCCGTCCGGTTACTGGGCCGAGGAGGTCGCGTTTCCGCACCGGGCGTTCACCAGGGCCGGTTGGGATATCACCATCGCCACCCCGGGCGGAAAGGCGCCGACGCTCGATCGGCTCAGTCTCGGCATCTCCGGCGGAATGCCGGGAAAACGCCGGGAGGTGGAGCGCTATCTGGACAGTATTCAGGATGAGCTCGCTACGCCGGTGGCGCTCGACAGCGTCGACGCTGACGCCTTCGACGTCGTCTTCTACCCCGGCGGCCACGGTCCGATGGAAGATCTGGCCTACGACGAGACCTCCGGCGCGCTGCTCGCCGATCGGCTGGCCTCCGGTAGGCCTCTCGCGCTGTTGTGCCACGCTCCCGCTGCGATCTCGGCGGCGACCGGGCCCGAGGGAAAGAATCCGTTCGCAGGGCGCCGGATGACCGGGCTGTCCAATCGTGAGGAGCGGCTCAACCTCTTCGCCTGGAAAGCGCCGTGGCTGCTCGAGGACAGGCTCAAAGAGCTGGGTGTCGACTATTCCAAGAGTGTGATTCCGTTGCGGCCGCACGTCGTGGTCGACGGAAACCTCTACACCGGGCAGAACCCGCAATCCTCGGAAGAGCTGGCCGATCGGCTCATCGCCGACGTCGGCGCCGCTCGGCCGTCGACGTGACGATCCTCGCAAGCGTTACACCCGCCGAGTGTTGACACTGCTTACATTCACGGTTAGCGTCGCAATTGCTTACGAAATGCGAGCAAGGGAGCTGCGCCGATGTCAACGACTCACCAGAGCACGGTCGAGGTAGATCTGGGTGGCCGTCTGGTCACCGTTCCGAAGGGCGGCCTCTACGACCGCTACCGGATGAACACCGATGTCGACGAGATCGCTCGCGATCCCCGGGTCAGCGGTGTCGATTTCTTCCGGACGCTGCCCAAGACCAAAGTCGATTCGCCGATCGGGGAGACCTACACCCCGAATTTCTATTACCGCATGTCCAGCGCCCGGCTCACGATGCTCGCCCGCTCGCGCGCGATCCGCTCTCGTCTGCCTGCCGAACTGGCGCCGCTCGAGGTGGCACCGGGGATCGGGCTTGTCTCGGTGATGTTCTTCCGCTACGACGTGTGCGACATCGACTTCTACACCGAAGCGGCGGTCGGAATCGCCGTCCGCCCGGCCCGGCACGGCAAACTCGGCTTCGTCGACCTGCTCGCCGGCCTCGGCAACGACCACCTCGAATCGTATGTGCTGTCATTGCCGGTGAGTTCCGATATCGCCCAGGTGCGCGGGCACGACGGCTACGGATTCCCCAAGTGGGTCACCGAACTCGACGTCGATATCGACGCAACGCGATCCACCGCCCTTGTCGTCGACGACGGTGGCGAAACCGACCTGTCGTTGTCGGTCGCGACGCCGGCCCAGACCAGGTATCGCAGCGGCGACCGTGTGTCGACCCTCACCTCCTATACCTCGATCAACGGCAGCTGGCATTCGACGCTGAGCCAGACCAACATCCTGTCGGCGGGTAGCGCGCTGTTTCCCCGCGATGTCGATCTGCGCACGGGACGCGGCCGCCTGTCCGAGGACCTGCGATCACTCGCACCGTTCAAGAACGTCCGCCTCGATGTGACGACGGAAGGTCAACTCGCCCTGCACATGCCGGTTCCGACCTCGGTGCCGAGCCGAAAATAGCGAAGGAGAGCGCGATGACGGAAATCAAGCCGGTTCTCGAGCCCGAAGCGGCGGAGTTCGCGAAAGCCACCGATGCCCCGCCGTTCCTGTTCCAGATGCCGCCTGCCGAAGGGCGCAAGGTGGTCGACGAAGTCCAGGCGAGCGACGAGGGCAAACCCGCGATCGACGAGGAGTGGATCACCGTCGAGGGCGGGCCGACCGGCTCGGTGAAAGTCCGCATCGTCAAACCCGCCGGGTCCACCGGCACCCTTCCCGTCATCTTCTATATCCACGGTGCCGGGTGGGTTTTCGGTAATGCGCACACCCACGACCGGTTGGTTCGCGAATTGGCGGTCGGCGCCGACGCGGCGGTCGTGTTCCCCGAATACGACCTGTCTCCCGAGGCGAAATATCCGACCGCGATCGAGCAGAACTACGCGGCCGCGCAATGGGTCGTCGCGCACGGTGCCGAAAAGGGCCTGGACGCTTCCCGTTTCGCGGCGGTGGGTGATTCCGTCGGTGGCAATATGACCGCCGTTCTCACCTTGATGGCCAAGGATCGTGGTGATATCCACATCTCGCAGCAGGTGCTGTTCTATCCGGTGACGGACGCCGATTTCGATACCGCGTCCTATCGTCAGTTCGCCGAGCACTATTTCCTCGCCCGCGAGGGCATGAAGTGGTTCTGGGACCAGTACACCGAGAACGACGCGCAGCGCGAGGAGATCTACGCCGCCCCGCTGCGCGCTTCCGTCGACCAGTTACGTGGTCTGCCACCGGCATTGGTGATCACCGGTGAAGCGGATGTGCTGCGCGACGAGGGCGAAGCCTACGCGGCCAAGCTCCGTGCGGCGGGTGTGCCGGTGACCCAGGTGCGCTTCGGCGGGATCATCCACGACTTCGTGATGATCAATGCGATGCGCTCGACCCACGCGGCGAACGCCGCCATCAAGCTGGCGTGCGACACCTTGCGCGCGGCGCTGCACTGATTCCGGCGGGCCGCTGATTCGCCCGCCTCTCTCGAACATCTTGGAGCCCATCATGTCTCTGGACCATGCCACCCGGCCCGCCGCTGTCCGCGGCGCCGGTCTTCCGCCGTCGCTGAGCCCCGCGCTGCTGCGGCGACTGTCCGCCCGTGTCGCGGCAGGGCCGGACGCCGCGCAGGTCACGACCACGATCCCGTTCACGGGGGATCCGCTGGCCACCCTGCCGGTGTCGACACCCGCCGATGTCGAGGCGGCGTTCACCCGCGCCGGTGCCGCCCAGGCCGCGTGGGCGGCCACGCCGGTCTCCACGCGCAAGGCGATCCTGCTGCGTTTCCACGACCTGGTGCTCGAGCGGCAGCACGAAGCCCTGGACCTGATGCAGGCCGAGAACGGCAAGGCCCGTCGCGATGCCTTTCTCGAGGTCACCGACATCGCGATCGCGACCCGGTACTACGCGCGCAGCGCCGCCACACTGCTCGCGCCGAAACGCCGCCGCGGCGCCATCCCCCTGCTGACCCACACCACCGAACTGCATCACCCCAAGGGTGTCGTCGCGGTCATCTCGCCGTGGAACTATCCACTGAGTATGGGTGCGGGAGACGCGATTCCGGCTCTGCTGGCCGGTAACGCGGTGGTGCAGAAACCTGATACCCAGACCGCGCTGACCGCACTGTGGGCATTGGATCTGATGCACGAGGCCGGGCTGCCGAGCGGTGTCTGGCAGATGGTGGTCGGGCGCGGTAGCTCCATCGGCACGCCGCTGATGGACAACGCCGACTACCTGATGTTCACCGGTTCCACTGCCAGCGGCCGCCAGATCGCCCGTGACGCCGGCGAACGGCTCATCGGTGCCTCGCTCGAGCTCGGCGGCAAGAACCCGATGATCGTCCTCGACGACGCCGATATCGCGCGCACCGCCGCCGGTGCGGTCTCGGCGTGCTTCTCCTCGACCGGGCAGCTGTGCGTGTCCATCGAGCGGATGTATGTGGCCGAGTCGATCCGCGAGGAGTTCGTCGCCGCGTTCGTCGAACGGACCAAGGCGCTGAGCATCGGGGCGGCCTACGACTACAGCACCGACGTCGGCTGCCTGACCAACCAGTCCCAGCTCGACACCGTCACCGCGCACGTCGAGGACGCGGTCGCCAAGGGCGCGACGGTCCTGGCCGGGGGCCGTGCCCGCCCTGATCTCGGGCCGCTGTTCTACGAGCCGACCATCATCACCGGTGTCACCCCGGATATGACGCTCTACGACAACGAAACCTTCGGCCCCGTCGTGTCGATCTACTCCTTCGGTGATGTCGACGAGGCGGTCGAACGGGCCAACGCCACCGCCTACGGCCTCAACGCCAGCGTCTGGACCCGCGACGGCGCCAAGGGGCGGGCGGTCGCGGCCCGGGTGCACGCGGGCACGGTCAATGTCAACGACGCCTACGCCGCGGCCTGGGGCAGTGTCGATTCGCCGATGGGTGGCATGGGTGATTCCGGGCTGGGCCGCCGCCACGGTGCCGACGGCATGCTGAAGTACACCGAAGCGCAAACGGTGGCGCATCAGCGAGTCCTGGGATTCGGCGCGCCGACCGGTTTCTCCGAGAGCGCGTGGGCGAGCACCCTGACTGTCGTGCTGAAGGCGATGAAGCGGCTCGGCGCGCGGTGAAGGTCCGAAGGGGTGACGCCAGACGGCTACGGCGGAAGCCCTGAGCCGACGCGCTAGGCGGGCGGGCCCGACAGCTCGAGTACCGCGAAAACGGTACTGCGGACCCGCTCGTCGATGTCCTCGGCGTCGAACTTGCCGTGCAGGTACAGAAAAGCCAGGCCGTGGACCAGCGCCCACATCGCCGTCGCCAGCGACTCCTCGTCCGACCCGGGAAACACCTGCCGCACAATCGATCTGACGTATTCGTGGATCGCGGTGGTCGCGGCGACTCGTTCCGGACTGGTCGGATCGCACGGGTCGGAGAACATCACCCGGAACAGCGCGGGCCGGGCCAGCGCGAACCGGACGTAGGCGGCGGCGATCGCGGCGAGGTCGTCGGCGGTGCTCGGCGCCGGGCTCGCGGCAACCAGGTGTTGGGCCAGATCGCGATAGCCGACGGCGGCGACCGCAGACAGCAGGGCATCGCGATCGGCGAAATGGCGGTACGGCGCGGCCGTCGACACCCCGGCGCGGCGCGCGGCCGCCCGGAGCGAGAGGTCTGCCGCACCGTCTTCTTCGAGGAGCTCCACGGCCGCGCGCACCAGCGCGCTCGGGAGGTCGCCGTGGTGATACGACGTGTTCGACAGTGCCATGGCTCAAATTTAGCAAGTGTTGACAGTGCTTACATTTATCTCTACTGTTGGCCCTCGCGCACGAATGTAAGCAATGTCAATATGCGTGCCGGAAAGGAGTCGCG
Organism: Nocardia sp. NPDC055053; assembly: GCF_053608285.1. Taxonomy (NCBI): domain Bacteria; kingdom Bacillati; phylum Actinomycetota; class Actinomycetes; order Mycobacteriales; family Nocardiaceae; genus Nocardia; species Nocardia sp. NPDC055053. The sequence continues at coordinate 292,014 of NZ_JBSGVD010000002.1, read as the reverse complement.
ATGTCGAGCGGTTCGGGGTCGGTCGGATTGTTCTCGCCCCTGCGGCTGCGATCCGGTCAGGTTCTGCAGAACAGGATCGCCAAGGCAGCGATGGAGGAGGGCATGGCCGGTGCCGCCCAGCTGCCCGACGACCGCCTGGTCGCCCTGTACCGGCGCTGGGGCGCGGGCGGCGCCGGCCTGCTGATCACCGGAAACGTGATGGTGCACGCCGAAGCGCTGACCGGGCCCGGCGGCATCGTCCTCGATGCGGACGCGCCGCTGGAACCGTTCACGGCGTGGGCGCGGGCGGGCAAGGCCGCCGGCGCGGCCATGTGGATGCAGATCAGCCACCCAGGGCGTCAGGTGCAGGCGCGCATGCCCGGTGTCGTCTGGGGTCCTTCGGATATCGCGGTCGAGCTCGGCCGTCACTCCAAGCGGTTCGGTCAGCCGGTGGCGATGACCCCGTGGCAGATCCACGAGACCATCGGCCGTTTCGTCACCACGGCACAGCGCGCCGAAGAGGCGGGTTTCGACGGTGTGGAAGTCCATGCCGCGCACGGGTATCTGCTGTCGCAGTTCCTGTCGCCGCTGGTGAACAACCGCACCGACGAGTGGGGCGGGTCGCTCGGGAACCGCGCGCGGCTGCTGGTCGAGATCGTGCGTGGCATTCGCGGCGCGGTGGCGCCTGATTTCGCTGTCGCCGTGAAACTGAATTCCGCGGATTTCCAGCGCGGCGGTTTCGATGCCGACGACGCGCACACGGTGATCGAGATGCTCGCGTCGCTCGGCGTCGACCTCGTCGAAGTGTCCGGCGGCAGCTACGAGAGCCCGGCCATGTCCGGCCGCCCCGCCGACGGCCGCGCCGCCGCGCGGGAGGCGTACTTCCTGGAACTGGCCGCGGAACTGGCCGAGACCAGCGCCCTGCCACTCATGCTGACCGGTGGCATCTCGCGCCGCGAGACCGCCGAACGCGTCCTGGACAACAATGTCGACATGATCGGCATGGCCACCGCGCTGGCGGTCACTCCCGACCTGCCGCACCGCTGGCGGGACAGGCTGGAGGCGACCAGGATCATGAAGCCGGTGACCTGGACGGACAAGGCGCTGGCCTCGGCGACCGAGATGGCGATGGTCCGTTACCAGATGCGGCGCATGGCCACCGGCTCCCCTCCCGCGCTCACTGTCAGCCCGACCTTGGCGATGCTCGCCGATCAGCGTGTGCAGACTCGTGCGCTACGCCGCTATTCGCGCTGGCTCGCCGCCAAGCAGCGAAACCAGTCGACGGCGCCGTCGCCCGCCTCGGTGCGCTGATCCACAATCCCGAAGGAGTACTTCTATGACCGGACGCATCGTCCTACTCGGTGCCACCGGCTACACGGGTGGTCTCGTCCTCGACGCCCTGCTGCGCCGAGGACTGAAACCGGTGGTGGCAGGGCGTAATCGCGATGCCCTGGCGGCGATCGCCGAGCGTTCCGGCGGTCTCGACTACGCCGTCGCCGATGTCGCCGACCCGGCCGCCGTCGCGAACCTGGTGCGGCGCGGAGACGTTCTCATCAGCACTGTCGGCCCGTTCGAGCGCTTCGGCTACACCGTCGCCCGCGCGGCCGCCGAGTCCGGCGCGCACTACATCGATTCGACCGGCGAGGTCGGCTTCGTCCTGGAGCTGCGCGGTCAACTGCACGACCTGGCCCGCGAGACCGGCTCGCTGATGCTGCCCGCCTTCGGCTATGACTATGTCCCCGGCATTCTCGCCGCGACGCTCGCCGCGCACCGAGCGGGTGCTGCCCCACGTTCCCTCGCCATCGGCTACTTCGCCACCGGCTCCCTGCGACGCGGCCTCAGCCACGGCACCCGCACCACCCTGCGCGACGGCCTCACCCTTCCGTCGCCACGCTGGCGCGACCACCAGCTCGGCCAGGAACGCACCGGCTCCCGATTCCGCGGCTTCGATATCCATGGCCGCCGCAGGAACGCCACGCTCGTCTCCGGCACCGAGGTGCTGTTCCTGCCCATGGACTTTCCGACGCTCGACTTCGTCACGGTCTACAACGGCTGGTTCCCCGCGCTCAGCCGCCCCATCGCGGCGATGTCGGCCCTCACCGCGGCTATGACGCGAATCCCGCTCGGCCGCAAGCTCATCGACGTCGCCACCCGCCCGATGATCGGCCCGCCCGGCGGCCCCGATGCCGCCGAGCGCGCCCGCACCCGCAGCCATGTCGTCGCGGTCGCCACCGCGAACGGCGTCCCGCCCGTCGAAGTCCACGTCGAAGGCCCCAGCGCCTACACCCTCACCGGGGAACTCATGGCGTGGGCCGCGCACCGGCTCACCACCACCCCGCCCGAGACCGCCGGCGTCCTCGGGCCGGTCGAAGCGTTCGGCTTCGACACCCTGCGCGCCGGTTGCGCCGAAGCCGGGCTCCTTCCGGTCTGATTCGATCAGAGCGTGTCGCGTGGGGTGAGCCGGATGATCGGGACGGTTCGGCCGGCTCGGCCCGCCTCCTGGCGGTAGGGGATGTAGGCAGGGAAAACCCGGTCGGCGATGGTCCAGAGTCGTCGGCGCTCCGCCGCGTCCTCGATCACGGTCGCCCGCATCGGTGCCCCGCCGAAGACGACATCGGGATCGGCGAGAAGGTTGTAGTACCAACCGGGATTGGTGGCGCTGCCCGCGTTGGACGCCACGATCACGAAGTGCTCGCCGTCGGTGAAATAGATGATGGCGTTGCGTCGCCGGGCTTTCGTCCTGGCTCCCTCGGTCTCCAGCACCGCGGTCGGGAAGATCAGCGTCGTCGCGAGGCGGCCGCGCGTCAGGCGCAGGAGCAGCGGATCCAGCTTCCACGCGAGGTGGCGGGAGATGAATCTCGGCAGGCGGCGGGCGGCGAAGGCCGAGTAGGCCCGGACGAGCCAGCCCGGCCTGCCGGCCGGGTCGACCGGCCTCGTACGAAAAGTGTGTGTTCCGGTGGTACCGGCGACGAAGATCTTCATAGAGTTCCCCCACTCCGCATTGAACTACTACAAAGAATAGTAGATCAGTGTCTATGGGTTTGTGGCAATTACCGATGAATTTCGAGCGCGCGGGAGGTCTACACGGTTATGAGGAGACTGAGCTACGGGATCGGTGTGTCCCTGGACGGCTACATCAACGACCGCGACGGCAAGATCGACTGGACCGACCCGGACGAGGAGCTGCACCAGTTCCACAACGACAGGTACAGCGCGATCGAGGTCTCGCTGCACGGCCGCAGGCTGTACGAGCTGATGGCCGAACACTGGCCGCACGTGCCCGAGACCGCGTCGCCCATCGAGCGCGAGTTCAGCAGGCTCTGGATGGAGAAGCCCAAGGTCGTCTTCTCCCGGACACTCACCGAAGTCCACTGGAACAGCACCCTGGTCAGCGAGAACGCGGTCGAGGAGGTCCGCAAGCTCAAAGCCGCAGGCGATGGCCTCATCGAGGTCGGCGGCGCGAGCCTCGCGGCCTCGCTGATGCCCCACGGCCTCATCGACGAGTACCAGCTGTTCGTCTGTCCCGTGATCCTCGGCGGCGGCACCCCGATGCTCCCCGCACTGGACCACCGCATCGGCCTCCGATTGGTCGAGACGAGGCACTTCAACACCGCGGTGATGCTGCGCTACGTCACCGACTGATATTCCGCATGGATGTCACCGCCGAACAATTGCCAGTAGAAGGCGTTCATCTTCGCGGCGGCAGGTGAGTGCCGGGCCAGAATCGCGGCCACATCCGGCGCCACGTCGCCCGGGATCCGACCAGCGGCGCACTGAACCACGTACTCGTTGCGAGCGACGGGACCGCCGCTGGTCGGCGTCGGCACTCCGCAGACATCGGTCACCAGCCAGTTGACCAGCCGCATGGCGGCATAGTCGGCGTCATGAGTGGCGTGACGTTCGGCGAAGTCGCGCTCGGCGGTCGACAGGTCGAACCGCGGCGAGGTAGCCAGCCCGAAGTCGCTGAGATAGATCCGCTCCCCGTCGCTGCGCAGATTGCCGAAGTGCCCGTCCATGTGCAGCAACTCCCGATCGGCCAGAAACGTCACGATCTCCGACAACTGCTGCGCGACCGCGGCGGCCTTGCCCGCCGGGTTCTCGCGCAGCCACTCCGCCATCGAGTGCGGAATGTACTCGCAGAACAACACGAGGCTCGACGATGCGGCGGCCAGCGCGTCGAGCCGGGCGCGCACGGCCGGGCAGCCGCCCTGAGCGGCAACCACCGCATCGATGTCGGCGTGTTCGTCGGCGATCGGCGCTCGGCCGGGCAGAACCCGCCAGTGGTGGAGCATCGGGAACGCCTCGGTCTCACCGGCCAGAATGCCATCGGTGACAACGATATTCGCGGCCAGCTCACGCCACGCGTTGAAGCCGGGACCCCCGATCCCGTATTGGCAGAACACCGGCAGGTCGAACAGATTCGCGGTCGAGCCCCGGTTGGCGAGCTCCCGATCGGTCAGCGGAACGCGCTTGGCGAACACCGGCACCCCGTCGATGTCGACGACTGCCGAGCCCCCACCCACTCCCACGCTCTCGGCCCTGCCCCTATCCACGATCTCCGCGAGCTCGAAGTCGCTGCGGGAAGCCAGGAAAGCCGAAAGTGTCTGGTGGCGAACGCTCCTGACATCTGTCATCGCACGATTCTGCCACCGACCAGTGGTTGACTCCTGTCCAGCGCGGTCCGGGTTCGTTGGCCCGGCTAGTTGGTGCCGCTCAGGGCCATACCCGCACCGACTCCGAAGGGATCTGCATCCAGCTGGTGATGACGAACGTCAACGCGTATCCGTGGGTGACGACGGCATGGTCGTGGACGGTGTCGGCCATGAGCTCACGCAGGCATGATCCGACCCGGGTCGCGACTTCGCGTCGGGTATGTTCCGCGTGCCCGTGGCTCACCACGTAGATGTCCGGCACGACCCCTCCTCGTTCCCCGATCGGGCCACCTACTGTGCCAGCCCCTTGTTTCTGCGGATGATGCCGCGGCAGCGCCATTCCAGGAGGACGACGGCGAGGCCGAAGAAGCGGAAGGCGGGGTTGGTTGTCTGGCGGTGGTAGTAGCGGTAGTAGATCTGCTGGCAGATTACGGCGAGGCGGAACAGGCCGAAGACCTCGTAGAAGGCCCATTCGCGATCGGTGAGGCCGGTTCCTGTTCGGCGGCAGTAGTATTCGACCACTTCGGCGCGGGTGAGCATGCCGGGGGTGTGGGTGGGCTGGCGGCGGAAGAATGTGAAGGCGGCGTTGTCGTCGGACTGGACCCAGTAGGCGAGGGCGCCGCCGAGGTCCATCAGTGGGTCGCCGATGGTGGCCATTTCCCAGTCGAGCAGGCCGATGGGGCGGGTCGGGTCGGCGCGGTCGAGGACGATGTTGTCGAAGCGGAAGTCGTTGTGGATCAGCACCGCTGCGCGGTCGGGTGGCTGGTTGGCGGCCAGCCAGGTCATGACGGTTTCGAAGGATCCGACGTTGCGGGTTTTAGCCCGGCGGTAGCGGTCGGACCAGCCGGAGACCTGCCGGGCGACGTAGCCGGGGCCCTTCGACAGCCAATCCAGCCCGGCGGCAGCGGGATCGATGGTGTGCAGGTCGACCAGGACGTCGAGGACATTGGTGCACAGTGTGCGCACCTGCGAGTTCGTCAGGGCGAGTCCGGGCGGGAGTTCCTTGCGCGGGATGAGGCCATCGAGCCGTTCCATCAGGTAGAAGGGCGCACCGAGCACGCTGTCGTCCTCGCACAGCGCCACCGTCGGCGGTGCGTAGTCGAACACCGGGCCGAGGGCGGTCTGCACGCGGTACTCGCGCGCCATGTCGTGCGCGCCGTCGGCCCGGTGTCCGCCGGGTGGTCTACGCAGGATGAGGTCGCGGTCCGGGTACTGCAACAGGTAGGTCAGATTCGAAGCGCCACCGGAGAATTGGCGCACCAGCGGGTTCTCCGCGAGCGACTCCTCGCCCAGCTCGGTACTGAGCCACGCCGTCAGGGCCGCGATGTCGAAGGCGTCCTCGGCGCGCACGTTCCGTGCGTCCGAGACGATGGGGGAGTGGGTCATGTCAGCTTCCTCAGGACGGACAGGGGCAGTACCTTCATCGCGACCGCGAGCGGAACCCACGGCCACGCCGGGACATACGCGACGGCCCTCCGCGCTTCGATCGCGCGCACCATCGCCCCGACTCCGGTCTCGGTGCCGACCATGAACTTGGCGCGATCTGCCTGGTCCTGCGTCATCTCCGACCGGATGTAGCCGGGACAGATCAGCGAGATGTCCACGCCGGGAATCCGTTCCGAACGCAACCCCTCGGCGAGCGCGGCCACACCGGCCTTGCTCGCGGCATAGGTGGTCATCGACCGCCGCATGCCCCGCACCGCGGAGAACGAGGAGATGAGCACCAGATGCCCATGGCGCTGCGCCCGGAACACCGCCAGCGCGTGCTCACTCTGCGACAGCGCTCCGACGAAATTGGTGAGGGCGGTCCGCCGGTTGGCCGCGTGTCCGCCGGTGCCCAGCGCGGCGCCGTGCCCGATGCCCGCGTTGACCACAACCCGGTCGAGCGTGCCGAATTCGGCCAGGAACTTCTCGAACACCGTCTGCACAGCGGCGTCGTCGGTGACATCGAGTGCCGCGGTGTGCACGACGATGCCGGGATGGGCCGCGACGAGTTCGGCGCGCAGCGCGTCGAGCCGATCCACCCGCCGGGCACACAGCCCGAGATCGTAACCGCGAGCGGCGAATTGGCGCGCCATCTCCGCGCCGAGCCCGGAACTGGCGCCGGTGATGATGATGGTGCTCATTCGGAGATCTCCTTGTCGTTCGCGACCGCGGTGCGGCGGCCCATACCCATCAGCTGCCGGTCGTAGAGCGGGCGTAGCAGCCGTTTCGTCCAGAACGCCCTGCGCCCGGCGCGATCGGTGAGCACCAGGAAGCGGCGCGCGTCGATCCCGGCCAGCGCGGCCGTCGCGATGTCGTCGGCATCCAGCGCCGCACCGTCGATCAGACTCCGGGCGACCTTGGTCATCAGCGGATCGGCATCGCTGAGCGAGGCCGCCAGATTGGTGCGGAAGAACGACGGGCACACCACCGAGACGTCGATACCGTGCGGGGCGAGCTCGTAGCGCAAGCTCTCGCTGAGCGCCACGACCGCGGCCTTGGCCGCCGAGTAGGACGCCATCGCGGGCGGATGCACGAGTCCGGCCAGCGACGCCGTGTTGACCAGATGACCCGACCGCTGCGCCTTGAACATCGGCGTGAACGTCCGGCAGCCGGCGGCGACACCGAGGACATTGATGTTCATGACCCGCGCCCACTCGTCCTCGGGGACACGGTCGATCCGCCCACCGGCGGCGATGCCCGCGTTGTTGACGAGAATGTCCAGCCCGCCCAGGCTCTCCCGCACGGTGGTGCGCGCCCGCACCCAGTCGTCCTCGGAGGTCACATCCAGCCGGAGATACGACGCACCCGCCGGGACCACGGCGTCCTCCGCCAGATCGGTGACCACGACGCGGTCACCCCGCGCGGCGAACCTCCGGGCCAGTGCCGCACCGAGACCGGACGCGCCACCGGTGATCAGAACCCTGGCCATGGTCACCGCCCCCGTGCGTACTTGGCGAGCTCGAGCCGGCCGACGACATCCAGATGCACCTCGTCGGGCCCGTCGGCGAGCCGCACCGCCCGCGCGGTCGTCCACGCCGCCGACAACGGCACATCATCGGAAAGGCCCGCACCACCGTGGATCTGCATGGCGAAGTCGATGACCTCCTGCGCCATCATCGGCACGTGCGCCTTGATCTGGCTGATCTCGCTCAGCGCGCCGAACGCGCCGACGGTGTCGAGCTTCCACGCCGCGTTGAGCACCAGCAGCCGCGCCGCGTCGATCGCGATGCGCGCCTTGGCGATTCGCTCCCGATTGCCACCCAGCCGGGCCAGCGGCCTGCCGAACGCCGTGCGTTCCACCCCGCGGGCACACGCCGCCGCGAGCGCCGACTCGGCCAGCCCGATCAGCCGCATACAGTGATGGACGCGGCCGGGACCGAGCCGCCCCTGCGCGATCTCGAACGCGCGACCAGGCCCGAGCACGATATTCCCGGCGGGCACGCGCACATCGGTGAACGACACCTCGCCGTGCCCGAACGGCTCGTCGTAGCGGCCCATCGCGGGCAGCATCCGCTCGATCCGCACACCGGGGGCGTCGACGGGGACGAGCACCATCGTGTGCCTGCGATGCTTCTCGGCCTCGGGATAGGTGAGGCCCATGAAGATGATGACCGCGCAGTCGGGATGGCCGATACCGGTGGTCCACCACTTGCGGCCGTTGATCACCACGTCCTCGCCGTCGAGCACCGCGGTCGCCGCCATGTTGGTGGCGTCGGAGGACGCGACGTCGGGTTCGGTCATGCCGAACGCCGAACGGATGGTGCCGTCGAGCAGCGGTTCCAGCCACCGCGCACGCTGGGCCGGATCTCCGAACTGGAGCAGCACCTCCATGTTCCCGGAATCCGGTGCGTTGCAATTGAAGACATACGGCGCCAGGAACGAGCGTCCCGTCTCCTCGGCGATCGGCGCGTAGTCGACATTGGTCAAGCCGGTGCCGCCGTCGGTGCCGAACCGCGCGGCGTACTCGCCCGCGTGCGCCGCGGGCAGGAACAGATTCCACAATCCCGCCGCGCGCGCCTTCGTCCGCAGCTCGGTGAGCACGGGCAGCGGATTCCATGGGTCGGCGCCGGAGTCACGCAGGGCGGCGACGCTGCGGTGGTAGTCCGCCTCGATCGGGGCGATCTCCTCGGCGATGAAACCGCGGACTCGGTCGACGAGATCCGTGGCGCGAGCGCTTGGGGCGAAGTCCATATCTTCTGCTTTCGGTGAAGGAACCGCTCTGCGTGTGCAGATGCAATTATCGATGCCGGTCGGCGGCATTGAAATAGGCGCGGAGACCGAGTTTGATGTGCATATGCACATCGGTAGAACGGTGCCCGCCCTTCCGCTGGGACCACACCGGCGCAAGATCGCGGCCCAGATCGCGGTGATGATCGCGGAGGTCGACCCCGAGCTGAACGAGATCGCGGCGGACCTGACCCGGCTGTACCGCGAGCACATCCCGGTCTACGACCAGGTCGACGCGAGCTCGATCGAGATCAACACCCGCGCGGTGCTGCGCATCGTCGTCGCCCAACTCGGTGACGAGCAGGCCCAGCACGCGGGATTCGACGAACTCACCACTCTCGCCAGAACCTGGGCCGACCAGCAGATCCCCCTCGACCTGGTGGCACACAGCCTGCAGATCGGCGCGCGCAGGATCTTCGAACTGATCCGCCGCCGCGCCGCGACCCGCGACATCCCCGCCGCCGAGATCGACGAAATGCAGGACCTCACCTGGGAATGGGCGACCGCGTCCGCCACCGCCGTGCATGTGGTCGCGCAGGAGCGGGCCGTGGCCGGGGCCGCCCGCCGCGCCGATTTCGTGCGCAGCCTCGTCGACGGCACCCTCTCGCCCGCCGTGCTGCTCGTCGACGCCCGCGATCACCGCCTCGACCCGGAGCATCGCTACCGGATCGCCTGCGCCGCGTGGAACGAGACCACCGCCACCACCGACCTGCTCGCCGCCCTGCGGGCCCGGGGGTCGACGACGGATCTGCCGGTCGTGGACACGGTGGTCGACCAGCATCTGGTCGCGCTGCTGCCACGCACCCCGGATTCACTCCCGGACGACAGCGTGGTCGCCCTGGGATCGGCTGTGCCGCTCGGCGATGCCGCGGCCTCGTACCGCCAGGCGCGGCGCGCACTGGATCTGGCTGTGCGCCATGGGCGCCGCGGATCGGTCGACCTGGGATCCCTCGGCCCGCTACCGCTGCTCGGGGCGGCCGAGGACGTCGCGCAGTTGCTCGCGGAGAAACACCTCGAGCCGCTGCGCCGCCATGGTGGTGCGGCGGGGGAGATCCTCGGAACCGTCGAAACCTATCTCGACTGCGATCGGCGCATCGATGACACCGCGGCCGCGCTGTACCTGCACCGCAACACCGTCCGCAACCGGCTCACCCGCTTCGCCGAGCTCACCGGCCTCGACCTCGACCGCACCGACGATCTCGTCGTCGCGTGGTGGCTGCTGCACCGCGAGCAGTCGCCACCACGCTGACCACTTCGGTCAGGGCTTGCGGGCGACCGCGCCGTACGCCGAGATCGGACGGACCTCGCCGACCTCGGTCCCCTCCGCCTGCCACTGGGTGATGGACGTGAAGCCGGGCTCCACCAGCTCCAAGCCGTCGAACACGGCGCGGATCTGGGCCTGCGGCCGCGGGATGTACGGTGTGCCGCCGGTGCCGGTGTAGTTCTCGCACAGCGTCACGTAGGCCTGGCTGTCGTCGGTGCCGTCCCACATGATCAGGTGGCTGCCCGACGGCACCGCTCCGAGCACCGTCCGGACGATTCGCAGCAGATCGTCGTAGGTCCTGGCGTGACCGAGCACGCCCATGAACATCACCGCGATCGGCTCGTTGAAGTTCAGGACGTTGCGCGCGTCGGCGATGATCTGCTCGGGATCGTGGAAATCGGCATCGATGTAGGTGGTGACGCCCTCGGGAGTGGTGCTGGTCAGCAGCGCCCGCGCATGGGTGAGCACCAGCGGATCGTTGTCCACGTACACCACGCGGGCATCGGGCGTGACGCCCTGGGCGACCTCGTGGGTGTTCTGCATCGTCGGCAGCCCGGTGCCGATGTCGAGGAACTGCCGAATGCCACGCTCGCGCGCCAGGAACCGGACGGCCCTGATCAGGAACTGCCGCGACTGCACGGCCATGGTGGAGATGTCCGGGTCGACGGCAAGGCCGGCGTCGCCGGCGATCTTGTCGATCTCGTAGTGGTCCTTGCCACCCATCCAGTAGTTCCAGATCCGCGCCGAATGCGGGATATCGGTCCGGATCACCGGGGTGTGCACGTCGGCCATGCGCCTCGCTCCTCTGCAAGTGTGACAGCGGTGCCCATCCCGGGGAAGGAACCGTCGACGGGACAGCACCTGATCTGTTGCGACAGTACAAGATTCACGCCACCCCTGGGTGGTGGATCGGGCAGTCGCCGAATGGTGGCCGCGCGCTCGCGAATTCGCGGTCCCTCCGGGCCTGGTCAGGTGGGTAGATCGCCCGGCCGCAGGTCGACGGGATGGGCCGCGGTGAGGCTGTTGTACAGCACGCTGAGGTCGAGCGAATCGACCGCGCCCCGCTTGGGCTGCGGGCCGCCGCGATCGACCTGCCGATGCAGGGCTTCCATCTTCTCGTCGAGCTGGGTGGCCACCTCGGCCGCCTGGGCGAGATCGCTGCGCAGATTCGGGGGAACCTCGCCGCGGTACTTGTAGTAGATCTTGTGCTCGAGGCTGGCCCAGAAGTCCATCGCGATGGTGCGGATCTGGATCTCGACCGGGATCCGTTCGGTGCGATCGGAGCGGAACACCGGAATCGACACGATCAGGTGCAGGCTCTGATAGCCGTTCGGCTTGCGATTGGTGATGTAGTCGCGCTCCTCCAGGACGGTGATGTCCTCCTGGCCGACCAGCATGGCCCTGATCGTGTCGATATCGGAGATGAAGCTGCAGACCACCCTGACACCGGCGATATCGAGCACGTTCTCCCGGATCGCGGCCAGATTCATCGCGTAGTTCTTGCGCCGGACCTTCTCCAGCACGCTCTCGGGCGACTTCAGCCGCGACCGCACATGTTCGATGGGGTTGTACTCGTGCGCGTTGTTGAAGTCCTCACGCAAGATATCGATCTTGGTGGTGACCTCGTCTATCGCGAACTTGTAGCCGAGCATGAAGTCGACGAACTGTTCGCGCAGCACCCGGAGATCGTCGATCCCGACCCGCTCCCCGTTGTGGGGCGGGCCGTCGTCGATGGTGAGCTGATCCGGTTGCCAAGGTTTCATCGAGTCCATTGTGCCTGGTCCGCCGCGAGCGCCGCCGCCGCACCAGGTAGGGCCCATCGCTCGCCACGGAATTCTGACGCAGTTCGAGCCAGTAGACGGCGACCACGACGGCGTACCCGGCCAGCAGCGAGCCCGCGACGAGCGCGCAGAGTCCGACCAGTACCGCCAATGCCGTGCCGATCACCACTTCCGCCCGGCGGACCGGCGCGGGTCGTCACGAAGCCGGTCGGCCCGTGCCCTCCTGGCCGCGTCCGCCAGATCGGCGATGTCGAAGGCCAGTGAACGCCCTTCCCGCATCAATTCGCGGCCGGAGGCGGTCGCCACCCGCCCGAGCTTCCGCTGGCGAGCGACCACCGCGGCCCGCACTTCCCGCGCGAACTCGCCGATCGCCTGCCGATCGTCTGCGGTCTTCTCTACCAAGGCGTCTACCATCGCTGACACCAGCAACCTCATCGCCGCCACCCCGCTGAACTATTGAGTGAACAATTGTGCACTGACATCGTCAACGCTATCCGGTAACGGCGGTACCGACAACCTCAGCTCGCCGCGAGACGGCCGAATGATGGGCCGCCTGCGCAAGTTCGTCCTGTCGCTGCTCTCCGCGCCGACCATGCGCATCATCTGCGACCTCATCGCGGTCCCGACGGAAGATCTGCCGCATCGACGGCGACGCCTCGCGCTATCGCGGAGAGCCCGCCCGCACCACGCGTATCCGCTGACCGGTAGCGCCGCCGGGGGAGCGAGACGATTTGAACTACTGGTATCAGACTTCGTTCGGTCGGTGGTCGGGACTACCTCCTGGTGATCGCGCGTGCGGCCGTGTCGGCGATCTGTTCGTCGGTGAGGCTGCTGTCGCGCAGTAGCGCATGCGACAGGACGGTACGCACGATGACTTCGGCGGCTTGGCGTGGGGGAAGGGCCAGCGACTTCTCGTCGCGGGCCGCGATGAGGGGCTCCGCGAACGCGGCGACGGTCTCGACCAGGTTGTGTTCCGACTGTCCGTGCGTGATCGCGATCGTGAGCAGCCAGGCGGGTTCGTGTGTCCGCAGGTAGTCGAACGCCGCATGCTCGCGCAGGTAGGCGATCGCGAAAAGAGTTGCTGAGCGGGCAATATCGGCCACCGGTGCGAACAGGTCGATCTTGCTGTACGCGGCGGCGACCATGCGCCCGATCTCGTGGCGACCCACCGCGGAGACGAGCGCCTTCTTGTCTCCGAGTTCACGGTATGCCGTGGCTCGCGATACCCCCGCGCGTTCGGCCACCGTCGTCAGGGTCAAGCCGTCGAGTCCGGATTCGGCGATCAAACTGACGGCGGCGTCCAGCAGCTCTTCCGAGGAGCGGGTCGATGAGGTCATGGCTCTTTGTACTCCGGCAGGGTGGGGAGGCGTCTTGCGCCCCGGTTACTACTGAGACTAATTTAGCAATGAGTCTCAGGCTGGTGCTCTTCGATAGAGGTGCTCACGCGGGGGCGAATGCCGTGACAACGATGTCGGAGGGCGAAGTGACGAGTAACCGAGACGGACGTGCCGATCGCGCGAGCCGGGAGCACGCCGTGGTGCTGGGCGCGAGCATGGCGGGGCTGCTGGCCGCACGCGTGTTGAGCGAGAGCTTCGCGAAGGTCACCGTGATCGAACGGGACGATCTGTCGAGCCAGGGGGATCGGCGCGGAGTACCGCAGGGCAGTCATGTGCACGCGCTGCTGGCGCGGGGAACGCGGATCTTCGAGGAGCTGTTCCCAGGGTTGACGCAGGACCTGCTCGCCGAGGGGGCGGTCGAGTGTCGCGCGCTGAGCGAGATGCGGATGTCGCTGGGCGGGCACACACTGCGTCAATCCGACAGCGGGTACTCGGTCTTACAGGCGAGCCGTCCGTTCCTGGAATGGCGAGTGCGCGAACGCGTCCGTGATCTGCCGAATGTGGACTTTCTCGACGGTCGCACCGTGGAGGCACTGTGCCACGACCGTGCGGCGGAGCGGGTGCGTGGCGTTCGGGTCGCCGGTGTGGGTGAGATCGAGGCCGATCTGATCGTCAGCTGTCTGGGCAGACACGGTCCGGTCAACGACTGGCTGGCTGATCTCGGCTACGACCGGCCCGCCGAGGAAGGCGTGCGGATCGACATGATGTACGCGAGTCGATACGTCCGGCTGCCCGCTGGTGCGGTGCGCGGCGACAAGGAGATCATCGTCTCCAACCAGCAGCCCGCACGGGGCCTGGCGCTGTTCGCGGTGGAGGACGGCAAGCACATCCTCACGCTGATCGGCTACGGAAACGACCACCCACCAGCGGATTCCGATGGCTTCTGGCGGTTCGCGTCCTCGGTCGCCCCGCCGGATGTGCGTCAGGCACTGGTAGAAGCCGAATCACTCACCGACATCGCCACGTACCGTTACCTCGCCAACCAGCGTCGCCGCTACGAGCGACTCGAGCGTTTTCCCGACGGGCTGCTGGTCTTCGGTGACGCGGTCTGCAGCTTCAGCCCGGCCTTCGGCCAAGGCATGACGGTGTCGGCGCTGCAAGCCATGCGGCTCCGGGCGGTGCTGGCAGACGGCGATCACGACCTACCCCGGCGCTACTTCCGCGCGGCCGCCGCCGCGATCGACGATGCCTGGCTGATCACCAAACTCTTCGACCTGGCCATGCCGCATGTGGACGCGAGCGGTCAGGTTCTGACGCGTAGCGCGGGATCCCTGGTCGGGCTCGGCCTGGCCGCCGGGGCCCGGGATGCTCGGGTCGGGCGGGCGATCGCGCGCATCGCCGGACTCCTGGACCGGCCGACGGCGGTGCTCCGCCCACAACTGCTGGCACACACGGCGACCGCGCTCGGACGTGCCGGCATCGATCAGGTCCGGCAGGCCATAGCGCGGCCCGCCGGCGGAACATCAGCGTTCGATCCACTTCCCCACGGGCCCGCGCTGGGTTTCCACCGTCTGACGGTGCGCTCGGTCACCCGCGATACGCGCGACAGCGCGATCGTCGAATTCGATGTCCCGGCCGAACTCGCCGACCGGTTCCGATACGCCGCCGGTCAGCACATCGTCGTGCGCGGTACCCGCCACGGCGAAGCGATCCGGCGCAGTTACTCGCTGTGCGACCCGGCGGGATCCGGGCGCCTGCGTATCGCGGTGAAACGCCAGGACGGGGGAGCGTTCTCCAGCTATGTGCTCGACCATCGGATCGCCGGCTCCACACTGTATGTCTCCGAGCCGGCCGGGATGTTCACTCCCGGACTGGATTCCACGGCCCGGTGCTCCTACACGGCGGTTGCGGCGGGCAGCGGGATCACGCCGATCGTCTCCATCGTCGGTACCGTCCTGGAATCCGAATCGCACAGCACGTTCACCGTGCACTACGGCAGCCGCGGCCTGGACGACATCATGCTGGACGGCCCGCTGCGTGACCTCGCCGACCGCTTTCCCGGGCGCCTCCAGGTGACCCACCATCTCTCGCGACATGGCAACCGTCCACTGCCCGAGCCTGTCTCTGGCCTGACCTATCGGCACGGCCGGATTGATCCGGCCACCATCACGGAGGACGCTGACCGCTGGTTCCTGTGTGGCCCGAGGGATCTCGTGATCCGCACCGTTGCCTCGTTGACCGAGCGAGGGCTGGACCGCTCGCGGATCCTGCTCGAATTGTTCGACACCGACACCATCCGTTCGGCAGCACCGGCGACGGACGCCACCACCAGTCGCGTCACCCTCACCGGACACGGCAGGCCCATGGAATTCGATATGCCACGAGATCGGTCCGTCCTCGACGCAGCGCTCGGACAGCGCGAGGACCTCCCGTACTCCTGCCTCGGTGGCTCCTGCGGAACATGCCGCGCCGCAGTCGAATCCGGTGCGGTCGCCATGGACCCCGATCCGCTGCTGGCGATCACCGACCACGAGACCGCGTCCGGCTACGTGCTGGCCTGCCGCACTCGCCCCGTCTCCGACAACGTCGTACTCCGTTTCGAGTAAGTGCCGGTACCGTCCGGCGCGAATCCTGGATAATGTCGTTGTGGCTGTGACGCGGCGGATTTCGGTGGTAGGGACGTCGGGCTCCGGGAAGAGCACGCTGGCCCGGCGGATTTCGCGCATGCTCGACATCCCGTACGTCGAGCTGGACGCCATCCATCACCAGGCGGGCTGGACGCCGATGGCGGAGCCGGAATTCCGGGCCGCTGTCTCGGAGCGGACCGGTGGGGACGCGTGGGTGGTCGACGGCAACTATCGCGGCAAGCTCGGTGACCTGGTGTGGCGTCGGGCCGACACGGTGGTCTGGCTCGATCTGCCCAAGCCGATCGTCATGGCGCAGATCGTCAGACGGACGGTGGGCCGGGCGCTGACCAGGCGCGAATTGTGGAACGGCAACAGGGAACGGTGGCGAGACATGCTCTCGTTCGACCCGCAGCGGTCGGTGATTCTCTGGGCGTGGACAACCCACGCCCAGAACCGGATTCGCTACCAGACCGCGCAGATCGACCCGGCGTACCAGGACCTCGACTTCGTCCGCTTGAGTTCCCGGCGTGCGGTCCGGGCATTTCTGGACGAGCTCGCCCGCGCCCACACAGTCCAGGTGACCGAGTAGGCGCGGGCGTCGCACGTCAGAGGAAGCGGGCGATGAGGTCCTTCATGACCTCGTTGGCGCCGGCGTAGATGCGCGAGATGCGGCCGTCGGCCCACATCCGGGCGATCGGGTACTCCTCCATGTAGCCATAGCCACCGTGTAGCTGGACACAGCGGTCGATCACCTGGGACTGCTGATCGGTGGTCCAATACTTGACCATCGCCGCGGTTTTGACGTCCAGTGCGCCGCGCAGGTGTTTGTCGACAGCGGAGTCGACGAACGTGCGCACCACCTCGGCGATCGTCGCGCACTCGGCCAGCTCGAACCTGGTGTTCTGCATGGCGAACAGGGGCTTGCCGAAAGCGTTGCGCTGCTTGACATACGCCAGCGTCTCGTCGACTGCCGCCTCGATCGCGGCCGCGGCCGCGACGCCGCAGATCAGGCGCTCCTGGGGCAGCTGCTGCATGAGCTGGATGAAGCCCTCGCCCTCGGCGCCGAGCAGGTTCGCCTGCGGCACGCGCAAGCCGTCGAAGAACAGCTCGGTGGTGTCCTGGCCCTTCTGGCCGATCTTCTTGAGCAGCCTGCCGCGTTCGAAGCCGGGAGTGTCGTCGGAAACCTCGGCGACGACGAGCGAGACGCCCTTGGCGCCCTGGGTCGGATCGGTCTTGACCGCGATGATCAGCAGATCGCAGTTGCGGCCGTTGGAGATGAAGGTCTTGGCGCCGGTGATCAGGTAGTCGTCGCCGTCCTTGACCGCCTTGGTCGCGATGTTCTGCAGGTCGGAGCCGGTGCCGGGCTCGGTCATGGCGATGGCGCCGATCCACTCGCCCGAGGCCAGCTTGGGCAGCCAGCGCTTCTTGTTCTCCGCCGAGGCGTAGGCCAGGATGTAGTGGGGCACGATGCCGGTGTGCACGCCGAGCTGCATGGCCGAATCGCCGCCCTTGACCTGCTCGGTGAACAGCACGGCCTCGTGGGCGAAGGTGCCGCCGCCACCGCCGTACTCCTCGGGGATCGACATGCACAGCAGGCCGAGTTCGCCGGCCTTGCGATAGACCTCCCGGCTCGGGAAGCCCTGCGCGGCGAACTCCTCGCGGTGCGGCGCGACGGTGTTCGCGAAGAAGTTGCGAGCCAGTTCGGCCAGGCCCTGCAGCTCCGACTCGGCGTCGGTGCCGCGGTCGGTATCGGCGGTGCTCATCGGGGTTCCTCTCCCAGTTGTCGATGGACTGCGCACCAGAGTGAGCAGTTGTTGGCAATCTGTCAATAGTTCGGCAAAGTGTTGACAAGGTGCCAATAGTGCTGCCATGGTATCAATTGATAGGACATCCAACTATTGGATCACCTTTCAACTGCGCCCCCGGGTGCACCGACCCCCACGACAAGGACTGGCATGGTTCGCGAACTCACCCACTTCATCGACGGACAGCACGTCAAGGGCGCTTCGGGCGCGTTCGGTGAGGTGTTCGATCCGAACAGCGGGCAGGTGCAGGCCAGGGTTCCGTTGGCGAGTACCGCCGAGGTCGAGGCGGTGATCGCCAACGCGGCCGCGGCGCAGCCGGTGTGGGCGGCGTTCAACCCGCAGAAGCGGGCCAGGGTGCTGATGAAGTTCCTGACCCTGGTCAACGACGAGATCGACAGCCTGGCGGCGCTGCTGTCGTCGGAGCACGGCAAGACCATCGCCGACGCCAAGGGCGACATCCAGCGCGGCCTCGAGGTGATCGAGTTCGCTGTCGGTATCCCGCACCTGCTCAAGGGCGAGTACACCGAGAGCGCGGGCACCGGCATCGACGTGTACTCGATGCGGCAGCCGCTGGGCGTCGTCGCCGGCATCACCCCGTTCAACTTCCCGGCCATGATCCCGCTGTGGAAGGCCGGTCCGGCGCTGGCGTGCGGCAACGCGTTCGTGCTCAAGCCGTCCGAGCGCGACCCGTCGGTGCCGCTGCGCCTGGCCGAGCTGTTCCTCGAGGCGGGCCTGCCGCCGGGGGTGTTCAACGTGGTCAACGGCGGTAAGGAAGCCGTCGACACGATCCTGCACGACCCGCGGATCAAGGCCGTCGGCTTCGTCGGCTCGACCCCGATCGCGCAGTACATCTACGAGACCGCGACCGCGAACGGCAAGCGCGCCCAGTGCTTCGGCGGCGCCAAGAACCACGCGATCGTCATGCCCGACGCCGACCTCGACGATGTCGCCGACCAGCTGATCGGCGCGGGCTACGGTTCCGCGGGCGAGCGGTGCATGGCGATCTCGGTGGCCGTGCCGGTGGGGGAGGAGACCGCCGATCGGCTGGTCGCCAAGCTGACCGAGCGGGTGCACAAGCTCAATGTCGGCCGGTCCGACGATCCGGGCGCCGATTTCGGTCCGCTGGTCGGGCGTGACGGTGTGGACCGGGTGAACAACTACGTGCAGATCGGTGTCGACGAGGGCGCCGAGCTGGTTGTCGACGGCCGCGGGCTGGTCGTCGAGGGTGCCGAGGACGGCTATTTCGTCGGCGCGAGCCTGTTCGACAAGGTCACCGCCGACATGCGGATCTACAAGGAGGAGATCTTCGGTCCCGTCGTGACCGTGGTCCGTGCCGAGGACTACGAAGAGGGCCTGCGTCTGGCGAACGAGCACGAATACGGCAACGGCGTCGCCATCTTCACCCGCGACGGTGACACCGCCCGCGATTTCGCCGCGCGCGTGCAGGTCGGCATGGTCGGCATCAATGTGCCCATCCCGGTGCCGATCGCCTACTACACCTTCGGCGGCTGGAAGCGTTCGGGCTTCGGCGATCTCAACCAGCACGGTCCCGACTCGATCCGCTTCTACACCAAGACCAAGACGGTGACCCAGCGCTGGCCTGCCGGTCTGAAGGAGTCCAACGCCTTCGTCATCCCGACGATGGACTGACCGGCCGTGTTCACACTCGACGACGACGAGCGCGCGATCGGTGAGACCGCGCGCCAGTTCGCCGACGAATTCCTCGCGCCGAACGCGCTGGAATGGGATGAGCGCAAACACTTCCCGGTAGACGTGCTCCGCAAGGCAGGCCCGGTCGGCTTGGGCGGCATCTATGTGCGCGAGGACGTCGGCGGCTCGCAGCTGCGCAGGCTCGACGCCGTGCGGATCTTCGAAGAGCTGGCCACCGGGTGTCCCGCGGTCGCGGCCTACATCTCGATCCACAACATGGCGACCTGGATGATCGACGCTTTCGGCACCGAAGAACAGCGGAACCGCTGGGTGCCCGGGATGGCCTCGATGGAACTGCTCGGCAGTTACGCCCTCACCGAGCCGGGTGTCGGTTCCGACGCGGCGGCCTTGAGTACCAAGGCCGTGCGGGACGGGGACGACTACATCCTCACCGGCGCCAAGCAGTTCATCTCCGGTGCGGGCGCCAACGACGTGTACGTGATGATGGTTCGCACCGGTCAGGAAGGTTCGCGCGGCATTTCGGCGCTGATCGTCCCGGCCGACACACCCGGCCTGACGGTGGGACCGAACGAGCGCAAGATGGGCTGGAACGCGCAGCCGACACGCCAGGTGATCCTGGAGGACGCGCGCGTACCGGTGGCCAACCGGCTCGGCGCCGAGGGCGACGGCTTCGCGATCGCGATGAACGGGCTCAACGGCGGCAGGCTCAATATCGCGGCCTGCTCGGTCGGCGGCGCGCAGGCGGCGCTGGACAAGACCGTGCCGTATCTGGCCGAACGGCACGCCTTCGGCAAACCGCTGGCGCGCAACGAGGCCCTGCAGTTCGACCTGGCCGACATGCGCACCGAGCTGGAAGCGGCGCGGACCCTGCTGTGGCGGGCCGCGGCCGCGCTCGACGCCGGGGCGCCGGACAAGGTCGAACTGTGCGCGATGGCCAAGCGTTTCGCCACCGACGCGGGTTTCGAGGTCGCCAACAAGGCGCTGCAATTGCACGGCGGCTACGGCTACCTGCACGAATACGGCCTGGAGAAGATCGTCCGCGACCTGCGGGTCCACCAGATCCTCGAGGGCACCAACGAAATCATGCGGGTGGTCGTCGCCCGCACGCTGACAGGAGCGGCATGACCGACGAACCCGAAGTGCTGATCACCGTCGAAGACGGCCTCGGCCTCATCACCCTGAACCGGCCCAAGGCCATCAACGCGCTGAATCATTCGATGGCACTGGCCATCACCGACGCGCTCCGGGCGTGGGCCGACGACGACGCGGTGCGCGCGGTCGTGGTCACCGGCGCGGGCGAGCGCGGTTTGTGCGCGGGCGGTGACATCGTCGCCATCCACGCCGACGCGAAAGGCGGTACGGCGAGCGCCGATTCGCCGACCGGGGTGTTCTGGCGCGACGAGTACATCCTCAACGCACTCATCGGCCGCTACCCCAAGCCGTACGTGGTGATCATGGACGGCATCGTGATGGGCGGTGGTGTCGGCCTGTCCGGGCACGGCAGCCACCGCATCGTCACCGAACGCTCCCGGATCGGAATGCCCGAGGTCGGGATCGGTTTCGTGCCCGACGTCGGCGGCACCTACCTGCTCTCGCGCGCACCGGGCGAGCTCGGCACCCACGTCGCGCTGACCACCGCGCGGATGAGCGCGGGCGACGCCATCGCGGCCGGATTCGCCGACCACTACGTGCCGTCCGCCGCGCTCCCGGCACTGCTGGACGCGCTGCGCACCGCCGACGTGGACGCGGCGATCGCGACGGTGGCCGAACCGTCGCCGGCCTCGGACCTGCTCGCCCAGCAGAGCTGGATCGACTCCTGCTACAGCGCCGACACCGTGGAGGAGATCGCGGCCCGTCTGCAGACTGCCGATTCTCCCGAGGCGACCAAGGCCGCCGACGACCTGCTGGCCAAATCGCCTGTCGCGCTGAAGGTCACGTTGCGGTCGTTGCGGGCCGCGCGGGAGCTGCCGAGCCTCGAGGCGGTGCTCGACCAGGAGTACCGGGTCTCGATCGCCGCGCTCGGCTCGCACGATCTGGTCGAGGGGATCCGCGCCCAGGTCATCGACAAGGACCGCACTCCGCGGTGGGAGCCCGCGAGCCTGGCCGAGGTCACCGACGCGCAGGTGGCGGCGTACTTCGCCGAACTGGGCGACAAGGAACTCGGCGTGACGACACAGGAGGCACAGCGATGACCAAGAAGATCGGTTTCCTCGGGCTCGGTCACATGGGCGCGCCCATGGCGGCGAATCTGGTGCGGGCGGGCTATGACGTGCTCGCCTTCGACCCGGTCCCCGCCGCGCAGGAGCAGGCGCGCGCCGACGGCGCGACGGTGGTGGTCACCGCCGCCGAAGCCGCCGTCGACCGTGACGTGGTGATCACCATGCTGCCCAACGGCAAGCTCGTCCTCGACGTGTACGCCGAGCTCCTGCCCGCCGCGGCGCCGGGCACCCTGTTCATCGACTGTTCCACCATCGATGTCGCCGACGCGAAAGCCGCTGCGGCACAGGCGGTCGCGGCCGGTCATCGGCCGCTGGACGCCCCGGTCTCCGGTGGTGTGGCCGGAGCGACGGCGGGCACCCTCACCTTCATGGTGGGCGGCGCGGCCGCCGACTCCGCCGACGTGAGCGACGTGCTCGGGGTGATGGGCGGCAAGGTCGTGCACTGCGGTGACGCCGGTGTCGGCCAGGCCGCCAAGATCTGCAACAACATGCTGCTCGGGATCTCCATGATCGGGTTGTCCGAGGCGCTGGTGCTCGGCGAGCAGCTCGGCCTGAGCCACCAGTCGTTCTTCGACGTGGTCTCCACCGCGTCGGGCCAGAGCTGGGCGCTCACCAGCTACTGCCCGGTCCCCGGTCCGGTGCCCGCCAGCCCGGCCAACAACGACTACCAGCCCGGCTTCGCCACCGCGCTGATGTCGAAGGACCTCACCCTGGCCGCGAACGCGTTGCGCGCCAACGGCATCGACGGACAGCTCGGCGCACTGGCCGCCGCGATCTACGAGCGGTTCAACCAGACCGACGCGGGTCGCGACTTCTCCGCGATCATCACCGACATCCGGGATCGCTCCGGGGAGGGATCCGAGTGACCGAGTACGACACGATCCTGCTCGAACGCAAGAACCGGGTCGGCTGGATCACCCTCAACCGGCCGAAGGCGCTCAACGCGCTCAACACCCAGGTCCTCGACGACATCGTCGCCGCCCTGGACGAACTCGAGCGGGACGACGAGATCGGCGCGGTCGTGATCACCGGCTCCGCCAAGGCTTTCGCGGCGGGCGCCGACATCAAGGAGATGCAGCCCAAGTCGTACATGGACATGTTCATGGACGACTTCTTCGCCCGCTGGGACCGGCTCGCGCAGTTCCGCAAGCCCACCGTCGCCGCGGTGGCGGGGTACGCGCTCGGCGGCGGCTGCGAGCTCGCCATGCTCTGCGACATCCTGATCGCCGCCGACACCGCGCAATTCGGCCAGCCCGAGATCAAACTCGGCGTGATCCCCGGCATCGGCGGCTCCCAGCGGCTGACCCGTGCCGTCGGCAAGGCCAAGGCGATGGACCTGGTGCTGACCGGCCGGAACATGGGCGCCGAGGAAGCCGAACGGGCGGGTCTCGTCTCGCGCGTCGTCCCCGCCGACGACCTGCTCGACGTCGCCGCCGAGGTCGCCGAGACCATCGCGGCCAAGTCGCTGCCGGTCACCATGATCGCCAAGGAAGCGGTGAACCGGTCCTTCGAGACCACCCTCGCCGAGGGAATCCGCTTCGAGCGCCGCGTCTTCCACTCGCTGTTCGCGATCGAGGACCAGAAGGAAGGCATGAACGCCTTCGTCGACAAGCGGCCCGCGCACTTCACCCACCGCTGACCTGTCACCCGACACAGTTTCGAGGAACCATGACCGAGGCATTCATCTACGACGCGATCCGCACCCCGCGCGGACGCGGCAAGAAGAACGGCGCCCTGCACGGCGTCAAACCGCTCGACCTGGTGGTCGGGCTCATCGAGGAGCTGAAGGCCCGGTATCCCGGGCTCGATCCGGCGGCCATCGATGACATCGTCCTCGGCGTGGTCTCCCCGGTCGGCGACCAGGGCGCCGACATCGCCAAGACCGCGGCGCTCGCCGCCGGACTGCCCGACACGGTCGCCGGCGTGCAGCTCAACCGGTTCTGCGGTTCGGGCCTCGAGGCGGTCAACACCGCGGCGCAGAAGGTGCGCTCGGGCTGGGAGCAGCTGGTGATCGCCGGTGGCGTGGAATCGATGTCCCGCGTCCCGCTGGGCTCCGACGGCGGTGCGTGGGCGATGGACCCGGTCACCAACTACAACACCTACTTCGTGCCGCAGGGCATCGGCGCCGACCTGATCGCCACCATCGAGGGCTTCAGCCGCGAGGATGTCGACGCGTTCGCGGTGCGGTCGCAGCAGAAGGCCGCGGCGGCGTGGTCGGGTGGCTACTTCGCCAAATCCGTTGTCCCGGTGAAGGACATCAACGGTGCCGTGCTGCTCGATCACGACGAATTCATGCGGCCGGGTACCACGGTGGACAGCCTGGCCGGGCTGACGCCGTCCTTCGCGGCGATGGGGGAGATGGGCGGTTTCGACGCGGTCGCCCTGCAGCGTTACCACCACGTCGAGAAGATCAACCACGTCCATCACGCCGGGAACTCCTCGGGCATCGTCGACGGTTCGGCGCTGGTGCTCATCGGTAGTGAATCCGCCGGTGCCGCAGCCGGTCTCACGCCGCGGGCGCGCGTCGTCGCGTCCGCGGTGAGCGGCAGCGACTCCACGATCATGCTGACCGGGCCGGTTCCGGCGACGGAGAAGGTGCTGGCACTGGCCGGGCTCACGGTCGACGACATCGACCTGTTCGAGCTCAACGAGGCGTTCGCGTCGGTGGTGCTCAATTACCAGAAGAAGCTGGCGATCCCGGACGAGAAGCTCAATGTCAACGGCGGCGCGATCGCCATGGGTCATCCGCTGGGCGCCACCGGCGCCATGATCACCGGAACCATGGTCGACGAGCTCGAGCGCCGGGGAGCGCGGCGCGCGCTGATCACGCTGTGCATCGGCGGCGGCATGGGCATCGCCACCATCATCGAGCGCGTCTGAGCGCCGGACCGGATACAGAGGAAAGACCATGACAGAGAACATGATCGGCTGGGATCTCGGCGCGGACCGGGTGCTCGTCCTGACGATGGATGACCCGAGCCAGTCGACCAACACCATGACCGAGGCATTCGCGCGCGACCTCACCGCCACGGTCGACCGGCTCGAAGCCGAGAAGGACACCTATGACGGCGTGATCCTCACCTCGGGCAAGGACACGTTCTTCGCCGGTGGCGATCTGAACCTGCTGATGAACGCGACCCCCGAGACCGCGCCGCAGATCGCCCTCGGTCTCGACACCTACAAGGCCGCGTTCCGCCGCCTCGAGCAGCTGGGCAAGCCGGTGGTCGCCGCGATCAACGGCACCGCGCTCGGCGGCGGCTTCGAGGTCGCCCTGGCCACCCATCACCGCATCGCGCTCGACGCGAAGGGCAGCCTGCTCGGCCTGCCGGAGGTCACCTTCGGCCTGCTCCCCGGCGCGGGTGGCGTCACCCGCACCGTGCGACTGCTCGGCATCACCAACGCGGTGCTCAACGTCGTCGGCCAGGGCCAGCGGATGAAGCCGGCGAAGGCGCTGCAGGTCGGGATCATTCACGAGGTCGCGGCCTCCAGCGAGGAGATGTTCGAGAAGGCTCGTTCCTGGATCGCGGCCAACCCCGAAGCGGCGCAGCCGTGGGATGTGAAGGGCTACAAGATCCCTGGCGGCACCCCGTCGAGCCCGGCGCTGGCGGCCAACCTGCCCGCGTTCCCTGCCAATGTCCGCAAGCAGCTCAAGGGCGCGCCGATGCCCGCACCGGTCGCGGTGCTGGCCACTGCGGTCGAGGGCGCACAGGTCGACATCGACACCGCGTTCGCCATCGAGACCCGCTACTGCACGAACCTGATCTGCGGCCAGGTCTCGACCAATATGATCAAGTCCCTGTTCTTCGATCTGGGGACGATCAACAAGGGCGGCAGCCGCCCGGAAGGCTTCCCCGTGCGCACGCCGGAGAAGGTCCTCGTGCTCGGCGCGGGCATGATGGGCGCGGGCATCGCCTATGTGCAGGCCCGCGCCGGCATGCAGGTCGTACTCAAGGACGTCACGATCGAAGCGGCCGAGCGCGGTAAGGACTACTCGCGCAAACTGCTCGACAAGGCGCTGCGCAAGGGCGCGATCACCCAGGACAAGTACGACGAGGTACTGGGGCGCATTCATCCGACCGCCGACCCGGCCGATGCCGTGGGCTGCGACTTCGTCGTCGAGGCGGTGTTCGAGGATCCAGGTCTGAAGAAGAAGGTGTTCGGCGAGATCGAGCACCTCGTGAACCCGGACGCGCTGCTCGGATCCAACACCTCCACGCTGCCCATCACCGACCTGGCCACCGGCGTGGGGCGGCAGCAGGATTTCATCGGTCTGCACTTCTTCTCGCCGGTGGACAAGATGCCGCTGGTGGAGATCGTCGTCGGCGAGCAGACCAGCGACGAAGCGATCGCCCGCGCCGTCGACTACACCCTGGCCATCAAGAAGACCCCGATCGTGGTGAACGACAGCCGCGGGTTCTTCACCAGCCGGGTCATCGGCCAATTCATGGACGAGGCGATCGCGCTGGTCGCCGAGGGCGTACACCCCGCCTCGGTCGAACAGGCCGCCACGCAGGCCGGCTACCCGGTGGGCGCGCTGGCGCTGGCCGACGAGATCAATATGAAGCTGGCTCAGAAGATCCGGCGCAGCCTGAAGGACAACCTGCTCGCGGAGGGACGTCGCTGGACCGACTCGAAGGCGTACCCGCTCGTCGACGCGATGGTCGACGACTTCGACCGGCCCGGCCGGCTCGAAGGCCGCGGCTTCTACGAGTACGACGCCGACGGCAAGAAGCTGGGCCTGTGGCCGGGGCTGACGGAGAAGTACACCCGCGAAGATCACGGCATCCCGTTCATCGACATGCAGGAACGGATGCTGTTCGCCGAATCACTCGACACCGTGCGGTGTTTCGACGAGAACGTGCTGCGCACCGTGCCGGACGCGAACATCGGCTCCATCTTCGGTATCGGTTTCCCGGCGTGGACCGGTGGCGTCGTCCAGTACATCAACCAGTACGCGGGCGGGCTCGCCGGATTCGTCGCGCGGGCCGACGAACTGCGCGCCGCCTACGGTGATCGGTTCGAGGTTCCTGAGTCGTTGCGGGCCAAGGCCGCCGCCGGAGAGACGCTGGGCTGAGCGTCATGACGACGGACACGACCCCCCGGCGCCCGGTCCTGCCGGGAGCCGGGGCGGGGGTCACCTCCGCGCGCGGAGTGCGTGGCGACGGCAGGCGCGCGCACCGCAGGCGCGTTGTCGTCGCCGCCGCGCGAGACGTGTTCGTCGCCAGCGGCTATCACGGCGCGCGGATGGAGGAGATCAGCGCGCGCGCCGGGATCAGCAAGCCGGTACTGTACGACCACTTCGCGAACAAGCTGGACCTGTATCTGGCTGTGCTGCAACAGTATCTGGACCGCATGGTCGACGGTGTCCGTGCCGCGGTCGCCGCCGACGCGTCAGCGCGGTCCCGGCTGCGGGTAGCCGTGTCGGTGTATTTCGACTTCGTCGACGAGGACCCGGGCGGTCACGTGCTGGTCTTCGAATCACCGGTCCCCAGCGAACCGAGCATCGAATGGCGGGTACGCAGCGCGCTGCGTGCCTGCGCCGACCTCGTCGCCACCGAACTCCGCGCGGTCGGTGTCGACGCCGCGCCCGCCGACATGTACGCCTGGAGCCTGGTGGGTTCCAGCCACCTGGCCGCGCGCCACTGGCTCGACGCCGGACGCCCGATTCCCAAGCAGGACGCCGTCGACGTCACCGCCGCCCTGTGCTGGAACGGGCTGTCCGGCTGCGCGCGCAGGTCCGACCACTGAAACACCCCCGTCACCACCGACAGAACGGACGAAGAGACACCCATGCCGACTTACGCCCTGCATGAGTCCGACGATCACTTCCTCGCCACCGCCCCGAACCGCTACGTCCACGTCGTCGAGATCGCCGCGCCGCCGAGCGCGGTGTGGGCCGCACTGACCGCCGATGACGCCTTGGTGTCCTGGTCGTCGGCCGTCACCGGCATGCGCTGGACCTCGCAGCCCCCGTTCGGCGTCGGCGCCACGCGAGTCGTCACGCTCGCCGGTGTCGCCGGACTGACCGAACGCTTCTACCGCTGGGACGACGAACGCCGGATGACCTTCACCGTCGATTCCGCCACCATCCCCGGATTGCGCCGGTTCGCCGAGGACATCCAGCTCACGCCCTCCACCACGGGCACCCGGCTGACCTGGACGTTCGCCGTCGAAGGCGGTCCGGCGCTGCGGCCGCTGCTGCGCCTGGCCGGTCCGGTGACCGACCGGCTCACCGCCTCCATCGCCCGCGGCATCGTGGGATCGGTCGACGCTCCGGTGCGGTAATCAGGACGGTTCGCTGTGCCTTTCTGCTCGAGGTGAATCCAATGCTGGCCGCGGTGCGGCCGGGCTGGTTTCGTTTGTCCTGATAGTCCAGGTTCGAGCGAAAGGCCTCCGTATGTCCATCGATGACGCAGCCGTTCCGGGCAGCGCGGTGCGGGTGGCCAAGCTCGGTGCCCACATCGGCGCGCGGATCGACGGAGTGCGGCTCGGCGGTGACCTCGACGCCCGGTCCGTCGCGGCGATCCGGGCCGCGCTCGCCGAGCACAAGGTGATCTTCTTCCGCGACCAGCACCACCTCACCGAGGACGGGCAATACGAGTTCGCGCAGCTGCTCGGCGAACCGACCACCCCGCATCCGACCGTCACCTCGGCCGGCGCGAAGAGCCTGGCCATCGACTCCGGCCAGACCCGCTCGAACGTCTGGCACACCGATGTCACCTTCGTCGACCGCGTCCCGAAGGCGTCGATCCTGCGGGCCGTCGCGCTGCCCAGCTACGGCGGCTCGACCACCTGGGCCTCGACCGTCGCCGCGTACAACGCACTGCCCGAACCACTCCGGCGGCTCGCCGAGAGCCTGCGCGCACGGCACACGAACCGCTACGACTACGCCGCCGACATCGAGGACAGCCCGGACGACATCGATCGGGCCTACCGTCGCGAGTTCGAATCCACCTACTTCGAGACCGAGCACCCGGTGGTGGAAGTGCACCCCGAGACCGGCGAACGTGCCCTGCTGCTCGGCTGCTTCGTCAAGGAGATCGTCGGCCTGTCGAGCGCCGAGTCGCGGGCGCTGTTGCGGCTGTTCCAAGATCGGGTGACCCGCCTCGAACACACCACCCGCTGGGACTGGTCACTGGGCGATGTCGCCATCTGGGACAACAGGGCCACCCAGCACTACGCGGTCGACGACTACGACGGCAGCGAGCATCGCAGGCTCACCCGCATCACGCTGGCCGGGAAGGTCCCGATCGGGGTCGACGGCAGGTCGAGCACCGTCATCGCGGGCGCCGCCGAGCCCTACGCGACGGTCCCGCTGCGGCGGGCGGCATAGCCGACGTCCGCTCGCGCATCCCCGGACGGGCACGCCGTATCGATTACCCTTCGACGGCGCAGACGTCCGGTGCTCACGCGCGAACAGGTCCCCACTGGCCCAGCCTGACGATGGGAATGCCGTGAACTTGTGGAGCTATATCCAGGGGCGGGGAGAGGTGCTGACGTTCCTCACCTATCAGCATGCGTCGCTGGCGTTTCAGACGGTGCTGGCCGGAACGGTCGTCGCCATCCTCACCGCGGTGGCTGTATACCGGCTGCCGCTGGCGTCCGCACTCACCCTGACCTCGAGCCGGGTCGCGCTGACGATTCCCTCGCTCGCACTGCTGGCGCTGCTGCTCGTCCCGTTCGGGCTCGGTGTCGTCCCGTCGTTCATCATGCTGGCGTTCTTCGCGGCGCTGCCGGTGATCGGCAACGCCATCGTCGGGCTGCGGTCGGTGCCCGCGTCGGTGGTGGAATCCGCGCGCGGGATCGGGTTGTCGCGGTGGCGCATCCTGCTGACGGTCGAATTGCCGATCGCCTGGCCGGTGATCCTCACCGGGATCAGGGTGTCGACCCAGATGATCGTCGGGGTCGCCGCGATCGTCGCCTATGTCCTCGGCCCCGGTCTCGGCTCGCTGATCTTCAACGGCCTGTCCCGGCTCGGTGGCGCCAATTCCCTCGAAATGGCGCTCACCGGAACCATTCTCATCGTCGCCGTCGCGTTGGTGTTCGACGCGCTTCTCGTCCTGCTCGGACGCCTCACGATCGCCAAGGGGCTCGCATGACCGATCTTCGCCATGTCACCGGTGCGTCCATCACCCTGGACTCGGTGGTCAAGCGCTACAAGGGCCAGGACAAGCCCGCGGTAGCGCGGCTCGACCTGGAGATCGACGCGGGCCACATCGTCGCGTTCGTCGGCCCGTCCGGATGCGGCAAGACGACCACGCTGAAAATGATCAACCGGCTGATCGAGCCGACCGATGGCCGGATCTTCATCGGTGGCCGCGACGTCACCCGGGAGGATCCCGACAAGCTGCGGCAGTCGATCGGGTACGTCATCCAGTCCGGCGGCCTGTTCCCGCACTGGTCGGTGGCCAAGAACATCGGCGCCATTCCCCGGGTCCTCGGCTGGGACAAGAAGCGGATCGCCGAACGCACCGAATACCTGCTGGATCTGGTCGGCCTCGACCCCGGCACCTTCGCCGACCGGCTGCCCAAGGACATGTCCGGTGGCCAGCAGCAGCGCGTCGGCGTCGCGCGCGCCCTCGCGGCGGACCCGCCGGTGCTGCTGATGGACGAACCGTTCGGCGCTGTCGATCCGATCACCCGGGTTCGGTTGCAGGACAGCCTGATCGCGATCCAGCACGAGCTCGGCAAGACCATCGTGATCGTCACCCACGACTTCGAGGAAGCCACGAAGCTCGGTGACAAGGTGCTCATCCTGTCCGAGGGCGGGCACGTCGAGCAGTACGCGCGCCCGGAGGAGATCCTCACCGATCCGGCGACGCCGTTCGTGGAGGAATTCGTCGGGTCCGGCGCGAAATTGGCGTATCTGACGGTGTCGCGGGTTCGGGATGTCGAGGTCGACCCGGTGACCACCGCGCGGATCGGGGAATCGTCACCGGTGGTGATCGGGCGCGCGCAAGCGGCCGGACACACCTGGGTCGTCGTGGTGGACGAGTCGGGACGGCCACGGTCGTGGCCCTCGCTGACGGAAGTGGCGAGCAAGCCGGAGGTCTCCGACTATCTGGACCGGCGCCTGCCCGTCGTCGCGCAATCCTCGACGCTCAACGACGCGCTCGACGCCATGCTCGCGGCCAGCCAGGGCGCCACCCTCGTCACCGACGGCCGCGGCGCCGTCATCGGCTCGCTGAGCATCGGTTCGGTGACCGACGTGATCCAGACCAAGCTCGCCGAGGGCAACGGTGTCGCCGAGGAGCCCTCCTACGAAACCTATGTCGACGGCTCCGATCCCACGCCGACGCCGGTCGTCGCCGCCGACGAACCCGGACCGGCATGAACCGCCTGCGCCGGATCCCGATCGACGTGTGGTTCGAACCGCTCGTCATCGTGGTGATCGGGATCGGCTACCTGCTCTGGTATCGGGCCTCGACCTTCACCGCGACCGAGCAGGCCTCGCTCGGCTGGGCGAACCTGCAGACCACGATCCTCGAACACATCCGGCTCACCGTCGTCGCCACGCTGATCGTGGTCGTCGTCGCGATCCCGCTCGGCATCGCGCTCACTCGGCCCGCCTTGCAGCGGCTCGAGCCGATCGCGGTCAATATCGCCAATATCGGGCAGGCCGCGCCCGCGGTCGGCCTGCTGGTGCTGTTCACCTTCTGGCTCGGTACCGGATTCCGCACGGCCGTCGTCGGTCTCGTCGTCTACGCGATCCTGCCCATCCTGCAGAACACGATCGTCGGGCTGCGGCAGGTGGATCACCGCACGATCGAGGCGGCCCGCGGCATCGGCTTCTCGGCCACCAGGACCCTGGTCCAGGTCGAGTTGCCACTGGCGGTCCCGGTGATCCTCAACGGTGTGCGGACCGCGCTGGTCATCCTGGTCGGCACCGCGACGCTGAGCACGTTCATCGGCGCGACCAGCCTCGGCACCCTGATCACCACCGGTGTCACCCTGTTCCTGCCCAAGCTGCTCATCTCCGGAGCCGTGCTCGTCGGGCTGCTGGCGTTGATCATCGACTGGCTCGGCAGGCTCGTCGAACTTGCCGCGACTCCGCGAGGTATCTCATGAGACGAGCACGGCTGGTCACGCTGATGTCAGCGTTCGCGGCGACACTGCTCGCCGGGTGCGGTCTGGTGAGCTCGTCGGGGACCTTCCACGACGCGAGTCTGCCCGGCGGTGAGCGGCCGCTGGACGGCGCGAAGCTCGTCGTCACCTCGAAGAGCTTCACCGAGGGCGTGCTGCTCGGCAAGATCACCGCGACCTATCTGGCCGCGGCGGGCGCGTCGGTCACCGATCTGACAGGCGCACCGGGTTCGGCCTCCTCACGCCAGGCCCAGCTCAACGGCGACGCCGACGTGCTGTGGGAGTACACCGGCACCGGCTGGGTCAACTACCACAACCAGACCGAGACGATCGCCGACCCACAGGAACTCTGGCAGCGCGTCCACGACATCGAAAAGCGCGACTACGACCTCGAATGGCTTCCCCCCGCCAACTTCAACGACACCTACGCCTTCGCCGCGTCGACACCGACCGCCGACAGGCTCGGCGTGCGGTCGCTGTCGGACGTGGCCGCACTTCCCGTCGCCGACCGAACCTTCTGCGTCGACGACGAATTCTTCAGCCGCTCCGACGGTTTCATTCCCATGCTGGCGAAATACGGTATCCCCTACAACGATCCGGACGGCGTCCCCGCTGGCAACGTCACCAGAATGGACGCCGGCGTCGTCTATACCGCGACCGCCAAAAGCGCCCCGTGCCATTTCGGCATGGTCTACACCACCGACGGCCGGGTCAAGAACCTGAACCTGCGCGTCCTCGACGACGACAAGAAGTTCTTCCTGCCCTACAGCGGCACAGCCGTCGTCCGCGGCACCGTCATCGAGGCCAACCCCCAGTTGCGCCCCCTGCTCGGCACCATCTCCGAACGCCTCACCGACGACCTCATGCGGGAGCTGAACGGGCGCGTCGACATCGACGGCGAAGACCCCGCCGACGTCGCCTACGACTGGCTGAAGAGCGAAAACCTGATCGAATAGGCGGGATACCGGCCGATCCGGAGGGCGAACTCAGGTCACATCGGTCGGTAGCGAGTCGTCGGTCCGGCGGTAGAACTCGATCTGGTCGGCGACGACGCGTCGGCGCAACTCCGGGTCGGTGTAGAAGGTGAAATGGGTGCCGGGGTAGATCCGCAGCTCGCCACGCGGCGCGCGATCGGCCAGCTCGCGGCACTTCTCCAGCGGTGTCTCCTGATCGTCGGCGGCGACGCAGACCAGGAGCGGGCAGGACAGGCGGGCGGCGGACTCGGCCGGACGGTAGCGCATCATCTGCAGGAGCGCGCGCGGCGCGATGCTGTTGCGCCACAATGTTTCTCCGCTTCCGGTCAGTGTCCGGATATGCGCCTCTGCCTCGGGTGTCGCGGTGACGGCCAGCTCACCGGGACGGCCGACCATCGGGATGTAGTACGGCCGCATCCCGAGCGTGCCGCGCACGGTGTCCCAGGCGATCGCGCCGAGCAGCTTCAGCGTGTCACCGGTCGAGCGGTCCGCCACGCGGTCGGGAAACCCGTTGAACGGGATCTGCGCGACGACGGCCGCGATGCGGGGATCCGTTGCGGCGACGGTGATCACGTGCGCCCCGCCCAGCGAGTTCCCCCACAGGAAGATCCGGTCGGGGTCGATGCGCTCATGGCCGCGGGCGAACGCGACCGCGGCGCGGATGTCGTCGAGTTGACCGGCGATGTCGGGCACCTGGCGCGGTTCGCCGTCGCTCTCGCCGAAGCCGCGGTAATCGAAGACCAGTGCCGCCGAGCCCGCGGCGGCGAACTTCTCGGCGTAGTCGAAGAGCCGGTCCATCGTGCCGCTGAAGCCGTGACACAGCACCACACACGGCACCGGTCCTGAGTCGGCGGGCAGGTAGAGGTTACCGGCACACCGGACGCCGGCCGCCAGGAAGGACACTGTGATTCGCATACGGCTCAACCCCGTGGCAATAGACTTACTGTCGGTAAGCACTCTAGCGAAAAGGCTGACCATTGGTAAGTGATTCGACGACATCGGAGCGGATCTTGGCCGCGGCGCGCGTCCTGTTCGCCGCCCGCGGCTACCGGGCCACCTCGATGCAGGCCGTCGCCGACGAGGTCGGCATCACCAAAGCCGCCCTCTATTACCACTTCGACGCCAAAGACGAGATCCTGCGCCAGCTCACGGTGCCGCTGCTGGACGAGCTCGAAGCGGCGCTGGCCGCCGCCGAAGCCGGCGCCGGCGCCGGCGAGGTGCGATGGCGGGCGATCGAAGGCTACGTAGATGTCCACTTGCGCCATCGGCACACGCTGACGATGCTCGTCAAAGACATGACCTTGCTGGTGCAGGCGCCGGTAGCCGACCGATTCCGGGCCGCGATCGCCTTGGCCAACGACTTGGTCGCCGGCCCGGACGACAGCATCGGGAACAGGGTGCTGGCCTGCCAGGTGGTCGCCGGTCTGGCCGACCCGGTGGTGCTGTTCCGGGAGGTACCGACCGACACCCTCCGCCGGTTGATCCTGGACGGTGCGCGGGCGCTGCTCGGGGAGCCTGCCCGGCCTCGGCCCCGCGGCCGCGCCCGCGGGCGCAACGGTGGACGGCCCGCCGCGCTCACCGAGGAACAGGTCGAACAGGTGCGTTCGCTCCATCTCGCGGGCGGTGCCGCCGAGGCGATCGCCGACCGATTCGGTGTCTCCAGGGCAACGATCTACCGCCATCTCAAAAACTGATGATTATGAGAATTGATTTCGCGACAGCGGGTGATGCTGTGAACCACGTCATGTCGCGTCACGTCGGGTGCCGTTCGCTCGTCCTGGGAGTAGTCATTCCGTCGAGAAGAAGGCGCCGACATGAATATTCGAACGCTGTCCGCACGGCTCGCGCTGGTCACCGCCGCGGTCCTCGCCGCTGCCGCCACACCGGTGGCCCACGCCGAGGGGGCTGACGGCTCGGCCTATCTGAGCCGAGTCGGGTCCCACTACGCCGAGACCGATCTCGCCCGATTCCATTACACGCGAACCGGGACCGGCTCGCCCGTCGTTCTGATCGCAGGGGGCGGATTGTGGGGCTATTCCTGGCGAGACGTCATTCCGGCGCTGGCCGCCGAGCACACGGTGTATGCCGTCGACCTGCCCAGTCAGGGCTACACCGACGTGCGTCGCGAGGACTTCGCCTACGACCTGCCCGCGATGTCGGAAGCCATCAGGGCATTCCTCGATGCCGTCGGACTGGAGCGGGCGGCGATCGCCGGGCACTCGTGGGGTGGCGCCTGGAGTCTGTACTTCGCACAGCAGCATCCGGATCGCGTCGAGCGACTGGTACTTCTCGATTCGCCCGGCATCGACGCCGAAAAGGCGCCTGTCACACCGTTGTTCACCACCCCGCTGCTCGGTGAGCTCGCCACGAACCTCACCACTCGCGACCTCTACGCCGACAACATCCGCGGCACCTTCGAGCACCGGCACCTGGTCACCGACGCAGTGATCGACGAGCTGTACGCACCGTTCTCCCGACCGGCCAACCGCGCCGGATTCCTGTCGCTGTGGCGCAATCTGGACTACCGGCTCACCGACGCCGGGCTCGCCGAGGTCGCCGCGCCGACGCTCGTCCTGTGGGGCGACCGGGACAGCTGGCTCCCCGCATCCCAAGCCCACCAGCTGGCCGCGCGGATCCCGGAGGCCACGGCAACCGTCGTGCCCGGCTGCGGGCACACCGTCCATGAGGACTGCCCGGCGCAGGTCGCCCCGGTGCTGACAGCGTTCCTGCGCTGAAACGATCGGGCCGGAGCCTGCTCCGTGCCTCGGTCGCCTGCTCGACGGCTCGGTCGACGCGCGCCACTATTCAAGACGAGACGTGCCGTTCCGTCGTGGGATAGGATCTGTGCTCATGGCCAGAACCACGCCGGACCGCACCCGCCGCA
Source organism: Nocardia sp. NPDC055053 (assembly GCF_053608285.1). Lineage (NCBI taxonomy): Bacteria > Bacillati > Actinomycetota > Actinomycetes > Mycobacteriales > Nocardiaceae > Nocardia > Nocardia sp. NPDC055053. The sequence continues at coordinate 256,526 of NZ_JBSGVD010000002.1, read as the reverse complement.
GCGAGCGATCCAGGGTCGCGATCCTCGACGCCGCCCGCGAACTCATCGGCGAGGTCGAGTACGCGAAGCTGACGATCGAGGCCATCGCGGCGCGGGCCGGGGTGGGGAAGCAGACGATCTACCGGTGGTGGCCGTCCAAGGGCGCTGTGGTCTTCGACGCCCTGCTGGCCGCGAGCGAGGATCCCGAGGGTGGCGGTATCGAATTGCCGGACACCGGCGATATCGCGGCCGACCTGACCGCGGTGCTGCGCTTGACCGCCGCCGAGTTCGCCGATCCCGCGTTCGCAGGCCCGTTGCGGGCGCTGACCACCGAGATCGTCAACGACCCCGACCTCGCGGCTGTCTATCGGGAGCGCATGGCGGAACCGATGCGCGCGGCCAAGCAGCGGCGGCTGCGGAGTGCGCAGCGCGCGGGACAGCTCCGTGCCGACGCCGACCTGGATCTCGTCGTCGACATGCTCTACGGACCGATCACCCAGCGATGGTTGCAGCGTTCCGGCCGCATCGACGCCGAGTTCGCCGATGCCTTGGTCGATGCGGTACTGCGCGCCTTCGCCCCCGCCTGACCGGAGCGTCTGCCCCGCGGTGTTCGCCGACAACATAACGACACTGTGTCGGCGTGCGAGATCCGCCACAGCCGAAAATTTGTAGCACGCTCATACATTGGCGTCCGGAACCGCGGCTGACCCGCAGCGGAGTTGTCGAGAAGGGCGCCTGTATCGAAGATTTCGATTCGATTACGGCACGATTCATGTGGTGAGTACATAGGTTCGCGAACTATCGTCGTGTCGACTGTTGGGGAAACGCCTAGGCGAATCGGAAGGGCAACTGGCGATATGCATCGAAGTGGGCCGAGCGTGACCACTTGTCGAGACGCGGTGGAGTTGGCCGTGCGGGCCCCTTCGGTGCACAACACCCAGCCGTGGCTGTGGCGGATCCGGCCCGGGCGGGTCGACCTTTTCGCGGATTTCCGGCGGCAGCTCGCCGCGACCGACCGCTGGCGCGCGCGTTGCTGGTGAGTTGTGGTGCCGCGCTGCATCACCTCACTGTCGCCTTCGCGATGCTCGGCTGGAAAGCCGCCGTCAAGCGCCTGCCCGACCCGGCGCGGCCTGATCACCTCGCCACGATCACCTTCACTCGACGACCGCCCGCCGACGTCGATATCCGGATGGCCGCCGCCATTCACCTGCGGCAATCCGATCGCCGGCGCTTCCCGGGCCTGCCGGTGCCGACGGCAGATCTGCGTGCGGTGTCGCGGTGCGCGGCGACCTACGGAGCGGCGGCCCGGCACGTTCCCGATGGGCTGCTGCCCGAGCTGGCCGCCCCCATGCGCCGAGCGGCCGACCGGCACGCGACGGATGCGAACTATCGGGCGGAATTGTCGGAATGGAGCGGTTGCCACGGAGAGTCGACCGGAGTTCCCGCGCGCAATACCCCCGGACCCCGTTCGCCGGAGGAATTGCCGCTGCGGACCTTCGCCGAGGCGGAATTGCCCGAATACACCGACGCCCCCGACTCCGCCCACTGGCTGGTCGTCTGTACCCCGCGAGACGACACGCTCTCGCAATTGCGGGCAGGGGAGGCGACGAGTGCGATGTTGCTGCAGGCCACTTTTCGCGGTTTGGCGACGAGCCTGCAATCGGAGCCGCTTGGCATGCTGGACTTGCGCGGCCAGATTCGTTCCGCGGTTCTCCAGGAATGCGCCTATCCACACGTGATGATCCGGGTCGGAGTCATGCCGAATGCGGCGGCGCCGCTGGAATCGACGCCACGCAGGCCGCTGTCGGATGTCATCGAGGGCGACGGTACGCACGCGATGGCATGACCTCTCCAGAGGCTCAATCTTGTGGATATCTCCGATGATTCGGCGAATGGTCCAGAGGAAGGTCAAAACCCGTGCCGAGTGCGGGTTCTCACGCGGACGGCTGTGATCTGATCGAGATGTCCCCGAGATGGGGATTTTTCGCAGCACACAACGAGGAACCGTATGAACCCCAGAATCACCCGTCCGCTAGCCGTCGCCGCACTGGCGCTGTCCGCGTGCGCCCTGAGCGCCGGTACCGCCACCGCGGCTTCCCCTGCCCCCGTTGCGGGTTCGGTGGAAGTCTGCCTGCCACTCCCGCATATCGGGCCGCTCGAGCTGGCGCTGTGCCTGTAACCGGGTAGCCGGAGTGCCTCCGGCGGTGGGGACCCCCGCCACCGCCGGAGGCATGCGCGCCGTTGTCGGAATCCATCAATGAACCGGATTTCCGTTGCTGTTTATCACAAGCGAAGCGAGGACGGCGGTTTGTTCTGCACGGTAGATTGGGGTCTTGCCCAGTGATCTGGGTTGGGAAGGATTCATCATGGCTGTCTCACCCTCCATTGCGCCGTTCTTGACCGCAGCGGGCCGCCCGGTATCGAACCCCTTGAAGGATGTGCGGACGATATCCCGTCAGATGGTGGGCCATTTCATCGAGAATGTCGTGCCGTGCGCGACACTGCCCGGCGAGGTACTCGACGGTGATGTCACGACGGTGACCCGGGTGTGCCTCGAGCTGACCAGGAGCGCGCTCGACGGGCGTGACCTACCGGGGCGGCTGGAGCAGATCCAAGCCGCGGCCGCGGACTGGGCGCGGGAGGGCATCCCGATCGACACCATCCACAATGCCGTGCACGAAGGCTTCAAACTCGGATTCGATCTCGTCATCGCCGGTGTCACCAACCAAGACCACGAGACCGTCGTCGGTGTGGCCCGGCGGCTGACCGACATCCAGAACATGATCACCTCGGCGGTATCCCTGGCCTATGTGCGGGAGCTGCGCTCGGTCGTCAGTGAGCACCACACCGCGGTCCACACGCTGACCTCGGCATTGCTCGGTGGTCAGAACACCTCGACGATGGCCAGGGAATGTGGCATCACCGTCGCCGACAGCTATCACGTCGTAGCGCTGGCGCTGCCGCCCCATGTCGAGGAGTTCATCCCGTCCCTCGACGGCAATGTCGTTGCCCGGCGCAAGCTGCGTCGCGTGCAGGCCGAGCTGGCGAACCGGTGCGTCGGCAAGGTGCTGTCGCTGTTGAGCGTCGACGGCGGCACACTGCTGCTGCCCACCGCGGAGTTCTCCGAACTGGAACTGGACGAGTTGATCGCCGGGTTGGCCGAGGCGGCCCAGGTTCCGGTGCGCGCTGTGACGACGACCGCGGCACCCGCGGAAATCCCGCGTGCGGCCGAACAGGTCCATGAACTGGTCGAAATAGTGGATCGGCTCGGTGGCCCGAGCAAGGTCTATCGTCCGCATCAACTGGCATTCGAATATCAGCTGACCAGGCAGGGCCCGGCCCGCGACTACCTGAGTTCGGTCGTCGATTCCCTCGAAGCGCATCCGGAACTGCTGCAGACGCTCGAGGTGTACATGGCGACGAATTTGCAGCGCTCGCGGACCGCGCGCGAGCTGTTCATCCACACGAATACGGTGGACTACCGGCTGAAACGCATCGGCCAGCTGACCGGCTTCGACCTGAACGACGTCACCGGTCTGTGTTATCTGCGCGCGGCGCTGCTGATCCGCGCCCATCGCGGACTCGGCAAACCGGAGAACCTGCGCCCGGAGCGTGAGACAAGTTCTCGCGCAGGGTGATTCGCGCGGGTACCTGGCGGCCTACGCTGCGCGGACGGTGACGGTGGTGTCGGTGCTGGGAAATTCGAAGACGCGCAGGCGGCCGGTCACCAGGTCGACCGTGTCGGCGATCACGCGCCCGGCGTGATGTGCGCCGCCGGCGAAGCTCGTGCTGATCACGCGGTAGCTGCGCCGTGGGGTGAGCACGATGTCACCCGATTCCAGCAGTCCGGCCGAGGTGGGCGCGCCGGGGCAACTGTCGGCCGCCTCGGTGCGGCGGTTGACGCCGAGCAAACTCAACACTGTGTTTCTCCCGTGGTGTACGTCGCGGAATCCGCGTCCCGTCGCCGGTTCCGCGAACGGGTATCGGAATCTTTTTACCCAGGGGCGGTCCGTGGGAAACCGCCGAAATCCGGCGGCCCGTTCCCGATGAGCGGGAAGACGCGCAGGCACTGACATCCGCCAGGTCATACGGTGAGTTTCATGACGGCAACTCCCCAGCCCGACGACGCGGCGACGCACCTCGCGCGGTTGGCGGCGATCGAGTCGATCACCGCGCTCAAGCACCGCTACTTCCGCGCCTGCGACGCCAAGGACCCCGAAGGGTTCCGCGACTGTTTCGTCGCGGTCGGCTCGGCACTGGACTACGGCGAGCTCGGTTCCATGGACGCCGACGGCATGGCCGCGGTCTTCGCCTCGATCGCCCTGCAGCAGGTGGACGGCAAGCACGCGATCCTCGACATGCACCACGGCGTGCACCCCGACATCACGGTGCGCACGGATGGCACCGCGAGCGGCCGGTGGACGCTACGGTTCCGCCAGGTCAACCTGATCGAGCGCACCGAAACCGTCGCCACCGGCGAATACACCGACGAATACCGGGTGGAGGACGGCCGCTGGAAGATCGCGACCTGCACGTTCCACCGGCTGTGGGCGATCACCCGGCCACTCGACGACGCCTGCCGGATCGCGCAGTAGGGCCGGGGCATGTCGAAGATCGCTCTGGTGACCGGCGCCAGCCGTGGCGTCGGCAAGGGAATCGCGCTGGCGCTCGGCGCCGCGGGATGGACCGTGTATCTGACCGGACGTGGCAGCGCGGGTGACGGTGGGCCGCTCGAGGTGGCCGCCGCCGAGGTGAGCGCCCGCGGCGGCACCGGCATCGCCGTGCGGTGCGACCATCGTGACGACGCGCAGATCGCCGCCGTCTTCGCCCGCATCGCCGCCGAACAGGACGGACTCGACCTGCTGGTCAACAATGTCTGGGCCAATCCCGACGGGTTCGCCGGCTTCGGCGACCCGTTCTGGCAGCGGCCCGTCGACGACTGGGACACCCTGATCGGTGTCGGCCTGCGCGCGCACTATGTCGCCTCCGTCGAGGCGGCGCGGCGCATGGTCGCCCGCGGCGGCGGCGTCATCGCCAACATCTCCTCGTTCGGCACCCGCGGCTATCTGCACTCGGTGCTGTACGGGATGTCGAAGGCGGGGCTGGACAAGATGGCCGGCGACATGGCCGTGGAACTGCGCGGGACCGGCGTGAGCACGGTGTCGCTGTGGCCCGGGATCGTGCGCACCGAGCAGGTGCTGGCCATGGGTGTCGAGGACATCGAGGGGTTTCCGATCGCGGGTGCGGAAACGCCGGAGTTCGTCGGCAGGGTCGTCCTGGCGCTGGCCACCGATCCCGAGATCGGTACCCGCAGCGGCAGCACGGTGATCACGGCCGAGGCGGCCGTCGAGTACGGGATCACCGATATCGATGGTGGACAGCCGGTGTCGCATCGCGAGGCCTTCGGTGGCGGCGCGGTCTTCGGCATCCGGTGAGAAAGGAATCTGTGATGGAGCTTTCGGGCAAAGTAGTACTGGTCACCGGTGGAGCGCGCGGTCTCGGCGCGGCCTTCGCCCACGGCATCGTCGCCGCGGGCGGCAGCGTCGTGATCGGTGACCTCTTGGACGAGGACGGCGCCGCCGTGGCGGGCGAGCTGGGGGAGCGCGCCCGGTTCGTGCACCTCGATGTCACCGACCCGGCGTCGTGGCAGCACGCCGTCGACACCGCTGTCGGTGCCTTCGGGAAACTGACCGGCCTGGTCAACAATGCCGGGGTGACCGCCTCGGGAGTGCCGTTGGTCGAGGAGCCGCTCGAGACGTTCCAGCGGGTGATCCAGGTCAACCTGGTCTCGGTGAACATCGGCATCCACGCGGTGGTGCCTGCCCTGCGGGCGGCCGGTGGTGGTTCCATCGTCAATATCTCCTCGGCCGCCGGGCTGGTCGGCCTGGCGCACACCGGTGCCTATGGCGCCGCCAAGTGGGGTGTGCGCGGGCTCACCAAGGTCGCCGCGGTCGAGCTCGCGCGCGACCGGATCCGGGTGAACTCGGTCCATCCCGGCATGGTGCTCACCCCGATGACAGCGCCGACCGGAATCAGTCTGGCGGAGGGCGGTTTTCCGAACGCGCCGCTGGGCCGGGTCGGGCAGCCGGAGGAACTCGCCGGGGCGGTCACCTATCTGCTCAGCGACGTCGCCTCGTACACGACCGGCGCCGAGCTGGCCGTGGACGGCGGCTGGACGGCAGGCCCTCCGGTCGTCGACATGAACGGCTAGTCCTCGCCGACACGGTCCGCCGGCCGACCCGGCGCCTCGCCGATGTGGAAGCCGCGGATCGCGAGAGTTGTTGCAGCGCTGGCACTCCCGCGTGCAGTGAGAGGCCTGGACGGTGTGCATCCGACCCACCTACAGTGGGTGTGATGTTGCGCGGACCGTGAGGTGGGGCAAGTGGACGACAGCGCCGTAAGCTCTCGGGTCGCGCAGGGGCGGTGGGGGAGACTGGTCCTGGTACGCCACGGCGAGTCGGAAGGCAATCTGGGCAGGCTGCTCAGCACCCGGGTGCCCGGTCCACCGCTTACCGAACGCGGTGTGGCGCAAGCCGATCGGTTCGCCGCGGCGCTGACCAACGCCCGGCGGCGGTTGTTCTGCTCGACGGCGCTACGAGCCCGTCAGACGGCAGAGCGCATCGAATCGGTTGCCGGTGGGCCGGTGACGGTGCTTGACGGTGTCTATGAGGTGCAGGCAGGCGACTTCGAAGGCCTCGACAGTGAGGCGGCGCACCTGGCCTTCCACCGGATCTACCAGCGGTGGCATCACGGCGAGCTCGATGTCGCGATGCCCGGCGGCGAGACCGGACGGATTGTCCTGGAACGCTTCTCGGCCGCACTGGAGGACCTGCGTGTCCGTTGTCTGTCGCCGGATGAACCGGCCGAGGTCGTCCTCGTCAGCCACGGCATGGCCATGCGGCTGGTGGCGGGCGCGGTGGGTGGCGTCCCCACATCATTCGCCGCGGGCCACCGGCTCGACTTCACCGAGACGATCGAACTGGTCCCCCGATATGGAGGTGGGTCGCGGTTCCTCGGCTGGACCTGCGCGCGGTGGGGTCGTCAGGTGCCGCCGTTCGGCGACCGGGCGAGGTAGTGGTGTCCGATCAGCGACCGGCGTCCTGGCTCAGGAGCCTGAGTTGCCGGAAATCCGATAGGTACTTGTCGATCAGCGACCGATCGAGGTGCGGAACGGGCATGCCTACCGCTCGCAGTGCCTCGTGAAACCGTTTGGCGGGCAGAATGAGTGGTGGATCCGCAGGCCTCTGGTAGGCCTGTAGCAGGGGCAGCAGCGACTGCCTGCGTCGAGGTTCGGGCAGCCGGGTCAACGCTGTTTCCAGCCGGGTCAGCCAATCCTGGTAGCTGTCGATGCGCCGAACGGGCAGGCCTGCCTCGATCAGCCAATCCACCACCCGATCAAGCGAGATGCCGTCGTCGTGCGGATTGGTGACATGGAAAGTGCGATAACCGGATCGGGGATCACCGCCGATCCTGGTAATGGCCGCTGCCGTGAAGTCGACCGGAAGCCCGTCGTAGTGGGCAGGCGGGCGGTCGCCGTCGGGTCCGGTCCGATAGAACGACGACGGCGCGACCCCGGTGCCGCACAGGCTCAGCAAAAGCCGGGTGAACGAATCGGTGGCATTGAGCTGACCGGCGTAATGCCGATGCGCCAAAGCCATATTCGAGCGGAACACCGTGACCGGGAGGCCGCAGTGGTCGTGCGCTGCCCGCAACAGCACCTCGCCTGCCCATTTGCTCGCCTCGTAGCCGTTGGCGTAGCTGTCGTCGAGTGGCCGCGTCGGCCGGACCGTGCGGATGTCCTCGTCCTCGTCGAGCGCAGGCACTCGCGGTGGCGCCGCCACCGCGATGGTGGAGAGGAAGTCGACCGACTTGACGCGCGTGGTGATCGCCAGCCGGATGACCTCGGCGGTCCCGACCACATTGGGGCCGAACAGGTGCGGATAGGGGAGAACATGATTGACCAGGGCAGCGGTGTGCACCACATGGTCGACGCGTGCCGCGAGCCGATGCCAGGTCGACAGATCGACGCCGAGACCGGGCTCGGCGACATCGCCCGTGACGACCTCGAGGCACCGCGCTGCCAGACTTCGGAATTCGTCACGCAATCCGGCGTCGGTGTCGAAGACACTGTCGAGGCGCTGCCTGGCCGCGCGCGCATCCGCCGCCCGCACCAAACAGATCAGAGTGCCGTCGGCGTCGGTGAGACGACGTAGCCATTCCAGGCACAGGAAGCGACCGATATATCCGGTAGCGCCGGTGAGCAGAACGGTGCGCGGAACATCCGCTGCGAGAGGGAGCGCGGTGGCCTGCGCCAGGATGGCCGGATCGAGGAACGAGGCGAGGGCCAGATCGTCGGCCCGCACCGCACTGCTGTGCGCGCCGTGGACCGAGCCGAAACTCGGCCGGATCGAACCCGATTGACGTTGCCGGAGAACATAGTCGGCGAGAAAGGCGAAATCAGCCCCGGCGCCGGTGACCAGTCCGGCGGGTAGTTCGACATCGAGCAGCTCATTCAACAGCGCCGAATACGATACGACCGCCAGCGAATCACCGCCGAGATCGGTGAAGGAGGCGCTCGGCGCGACGTCCGGCTCGGCAGTTCCGGCAATGGCGCGGGCGGCACGGACGACGACCTCGAGCACCGGCAGATGTGCCGCGGCTACCCGCAATTCGCGGAGCTCACGCACCTGCTCGTCGGTGTGGTCGAGATACATTCGCTCCAATCGAGCCCCGTATCGTGCGCGCAGCTTCGGACGCAAGAGCTTGCCGAGGCCCGACAGCAGACCGTTGTCGACGGTGAACGGTTCGGGTTCGATCAGGAAATCACGAGGGAGCTCGGACGATTCGAGCCCCGCGGCCACCGCGACGGCGCGCAGGGACTCGGCCAGCGCCGATTCGAGCCCGTCGCCGATCGTCAGCGCCGCGGTGGTCGGCACGATCACCGCCAGCAGATACGCCCGTTCGCTGGAGCCGTAGACGAAGATCTGCCGGATCAGCGGGCTCGTGCTGAAAACGGCCTCGAGCCGCGCCACCGCGACGAACTCACCGTGCGACAGTTTGAGCACATTGTTGCGCCGATCGAGGTACACGAGGTGATCGGGTTCGATCTCGGCCATGATGTCGCCGGTCCGGTAGTAACCCTCGGCGTCGAAGATCGCCGCGGACAATTCCGGCTGCCGGTAGTAGCCCGCGACCGCGGTGTCGGTCCGCACCAGCAACTCGCCGCGCGGATACGGCACATCGGTGGTGTAGTAACCGAGTTCGGGGACATCGACGAGGGTGTAGTCGATCACCGGCGGCCGCTGGATGCGGTGGTCGAGGAGAATGTCGAGCGCTTCGGTGGCGCCGTACCCGTCGTGCAGCTCGAAACCCAGTAGTGCCCGCGCGAACTGCTGGGCCTCGGCGGCCAGGGGAGCGCTGCCGAAAATGGCATACACCGCCCGCCCGCCCAGTACGTCCCCGCGCATCTCGCCGAGGACGGCTCGCTCGGCGACATGAGGCTCGGCGCCCGCTGCGCACCGTCGGCCGACGTCGTCGCGAAACCGGTGCAGCAGGAGCTCACAAACCCGTGGCGCGAAGGCGATCTCGGTAGGCCGGACCAGGGCGAGGTCGTCGAACAGCATCGAGCGGTCCGGTCGTGCGGTGAAGTAGGTGGTGCCGCCCCTGCCGAGCGTTCCGTAGAGCGAAAGACGCGCTGCGACATGACTCATCGGCATGTAGGCCAGCGTGAGTGCCGGTGCCGGACCGGCATTGAGCCACATTCTGGCGACTAGCCGTTGCGAGTAGATCGCGCCTTTGGGTGTGCCAGTGCTCCCTGAGGTGTAGATGAGCAGGCGCATCGATTCGGGGTCGTCGTCGGTGCACAGCGGCGCCGCCGGTTCGACGCGCCCCTGCGCGACGAGCGCGTCGAGGGTGTCGATGCGGATGGCTGGCAGCCGGCGCCGGGTGTCCGCCACGATGCGACGATGCTCGTCGTCCTCGGGGTGCTGGTCGAGGATGAGCAGTTGCGCCGGAAAGTCCTGGGCAGGAAGGTAATCCAACACACGCGGGAGGAATTCCACCCCGACAGCGAGAACGCGCGGCGTGGTCTCGGCGACGATGGCGCACAGTTCGCGCGCGGACGTGTTCGCCGGCACCGGAACGACCACCGCGCCCAGATACCCGCAGGCCAGATCCACGGTGGCGTAGTCACACCCGGTGACTCCCACCACCGCGACGAAGTCGCCTGTTCGCAGCCGCGTGTGTGGGCCGTGCCAGCGTGCGGCGACCGCGCTCACGCGCTGCCAGAGTTCGCGATAGCTGAGGGTTTCGAACCGCGGCAGCAATCGGGTCGTCCGGCGGCCGGTCGCCGCGTCGACGACGGTGTCGGTGACGCGTCTGCCCACCGCGGGTCGATCGGCGTAGCCGGTCATGATCGTCTCGACGATGCCGGCCAGCGACATCCCGGGTATTCGGATCGCTGCCGAGACGGCGGGGTCACTCAGCGCTGCCCGCGCCTGCTCGTCACCGGCGCACAGGATCTCGATCCGCCGTTCGAACGGAATACCCGGGATGTCCACGGTGTCAGCCCCTTCCGACGAACGGCATCGTCGTGGGGAAGACGCCGAGATACGGGACATTGGTGTCCGGCGGCAGCGAGGCCATGAGAATCAGCGCCTCGGTGAACCGCTCGGCCGGAATCGTCGACTCGACGGCCATCGTGCCGTCGGCCTGACGCGCCGCGGGCTGGACGCCGTCCGGTGGCGTGATATTGCCGACATCGATCTGCCCGCAGGCGATGCCGTGTTCCCGGCCATCCAGCGACAGCGCCCTGGTCAGCCCGAGCAGTGCGTGCTTGGCGGTCGTGTAGGCGATCGCGTTCGGCCGGGGCGCGTGCGCCGACGGCGCACCCATATTGATGATCCGGCCGCCGCCGGGGGTCTGGGCGCGCATGATCCGAAACGCCTGCTGCGCACAGAGAAAGGCCCCGGTGACGATGGTGTCGACGACCCGATTCCAGTCCTCGACCCGGATCTCCTCGATCGGACAGCGGGGAACCGCCGCCCCCGCGTTGTTGAACAACAGATCCAGCCTGCCGAAATGGTCCTCGACCGCGCGAAACAGGTCGGCCACCTCGGCGGGGCTGGTGATGTCGGCGGGAACGGCCAGCACCCGGCCCGCAGGCACGTTCGACGCCGCGGCCGTCTCCTTCAGCAGCGCCTCGCGGCGCCCGGCCAACGCCACCGACCAGCCGTGATCGAGCAGGGCGAGTGCCGCCGCCCGGCCGAGTCCGCTGCCTGCGCCGGTGACCAGCGCGATGCGATCGTTGCCGGTCATCGTGTCTCCTTGTCCACCCAGAGTCGCAGCATGCGACGGGCTTTGGGTCCCGGCTGGTCGAGGTAGGGCGATCGGCCGTGCAGCACGCGGCTGTTGCGGATGATCAGCAGGTCACCCGCGGCGAGCATCAGGTCGAAGCCGACGCCGGGGCGGTGCAGAACCTCGTCGAGCACATCGAGGGCGGCCTGCCGGGCGGTGTCGTCGCCGTGCAACGATGCCCGCACGGTCCGGGTCTGGTAGTAGCAGCCGATGGTGCCGTCGGGCTGGGTGAACAGGATCGGCGACACGACGATCTGCGGTCCCGCCCGGCCGGTGCGGTCGTAGGTCCATTTCTCGCGCAGCAGTGACAGCGTCTGCCGGTCTTCCGATTCCAGGATGTCGTTGACGCGCCGCGCGCCGGCGAGCCGGGTGAACCCCTGGCCTGCGGCGGCCGGTTGCAGGCAGAGCAGGACAAGCAGATCGCAGGTGTCGCAGTGGAATCCGAGCGCGGTGGCCCCGTCGCCGTCGCGATCGCGCAGGACCTGCCTGAGGTCACCGGCGCCGTTCTGCGGGACCACCTCGCCGATCCCGTCGAGCACGTACAGCAGCGTGCGCACGATGTCGTCTTCCGGCGTCGACGGGTCGACGAAGCCGGCGACGTGGGCGAAGCCGACGCGTTCGATGGCATGGTCGACGAAGGAGTGGACCGTGGCGCGCACCTTGGCCGCGTCGTCGTCGGCCGCCGTGAGGGTCTGCCGGTCGTCGCCGGGCAGGCGTAGCGACCACGTCGCCGTCTCCTGGGTGAGACGCGCTGCGTCCCAACTGATCTCAACGGTGTTCTGCTCGGACATCGCTGGTTCCCTTCCTTTCTCCTGCGTCGCCGGTCGCGAGGGCCAGCGCCTTCGACCACAGTGCGACGGCGGCGTCGATCTGCTCGGTGGTGACCACCAGCGCCGGAATCATGCGCACGACGTTCCCGTAGGGGCCGCAGGTCAGCAGCAACAACCCCAGTGCGGCCGCGGCCTGCTGGGCGCGCCGCGCGGTCGCCGGGTCCGGTGCGCCGTCAGGGGCACAGAATTCGATGCCGACCATCAGTCCGACGCCACGCACATCCGCGACCGCCGCGACGGCCAGCGCGTCGGCACGGATCGCGGTGAGCAGGCGTTCGCCTTGCGCCGCGGCGTTGTCGACCAGCTTCTCGTCGCGAATGACAGCCAGCGTCGCCACCGCGGCCGCGCAGGCGACGGCATTGCCGCCATAGGTTCCGCCCTGGGAGGAAGGCCAGGCACGCCGCATCAGCTCGGCGGGTGCGGCGATGGCCGACAGCGGGAATCCACTCGCCAATCCCTTGGCGGTGATCAGGATGTCGGCGCGCGCCCCCGGCTCGTGCTGATGTGCCCAGAACTTGCCGGTGCGGCCGAATCCGGTCTGCACCTCGTCGAGTATCAGCAGCATGCCGTGGCGGTCGGCGCGTTCCCGCAGTCCGGCAAGGAATCCCGGTGGCGCGGGCACATACCCGCCCTCGCCGAGCACCGGCTCGACGAGCAGCGCCGCGGTTTCGGACGGCGCGGTGACGGTGGCCAGGAGATGATCGAGGCCACGCAGCGCGTAGTCGACGGCGGCCTCCTCGCTCAGGCCGAGACGGAATGCCGCCGGAAACGGTGCCACGGCGACGCCGGGCATCAAGGGTCCGATTCCGGCCCGGTATCTGGTCGAGGCGGTGGTCAGCGCGGCCGCTCCCATCGTGCGGCCGTGGAACGACCCGTCGAAGACCACGATGTTCTGCCTGCCGGTGGCGTGGCGCGCCAGCCGGACGGCGGCCTCGACCGCCTCGCTGCCGGAGTTGACGTAGAACAGCGAATCGAGGCCGGCGGGCAGTACGGTCCCGAGCTGCTCGGTGAGTTCGATCAGCGGCTCGTGCAGCACCGTGGTGTATTGGCCGTGGATCAGTCGCGCGACCTGTTCTTGCGCGGCCTCGACGACGCGGGGATGGCAGTGACCGGTGCTGGTCACGCCGACGCCGGCGGTGAAATCGAGGTACCGTTCGCCCGCTGCGTCGTACAAGTACATTCCTTGCCCGCGGCAGGCGATGACGGGTGTGGCCTGGGCGAGTACCGGTGAAAGCTCGGACACGGAAATTTCGACCTCCTATCGGTGGGGTGCTGTCTCAGGCGGTGCGGTCGGCGGTCGCGACGGCGGGCAAGTAACCGACCTCGTGTCCCCACGCCAGTGCGGTGGCCCACCACCGCGGGGTCGGTGTGGCGAACCGGATGCCGAGCCGGTTCAGCACCCCGACGGTGTAACTGCTGTCGACGACGACATTGCGGTCCGCGTCGTGGTGCGACCAGGCGAGCGCTTCCCGCACCGCCGCCGAATGCGATCGGTCGACACGGTCGAGCGCGGCGGCGAACGCGGCGTCATCGGTGAGCGTGATCGGATAGCCCGCCGCCGCGCTCCAGGCGATGAGTTCGTCGTGCGCCACCAGATGCGGGGTCTCGACGTGATAGACACCCGGCGCGCAGGCGGGACGGCAGGCCAGGGTCGCGATGGCCTCGGCGACGGTATCGACGTAGGAGAACCCGAAACTCACGGCCGGACGCCGTGGTGCGGCGCCCGCCAGCAGATATCCGCGCAGGAGCTGATAGACGCGGTTGTCGCCGATATTGCGCTGGAACGCGCCGGTCCGGCTGTGGGCGGCGACGTGGCCGCTGCGATGGATATAGCACTGCCGTCCCAGCGCGGCCCACTCGCGGACCACCAGCTCCGCACCGAATTTCGTGCGCTCATACGGAGTTCGGAAGTGCTGGCCGATCCGCAGGTCGGCTTCGCTGAACCGGCGGGCCGGGCCGTCGACACCGCCGGCGACACCCAGCGTCGACAGATGATGAAAGCGCGCGCCGGGTGCGTGCGTCTCGATCCACGCCAGCAGCCGGCTCACCCCGGTGTGATTGGCGCGTTCCAGCTCGGCGGGTGCGGCGACCAGCCGGGTGTCGGCGGCAGCGTGGACGACGACCTGCGCCCTGCCCGCCTCCCGCGCCTGCCCGGCCGACATGCCGAGACCCTCGCTGGTGATGTCCCCGGCGACCACCCTGACATCGCGGACGTGCCGCAGCCGAGCCCGCGCGGCGACGTCTCGTTCCCCGCGCACCAAACAGGTCACCTGCGCGTTTCTCGCCAGCAGCGCCGACAGCAGATGGCTACCCAGATAGCCGGTGGCACCGGTCAACAGCACACGCGGCGCCTCGCTCACCACCCGCGCGCGAGGCCGGGCCGGTGGCGCACCCGCGAGCATGACCTGCCCGGCAGTGGTGAGCGGGGACGCGGTGTGGGCCCGCGCCGTCGTCCCCGCGTGCTCGGCGACGATCTCGGCGAAGTCCGTCATGATCTGGTCGGCATACTGCCCGGACGCCGAGGTCCGTGGGTGGACCAGGTCGGTGACCAGCCTGCCTTCGACGATGCGAGCGGTGAACTTGAGGTCGTACAGCGCGTCACAGTGGGCACTGCGCGCGCTGCCCGCCTGCTCCGCCGCGACCGACCAGTCCAGCGTCTGCTTGTCGGGGAGCTGGAAAGTGCCGAGGAAATTGAAACTGATCGCCGGGCGGGTGCCGCCGGTATCCATCGGCAGTTCGGGAGTGTCGGCGAGGAGGCGTTCGAGCTCCGGCGCGGAGGGTGCGCCGCCGGGCCGCCGTTCGATCCGCACCCGTTTGACGGCGGTGAACCAGCCGACGGTGTCGAGATACTCGCCACCGCCGTCGCCGACGTCGCGACCGTGCGTCTCGATCTCGACGGCGAGGTCCGGCTGGTCGCCGGTCCGCAGGACCGCCGCGGCGAACGCCGAGAGCAGCAGCGCTTCCATGCCATGCCCGCCGCCGCATCCGTGCACGAGGGCGGCGGTGCCGGCCCGATCGAGCGACCACACCAGACTGGCTGATCTCGGCGCCGTCCCGGTCGGCGCAGCGGGGATGCCGTGCGCCGGTACGCCGCGATCCGCTGCCCACCGGTAGTAGTCACCGGTCGCCGGAAGATCGAACTGCTTGCCGTGCACCGCCGTTCGGTAGGCGTAGGCGAAATCGTCGAGCAGGATCCGCCACGAGAAACCATCGACGACCAGGTGGTGGACGACGATCGCCAGGCGATCGTCGTGTTCGGTGCCGCCGTCGAACAGGTGCACCCGGATGAGCCGCCCTGCCGCCGGGTCGAGGCTCAGATGCAAGTCGGTGCACGTCTTCTCGACGAAGTCCGCGACCATGGCCGGCGAACGCGGTAGCCGGGAGAACGACACCATGTCCAGTTCGGCTACGGCCTCGAGGACGCCAGGCCCGTCCGGCCCGATCGGCCTGCGCAACGCGGTGTGCCGGTGGACAAGATCGCTGACCGCGCGCGACAGGGCACCGGCGTCGACAGAATTGCCGCAGCGCACGACCACCGACTGATTCCACTGCCGGATGTCGGCGACGGGCTGTGCGAACATCCACCGCTGCGCCGGTCCTGCTTGCTGCTCCGGCCGGTGGTCGCCTGCCGGTGGCGCGGCAGGCGCGACGGCCCGCGCGACCGCGGCCAGCAGGCGCGGGGTCGGATGCTGATAGAAGTCGTCGAAGGTGACCCGGTACCCGCGTCGATACAGGGCGGCGATGGTCCGCATCGCCAGAATCGAGTCGCCGCCGAGATCGAGGATGTCGGCATCGGTATCGACCGAGTGCACGCCCAGCGCTTCCGCCCACAGTGCGGCGACGGCCTGCGCGAGATCGTCGCCTGCGGGATCGCCGGGCCGAGGATCTCGCCGGGCGGTGTCGCGGGCTCGGGCGTCGAGCAGCGCTGTCACCAGTTCCGACACCCGGGCCAGATCGAGCTTGCCGGTCGGTCCCAGCGGCAGCTCGGGCAGCGCGAAGACAGGTTGCGGTACCGCGTAATCCGGTAGGACATCGCGCAGATGCGCGCGCAGGGAGTCCAGCGTCGCCGAGTCGTCGGTGCGCCCGGAAAGCCAGACCGCGGCATGGAGCCGGTTGCCGGTAGCCGTGGCGTGGACGACCACCGCCGCTCGATCGATACCGGGCACGGACTCGGCGGCCCGTTCTATCTCGGCGGGATCGACACGGAAGCCGCGGATCTTGACCTGGCGGTCGGTGCGCCGCAGAAAGACCAGTGCGCCGTCGTCGCGTCGGCGACAGATATCGCCGGTGCGATAGGCCCGGCCGTCCCCGTGGGGCACGAACTTCCGTGCGGTTTCGCCGGGCGCGCCGAAATAGCCTGCGGCGACACCCTTTCCACCGATGAACAGTTCACCCTCGGCGCCGTCGGGTACCGGCGCGCCCGCTCGATCCAGCAGGTGCAGGGTCGCCACGCCGATGGCGCTGCCGATCGGCACGACCGGTTCCCCGGCAGGCAGATCGGCGTCGGTGGCGGCGACGAAGCAGGTCGCACCCACGGTCGTTTCGGTGGGGCCGTAGTGATTGACCACCCGGCGCGTGAGGCCACGAGTGAGCAAGGCGGAGGCGAACACTCGCGGCAGTGGCTCGCCGCCGAGCAGCACGGTGTCCAGTGGCTGGTCCTCTCGCGGCCTGCCTGGCTCGAGGGCGGTCAGATGCGATGGCGTCGTCTTCAGGACCGAGATACCCGCGCGCCGCACCGCCGCCCAGAATGCCGACGGATCCCTCGCGTCGCGGTCGCCCACCACGTGCACCGAACCGGCGCTCGCCAGCGCGAGCAACCAGGCCGTATGGCCGAGATCCGCGGCCAGCGTGGTGACATGCCCGACACAGGGCGCGTCGCCCGCGCCGTATCCGAGCCGCAGGCACAGCGACCGCGCGTAGTGCACAGCGTTGTGGTGCGTGACCGCCACGGCCTTCGGCTCACCGGTCGAGCCGGAAGTGAACGACAGATAGGCGAGCTCGTCCGCGTCGACCTGTGCCGGAATCGGCGGTACGTCCTGGCCGTCCACCGCGTCCGGATCGACGACAACGCTGCGCCGATCGGCGCCCTGCTGCGCGGACAGGGCACACCGGGCACCGACAGCGTCGAGTCGGCGACGTAATTGTGCGGGGCTCCACGAAGATTCGGCCGGAACGGCGACCGCGCCGCAGCACCACACACCGAACATCAACGCGAACAGCCGAGCGTCTCGTGGACCGAGCACCGCGACGCGATCGCCCCGGCCGACGCCCGCCGCGCGCAGCCTGGCCGCCGTCGCATCGGCGATCCGCTCGACGTCGCGATAGGTGTACGTGCGCTCGGCATCGGCAAGGGCGGGGCGCGCCGGGTAGGTCAGTGCGTTCGCGCGGAGCAGATCGACCAGCGTGGTTCCACTCATCGGCGCAGACCTCCGTCGCGCACGTCGCCTGCCACGAAACCCTCGATCAATTCACCCTCGGGCAGCCTGCCCGCCAATTCCCACGCGAGCATGCGGTGCAGGCCGTCGAGATGGATGAGACCGTCGCGGGTGCGCAGATCGGAATAGTCACTGTGGTCGACCGGGCGCGTGCTGAGAAACACGGTGGTGAACGGCGACTCGGCGAGTGCGGTGATCAGTCCGGTGCACACCGGATTGGCCGCGGCCATCTCCCCGTGCTCGGCACGCAGGCGCGCGGCCGCCTGCGCGACGGTCAGCCCGGTGCGCGGCACCAGTTCGCGACCGCCCCCTTCGCTCAGATGCCACGGCAACATCACGGCGACCAGATCGGCGCGCGAGAGCAGCACGCGAGACCAACGGCCGGACACTGCGTCGCCGCGCCGCAGGTTGTCTTCGCCTTCCTTGTACCGCACGCCGTCCTCGACGCCGTTGGCACGATGTTCGGACCGATAGATCTCGACGACCTCGGTGAGATCGCTGTCTCCGACGATTCTCATGATCCGGGCCCCTATCCCTGTATGACATCGTCTCGGAAATGCTTTTCGGCGAACAACTCCGGCGACAAACCCGCACCGAGGCCGAGTTCGCGCGCACGGGCCAGCATGTGCCGCCAGTACGGCTTCACCGGCCGCCAGCGCGCCGCGCCGGTCTGGCAATACGACGCGTCGACGAAATATCGCCGCCGCTGTGAGGTCGTCGCCGCTGTTCGCCGGGCGTGCAGCAAAGCCGAATGCAGCAATACGGTGGACCCCGGCGCCAGCTCGTCGATGACGACCTCGCCGTCGAGCGGGCCGCTGCCCAGATGCGCCATCGCCGTCTTGCTGCCCGGCCGCCGGTGTGACCCGGGTAGCACGACCAAACCGGCCATGGTGCCGTCGAGTCCATTGAGGTAGTGCAATGCGTGCAGCATCGTCAGCGACGGGTCGGACCGATCGTTGGGCTCGTAGTCGTGGTGCCAGGCCTTGGCCGGGGTCGTGGCATCGTGGCGGTCGCTGTGCAGATGGTGGAAGACGTAGTCCGGGCCGAGCAGCCGGTCCAGGATCGCCATCAACGGCCGATGCGTCAATATCTCGCCGTGGGCGGGCATTTCGAATTCCATCACCGGGGGGATACCGAATTTCGCGGGATCCAGGCAACTGTCTATGGACCGCGTGCGCAACCCTTGATCGACCCAGCGGTCCACCTCCGGCAGCAATCGCGCGCAGAGATCGTCGGGGACGAGTCCGGGAACGATCAGATAGCCGAGATCCGCGAATTGTTTCGCGGCGACGGCTCCGGCGTGGTCGTCATCGAGAACAGGCAGCATAGGGCCGCCTCCCTTCGCCAAACGAGGAAATTACACAGTGGGAACCAGGGAGGCTCGCGCGTCCCGCAACCAGCTCAATGTTCGTTCGATGCCGTTGGGCAGGGTGGTGGTCGCCTCGAGGATTCGTTCGGCTCGGGCGCGCGCGATATCGAGACAGCTGCGCCGCACCTCATTGTCGCGCGCGGCGGCATAGTGGGGCAGCCATGCGCTCGCGCGCAGCCCGGCGGCGGCGCGAACGGCGTCGGCCAATCCGTTCACCGTCACTTCGATGCCGCTGCCGACGTTGTACTCGCCGAAGCTGTGCTGATCGCATTGCGCGGCGGCGAGATTGGCTTCGACGACGTCGTCGACATACACGAAGTCACGAGTTTGCATGCCATCGCCATATATCACCGGCGGCCTGCACTCCAGTGCGGCCGCGCAGAAACGGAGGACGACACCGGAATCACCCTCCAGCGACTGCCGCGGACCGTAGACATTGCTGTATCGCAAGGCGACCACGTCGATATCGCGGGTATCCCGGAACCAGCGCCCATACCGTTCACCGGCCCATTTCGCCAGCCCGTAGGCCGAGGGCGGGTCGGGTGTCGCGCTCTCGGGCGTCGGATATCGGTCGGATTCGCCGTAGATCGCCCCGCCCGTCGAACTCAGCACGACGCGGTGGACTCCGGTCGCCGCCGCGGCGGCCAGCACGCTGACGACACCGACCACGTTCTGCTCGGCATCGGTCACCGGGTCGGCGATCGAATGATGGACACTGACCTGGGCCGCCAGATGGAACACCACCTCCGGATCGAACCGGCGCATGGTGTCGCGGATCGCGCCGGCCGATCGGACATCCTGATTGATCAGCTCGGCGCCGAGCTGTAGCGCCGACTCGAGATTCCTGACGTTGCCGCGGCTGAGATCGTCAACGACGAGCACGTCGGCGCCGCGCGCGACGAGCGCGTCGACCACATGTGATCCAACAAATCCGGCACCTCCGGTCACCAACGCACGCATTACTCGGACCTCCTGGGAAGTCTTGAAAGAGGTTGCACCACAAGGTGATTCAGTACGACAGTCGAACTCGACGGTTCGGTCACCGTAACACGCGATCAATGAATGATGTTGCGGGTCAACGTAATTGGTGGTAGGAACCTGCCGGTTCGTTTGCTTTGCGATCGCCTCGCTCGAGGCTGGATTTGTCCGCGTTCTGGTCTTGTGTTGGCGCACAATATGTTTGGCTTGCGATGCGGAGAATGACGCACTGACAGTTGCTAATTCGTCGCCAGCCGCTGTCCACTTGCCGCCCCGGCCTCGATGCCAGGAGTGAACCATGTACGGCACCATCCTCCGTGCCCCCGGCGACGTCCGTTTCGAACAGTTGCCCGACCCGGCGATCCTGGCGCCGACCGACGCGATCCTGCGGACCGTGGCCACCTGCGTGTGCGGATCGGATCTGTGGCCGTACCGTGGCATCGAACCCGTCACCGAAGCGCGCCCGATGGGCCATGAATACCTCGGCGTCGTCGAAGAAGTCGGCAGCCGGGTCTCGATGATCCGGCCGGGCCAGTTCGTCGTCGGCTCCTTCGCCACCTCCGACAACACCTGTCCGACCTGCCGCTACGGCTACCAGTCCTCCTGCGTCGACCGGGTCTTCATGAGTGGCTGCCAGGCCGACTACCTTCGCGTGCCCCACGCCGACGGCACGCTCGTCGCCCTCGATGAGCACCCCGATGCCCGGCATCTGCCCAGCCTGCTCAGCCTGTCCGATGTGATGGGTACGGGCTGGTACGCGGCGGTCGCCGCCGGCGTGCGTGCCGGCTCGACCGTGGCGGTGGTCGGTGACGGAGCCGTCGGCCTGTGCGGGATTCTCGCCGCGCGGGAACTCGGCGCCGAGCGCGTCATCGCGATGAGCCGCCACGAATCCCGGCAGCGGCTGGCGCTCGCGTTCGGCGCCACCGACATTGTCACCGAGCGCGGGGACGACGGCGTCGCGGTGATCGGCGAAATCACCGGCGGGATCGGTGCGGATGCGGTCCTCGAGTGCGTCGGCACGAGCGAATCGATGCGCCAGGCACTGCGGGCGACCCGCGCCGGCGGCGGCCTCGGTGTCGTCGGCCTGCCACACGATGTCCGGCTCGACGCCGAAGAGCTGTACGCGTCCGCGGTCGGCGTGCGCGGCGGACCAGCCCCGGTGCGCCGCTTCCTGCCCGACCTCATCGAGCGGGTCCTGAGCGACCGCATCGACCCGGGCCGGGTCTTCGACCTGACTCTGCCCCTGGACCAGGTCGCCGAGGGCTACCGCGCGATGGATGAACGGCGAGCCGTCAAGGCACTGCTGCTGCCTGGTCACCGCGGCCGTTCACTGGCTCGGCTCCGGTAGCTGGCACTCGGTGACCTTCGGGTTCGCCCCCAGATAGTTGAGCGGGCCCGCCACGAGCGTGACGGCGATGGTGCCCCATTCGCCGCAGTTGACGGGCGGGTTGGTGAAGTAGTTCCGCTGCATGGCCGCGACCATCCCGGATCCGATCCAGACCATCAGCAGCGTAGACAGCAAGAACCTGGCGACTTGGTGGGATGGCCTGGCGTGGATCTCTCGTACTTCGCGAATTTCCCGATCACGTCGATTCCGTCGGCCGCGCATCGTCATCGCATCCTCTCCGTGTGCGATCAATCACGCTGATACCCCATGTGAACAGCGGCAATCCTGTGGACACCACCACGACACGCGCAAAGTCTGCTGTACCAACTGTGCGGCCCGGCAACCGGACAGTCAACGGTACGCCGCGAAAGCCGTGCCGCGTGGCCGCCGCCACCGGGGATGTCGGACCCCGCTGCCAGACTCGTCTCGTGCGATGGGCGGTGGCGGAGTGGGGCGACGGTGGTGCTCGTTTGTGTCCCCTCGAGCGGGACGGCCTGCCCGCGGGACCGGTGGTCGACGAGCCGTCGCTGGCCGAGGCGGTGCGCTCACGTCCTGAGGTCGAGCGCTGGGTGTGGCGATCCACCGCGGAGATCTACCGGACCCTGCTCGCGGCCGGTGTGCGCGTGGAGCGCTGTTACGACGTGCAGGCCGCGGAAGCCCTGCTGATCGGGCACGAGGAGGGTCAGGCGGGTCAGGCGCGATCCTTGGCGGCAGCCTGGGCGCGCCTGCGCAATCTGCCGGTCCCGCCGGACGCCCCCGCACGGGCGGCCGAGACCCAGCCGTCGCTGTTCGAGTCGGCGCCGGTGCCGCTACCGCCCGGCACGGACGAGTTCACCGCGCTGCTGGAGGTCTACGCGGGACAGGTCGCCAGGACGGCGCACACCGAGCATCCGGAACGCATGCGGCTGCTGCTGGCCGCCGAATCGGCGGGCATGCTGGTGGCCACGGAGATGTCGCGGTCCGGGATCCCGTGGCGCGCGGACGTCCACCGCGCATTGCTGGACACCATGCTGGGGGAGCGCGTTCCCGGCGCACCGGAACCGCGCCGGATGGCGGAGCTGGCCGATGACGTGTCGCGAGCCTTCGGCGGCGCCGTCCGGGTCCGGCCCGACCTGCCCAACGAGATCGTCAAGGCCTTCGCCCGCGCCGGGATCGTGCTGTCCTCCACCCGGAAATGGGAACTCCAGCGGGTCGACCACCCCGCCGTGGCGCCGCTGCTGGCCTACAAGTCGCTGTATCGCCTGTACACCGCGCACGGCTGGTCCTGGCTCGAACAGTGGGTGCACGGCGGCCGATTTCGTCCCGAATACCTGCCCGGCGGCACGGTGACAGGCCGCTGGACCACCAATGGGGGCGGGGCTTTGCAGATTCCGAAGGTGATCCGGCAAGCGATCCGTGCCGATCCGGGCTGGTGTCTGGTGGTCGCCGACGCCGATCAGATGGAGCCGCGCGTGCTCGCCGCCGTGTCGCGCGACCCTGGTCTGATGGAGGTGGCCGGTCGCGGTGAAGATCTGTACGCGGATCTGGCGGCCCGCGGGTTCGGCGGCGACCGCGCTCGAGCCAAGATCGCCCTGCTCGGCGCCATCTACGGCCAGACCTCCGGCGATGCCCTGATCCACCTGGCTGGTCTGCGCCGGCGGTATCCGGCGGCGGTCGCCTATGTCGACGACGCGGCGCGCGCCGGCGAGGAAGGGCGCCTGGTGCGCACGTGGCTGGGGCGTACCTGCCCGCCGCTGTCGGTCGCCGCGCCGGAGGAGCCCGACCAGGCCCAGGAGAATCCGGGAGGATACGGCAGCAGTTCCGCGGCCAGGGCCCGTGGCCGGTTCACCCGCAACTTCGTGGTGCAGGGCAGCGCAGCCGACTGGGCGCTGCTGCTCCTGGCCGGTGTGCGTCACGCGATCGCCGGTCTTCGCGCCGAACTGGTCTTCTTCCAGCACGACGAGGTGATCGTGCACTGTCCGGCGGAGGAGGCGCCAATGGTGACCGCCGCGATCGCCGCCGCGGCCGAGACCGCGGGCACACTCGCTTTCGGATCGACACCGGTGCGGTTCCCGTTCACCACCGCGGTGGTGGAGTGTTACGGGGACGCCAAGTAGAAAGCCCCCACACAGAACAGTCCCCGGTAGTCTCCATCAAATCCATGAGCTTTCAGTCGTCGCTGATAACTCTGGCATTCGATTGGCTTGCCGGGGGCCTGGCCAGATCCTCGAAAATCATTCACCGAAGTCAACAGACGTCTCCACTGACAGCGTGGTTCATTTCCGGTGTTCTGGTATATGTACAGTCTTCTCCGGATTCTCGTTCTGTCAATAGCTGTGGCCCCCTGAATCCGGCTTTTTTCGGCCCGTCGGGGCCGCCCGGGCAAATCGGTGCCGAGACGTGCTGTGCATCGGCATCGGTGCGGCGCAGAATGCTGGGTGTGGAGCTGACAGCCGTGCGTATCGACAAGCCGGATGATCTCAATGTCGTCATCGGGCAGGCGCACTTCATCAAGACCGTCGAGGATCTGCACGAGGCGCTGGTCGGGGTCAGTTCCCACCTGCGGTTCGGGCTGGCATTCTGCGAGGCATCCGGGCCGTGCCTGGTCCGGCACTCCGGCAACGACGATGATCTGATCGAGCTCGCCACGGCGAACGCACTCACCGTCGGCGCGGGACATTCGTTCATCGTCTTCCTGCGTGAGGGTTACCCGGTCAATGTGCTCAACGCGATCCGGCACGTCCCGGAAGTCTGCGGAATATTCTGTGCCACCGCCAATCCCGTGGATGTGTTGATCGCCCAGACCGAGCTGGGCCGCGGAATTGTCGGAGTGGTCGACGGGTCGGCGCCACTGGGCGTGGAAGGTGCCGGCGATCAAGCGGACCGTCGGCAGCTACTGCGTCAGATCGGCTACAAGTTGTAGGACCCGTGTCCGCCGCGTCCGCCGCGGCATTGTGCGGACGGTAACCGTGGAGGACAGTGGGTATGTCCGGTGGCGCCCACCGGGGCGCCGCCTCTATGGGAGCAGGAGGTGGCTCGTGTACGCACGTTCAAGCACCATTGCAGCTCAGCCGTCGTCGATCGATGGCGGGCTCGCATACCTCCGCAACGAGGTGATGCCGAATCTGCCCGAGCTGGAAGGCTGGGTCGGCCTGTCGCTGATGCTGGACAGGTCGACAGGGCGCTGCATCGCCACAACCGCGTGGGAATCCGAGGACGCACTGCACGCCAGCAGCAGGCGCGTCCAGCCATTGCGTGACGGTCTGGCCCAGTCGCTGCACGGGCCGGTCGAGAAGATCGAAGAGTGGGAAGTCGCGGTGATGCACCGTGATCACCTGGCCGGCGCGAACGCGTGTACCCGGTGTACCTGGGTGCAGGTCGATCCGTCCGGCATCGATCAGGCGATCGATACGTTCAAATCACAGCTGATGCCGGAGTTCGAGAAGCTCGAAGGATTCCGCAGCGCCAGCCTGTTCGTCGACCGGGCGACCGGCCGCGGCGTCGGCTCCACCGTCTGGGCGAGCCTCGAGGAGCTGGACAGCAGCCGCGAGCACGCTGATCGGATCAGGAAGATGGCGACTCAGGTGACGGGTGCCAGGGTTCTCGATGTGGCGGAGTTCAGGTTGGGGTTCGCTCACCTGCGCGTGCCTGAGATGGTCTGACATCAGGAGTCATTCGGCCCGGGAGCGTGGACTCCCGGGCCGGATGCTTCTCAGACCGAATCGCCGCTGTGGGTCGCGAGGTAGACGAGCACACTCATGGCGAGCGCGAACGCGCCGAGAAGGCCACCGGCGACGGTGTCGGCGCGGTTCGTGGCCACCCCACGTTCGATCCGGTCCCACCCGATGAACGCCGCGGCCACCGCGGCGACAGACGAGGGCACCGCGACGAACTCCGTGGCGAACGGGATGAACGAGAACACACAGGCGACGATGCCGAGCACCAGCGACGCGAGTCCGGCACCATTGCGTGGTGGCGGCGAGGCCTCGGTGTCGGGCACTCCACGAGCCTAGCCCGCACCGGGCAACCTTCGCGTATTCGACAACCTTCCGAGGGGAAGCCTGGGGGCAATCAGCCGAGCGTGGCGAATCCGATGCCCTGATCCGGTCACTGAGCGAGTACGTCGGAGCGCGGTCGTGGCCTAGCCTGCCCGGGAGTGACTCGCCTTGTCTCCGAGGGTGATTCGGTGACGAGCGGATGAAGAGCGAAGCGGCTGTCACCGCGCCGCCGCGGCGGTATCGTCAGTCGAATCGCCGTGGCGAAGGTGCAGCAGGTCGAGGGCGGCGACCTACTAGTGGAACTGGGGGAGAGTCGATGACCGGTGCGGAACGACCAGCGACCAACGGGCAGCCGACCCCGTCGGTCTCCCGGACTCCGTCGGTCGCGCAGAGTCTGCGAACCCACGCGGGTCGGGGTGTGCCGTTCTCGGTCGAGTTCAATCCGCCGCGTGAGGCCGCGGGCGAGGCGAGACTGTGGCGGACGGTGCGCGAGTTCGAGCGGATGCACCCGGCCTTCGTGTCGATGACCTACGGCGCGGGCGGGTCGACCAAGGACCGCACCGCGCGGATCACCGGTGAGCTCGCCACCGAGACGACCCTGCTGCCGGTCGCGCATCTCACCGCCGTCGGGCAGAGCGTCGCGGAGTTGCGGGCGCTGATCGGCTCCTACGCCGATTCCGGCATCCGCAACGTGCTCGTCCTGCGCGGCGATCCGCCGGGTGATCCGCTCGGTGAATGGCGCAAACACCCCGGTGGCGTCGAGCATGCCGAGGAGCTGGTGCGCATCGTGCGCGACCTCGGCGACTTCCACGTCGGTGTCGCCTCGTTCCCGCAGGGTCACCATCGCTCGCCCGACCTCGACCACGACACCCGCCACCTCGTCGCGAAACTGCGTGCGGGCGCCGAGTATTCGATCACGCAGATGTTCTTCGACGTCGAGCACTATCTGCGGCTGCGAGACCGAGCCGTCGCGCTCGACCCGATCGAGGGCGCCAAACCGATCATCCCGGAACTCATGCCGATCACCTCGTTGCGCACCGTCCAGCGGGCGGAAGAGCTGAGCGGCCGGGCGCTCCCGAAGCGGGTGATCGAACGGCTGCGCCGGGCCGCGGGCGACGGGCCGGAGGAGAATCGTGCTGCCGTGCGTGCCGAGGGAATCGATATCGCGACGGAGATGACCCGGCGTCTGATCGATGAGGGAGCCCCCTGCCTGCACTTCATCACCCTGAACTTCGCGAAGGCGACCAGCGAAGTCCTCGGCAACCTCGGCTACGGAGTGACGGCGGCGCCGATCAGTGCCTGAAGCCCGCGACGCTACGATCGGGTCATCGGGCCGCTTCAGGGAGGACGCGCAGTGATCCTGACCGATCGCATCGCACGCGGTGTCGCCGCCGGCGAGGTTTCGACGGTGTTCCGGCGCTGGTCGGTACCCAGAGTTCGGGCAGGCGGCACCCTGCACACCAGCGCCGGGATCGTCGAGATCGTCCGCGTCGACCGGATCGAGCAACACGAGATCTCGGACGCCGACGCGCGCCGCGCCGGGGAGCGTGACGCCGAAGCGGTGACAGCGGCCCTGCGGGGCCCCGCGCAAGACCCGGTCTTCCGGATCGAGGTCCGCTTCGTCGGGCCCGAC
Source organism: Nocardia sp. NPDC055053 (assembly GCF_053608285.1). Classification (NCBI taxonomy): domain Bacteria; kingdom Bacillati; phylum Actinomycetota; class Actinomycetes; order Mycobacteriales; family Nocardiaceae; genus Nocardia; species Nocardia sp. NPDC055053. The sequence goes on along the minus strand of NZ_JBSGVD010000002.1, from coordinate 229,583 downwards.
GAGCGGGTGGCGTTGCGGAGCCATGCGGACCTGTCCCCGCTCGACATCGCCGAGATCTCCGCGGCACTGGCCCGGCTGGACAAAGCGAGTCGCCGAGGACCATGGACAGGTGCGGTCCTGGCCGCCGTGGCGGCGCATCCCGGTCGCCGCGCGGCCGAGCTGGCGGAGCTTCTCGGCAGAGACAAGGATTCGCTGAAGCTCGATGTACGCAAGCTCAAGAACCTCGGCCTGACCCACAGCTTGGAGATCGGCTACGAGATCTCACCGCGCGGCGCGGCATATCTGCGTGCCATCGGGTGAGTCAGCCGCTCACCACCCGCTAGCTGAGAATTCGTACCAGTCGTACCGTTGAATTCGGGAGATCAGTCAGCGTCGACGAGGAGGCTACTCATGTATGCAGCAAAGGGCGACCAGCTGGTCCTGCATGGCAGGACCGTCGGGCAACACGACCACACTGTCGAGATCGTCGAAGTACTCGGCCACGACGGCGCACCGCCCTACCGGGTGCGGGCTGACGATGGCCACGAGAGCATCATGTCGCCCGGGACCGACGCCCAGGTGGTGCATCGCGAGGCCTCGGATACCGAGTAGGTCCCGGATCAGGTAGCGCCGCGGATGGTCGGGGCGACCGGAGTGGTGGATTCCGGGCGCTGGTCCTGTCCGGTCGTGGCGGACCAGCCGGCGAGCAGCTTCAGGCCCTCCTCGGCGGCGCATCCGGCGGGCGCGCTGTAGACGACAACGCTCAGGCCGCTGTCGTCCGGCTGGGTCATGGTCTCCTGGTCGAGTTCCAGGTAGCCGACGAGCGGATGCCTTCGACGATGCGCGCCACGCCGGCCCGAATCGTCGGCCGGGCCGCGCGCTGCCGGGCCTTGGGCGCCGGTCCTGCCGCGCGGGCGAGGTCGTACAGGTACATGCGCTCGGTGCCGTCGAGCCGCAGTGCCTGGGCCAGCGCGTCCAGCACGCCGTCGGAGACACCGTTGAGGCTGCCGCGCTCCAGGCGCGTGTAGTACTCGATGCTCACCCCCGAGAGTTGCGGGACCTCTTCGCGGCGCAGGCCGGGTGTGCGGCGGCGGGGGCCGGGGGCAGGCCGACATCGCCCGGGGTGATCTTGGCGCGGCGCGATTTCAGGAAGGCGCCGAGTTGGGTCCGGCGCTCGGTGTGGACCGCGTGTACGTCGGCGAGTTCGATCATTTGCTCATCGTCGCCGATACCGATACCAGTATCCAGGTAGCGCTGCTACCCGGATCCGCCCGAAGAGTGCGGTATTCGCGGCCGAGACCGCTGAGCAGGTCGGCCGGTGGATTCTGCGGTCGTGCAACATGTTGACGCGCTGGGCCTTCCACGGCCTCGGATTCGCTCGGCGTAACTACGCCGGTTCACTCGTAATGAGTTCTTCCGCTTCTGGCGCAGGTTATCGGCCACGGATCAAGCCGGCTAACCGCGTCAACTTGTTTTCTGCCCCACGATCATCGGAATGCCGGGCGGCATCGCCGACTGCGCCGCCGCAGCGGGTACCGAGAGGACTTCCGCAAGCCGGTAAAGTACACCTTCTCCGCATGGTCGAGGCACAGGCTGCGCGCGACCGCATCAAGCAACTGGACGCTGGCATTGATCTGGCGGCCCTGTTCCAGCCACGTGTACCAGGTGACGCCGATCCCGCTACCCCGGTGGTGCTGATACCCGGATCGGCGCGTGCGGGCTGCATACCTGCAGCGCCTTGTCCAGCGGAGTCGAATAGAACCTCTCGACTGATCCAGCCACTGACATCATGACACCACGCGCTCATTCGACCTCCCTGGCAGTCGGCGAAACCTGTTACTGTGCAACAGTTTAGAGTTGCTCGACCGAGTGCGAGCCAAAGCAGGGGTGGCAATGAATCAGAGTGCTGACGGTCCGGAAGAACCCACAGCAGAGGAAGCGTCCATCGAACGCCTCCTGTCTCACGGCAGAAGAATCCTTGACATCCAAGAAGACATCCGTTCTACGCGCATATTCAGGCGTTGGGCCCTGTCAACATGGGCGATCACTGGACTCTTCGTACCGACCTTCGCCCTGGTAAACATCGCCCTGTGGGGCAGGGTAGATCTAGCCAGGACAAATGTCGCATTAATTCCTATTGCGCTTGTCCTTCTGATTTGCACGATCGGCTTCCGGTATAATGCAGATAGCAGGAACTGGACAGCGTCCTACGTTTCCAGCCGTCGGCTTGATCTCGAAATCGCCCAGGAGAGAAGGCGTCTTTACGCCGCGAAGTTGAGCCCATCCGAGTCTACACTTCGGCATTTATACCGTGAGGAAACGCCCGCAACGGTTGCGGAGTTGAGGAGTGGGCAAAGATACTATCGACGGGTCCACAATATCCTTCAGTCACTGATTATCGTGGGCTCCCTGGCGTCCTCCACGATAGCTGGACTTGCTGAAATTCAAGGCATACAAAAGACGATCCTTGTTTGCGTAACCTTTTCGGTCGGTCTCGCTTCTGGATTCACTGGATATTTCAAATTTCGAGAAAGGGGATTCTACCTCCAGCAGACAGCTGACTCTATTGAGGGGGAGCTTAGCAGCTTACAACTGGGCGTAGCGCAGTACAAGCACATTCAGGAGCCGGAGACAGCTCTAGCTGAATTCGCTGAACGTGTCGAACTCTTGAAGAGCGAGCAGCGAAAGCGCGAACAACAACTGGATCAGCCGAGTCAAAAGCTCGAAGGATGAACCAGTGCCTCAGTGGACTACCACTGAGGCGTCAAGCGATCTGACACGCTTCTCGGCGTTTGCGGCCGACGCTGCCGCGGATGCGGTTGCGGACGTCGGACAGTGGGGAAAGGCTGGTGCCCAGTGGTGAGCCTGCTGTGGTTCGCCGTCTTCGGCGGCGCGGGCACGGTCGAGCCGGACGTTGATAAGCGCGTTCAGCCGAGGCGTCGATCCGCTCCAGCGCTACCGCCGGTTCGGCGCAAGCTCGGCGCGGCCGCTCGCGCAGCGTGTCCGCGGATTCGGCGACGGCGACTTGCGCTGCACGTAATCGGCACGGTCGGTGGGTGTGCGGAACGCGTCGAAGTGGGTGCAGCGCAACGACATCGCTTTTCGAGGTCGCGATTCGAATTGCCGAATGCGGGGGCGGCGGCGGGTTACCCTGAAGAAGACGCCGGGCGATGGAGGCCGCATTGAGATTCACACGGCGTCGACCGAATCACGTTCCCGCGCAACTCGAACGGGGCCTGCGGGATGCGCTGCAGTTGCTCGACGCCGGCCGCAACGGATCGGCCGAGTCCGCACTGACCGAACTGCTTGCCGACTGCGAAGCCGAGATCGGACCGGAGCACCCCTTCACGATCACCGTGATCGACGCCCTCGGATCCGCCTGCTACCAGCAGCGGAACTTTCCCGATGCCGCCGCGCGGCATCGCGACGCCCACCACCGCGCCACTCGCGCCCTCGGCCCGAACCATCCCCTCACGCTGGGCGCCGCGCACAACCTGGGCTCTGCACTGCTACTCATGCACGAGTGGGCCGAGGGGCTCCCTCTGCTCCTGACGGTTCTCGAGGCCAAGAAGGAGGCGCTCGGGAGCGATCACCCCGAAACGCTGGCCACCGCCCAAGCGGTCGGGTCCGGCCTGTTCAAGTCTGGCGATAGGCAGCGGGCCGCACTCCTCCTGGACCAGGCCTACCGCACGGCCCTGGTTGCCTATGGATCCGACGATCCGACCGTGGTCGACCTGCGGCACAATCTCGATGTGGTGCTCCGCAACTCCCGCTGAACACCGTCGGTGCCGCACACGTGTTCGGCAACGAAGGCAAATTGAGGTCAGCGAGCGTGGTGCCGTCTCGGCCCCGGTTCACTTCCTATGAGCCGAGACTCCGGTGTCGCCTCGGATCTAAGGTTTTGTATCGGCCTTGACATCGCGATGTTGGTTGCGCGTGGTTCGGCTGCCGTAGTGCACAATCGGGCGCATGGCACAGTCCTCTGCCCGAGGGCGAATCTCTTCTGGTGCGTTCGTACATGGCGGCCATCGTGTCGAGGCGGTTATTCATCACGAAAGCGGGCAGCCCCGGGATTCCGTCGACGATCCGCGCCACACTCGGCCGCACCGCGGACCGGGGTGCCTGTTGCCGGGCCCGATTCCCGGCCGGCTCGGCGGCACAAGCGAGGTCGTACAGGGACATTCGCTGTCGTCGAGCCTCAGCGCATGGGCGAGAGCGTCAGCACACTGTCGGAGACACCCTTGAGATTGCCACGCTCCACGCGCGTGTAGTACCCCAATAAGTGGTGTCACCTCTGCACTCCCTATCGCCTGAGCTGTAGCCCGCGAAGCGCTGCCGCAGCATGGAATATGCCTTCAGTGTTCATCGAAACCGGCACGGCCACCGTCTGTACCCTCCGACGATGAGTTGGAGTTGGGCCATTCCGGGAGCCATGGGCGCGATCTACACCCTGCTGATGGCCGCACCGGCTACCCATCGACGTCGATGCGCGTCGCGCGCCGAACTGCTCGCCAAGCTCGTCGCCGCAGCAGGGGATCGCTGCCCAAAAGCGTTGCGGGCGGATATGATCGAAAAGATCACCTGGGTAGCGGCCTATAGCGCCATCCGCTACACCGGAAAGCGCCGACTGATCGTGTGGATCGGATGGCCTTTGTCCGTTGTCTCCGTCGCGCTGTGTGCCGCGGCCGTCATCGTTCACGAAGGTGGGCGGGCACCGAGATCCCCTGCAGTGTTCCTGGGTACAGCGGCCGGGGTCGGCGCGATCTTTGCCCTCCAAATCATCCCCGTGGTCTTTGTCATGGACTGGATGTATGCCCGTCGTCTGCTGTATGTGAAGGTTGGTGGGCGAGACGACTTTGCCCACCTTCGTTTCCCCGGTCTGCGGCGACGTGGATACTCCTCTGTCACCGTTAAGAGGCTGATATCGCAAGTCTTCGGGGATCAAAAATGCGGAGAACCGGTCAGTAAGGGCGACATCCTCGCACTACGCCGTGCTATGTCCGAATGGGAGAACTCTTCCTTCCAGTGACCGCTGCGCATAACTAGAACACCTCTGTTGGCACCCACTCACGGCCACCCGCCATGGGTCACCGGCAGAATCGGCATTCAAGGAGTGTGTAACCAACCCCTCACCCCAGCGAGTCGTGCCGCCTCCCCACTCCATATTGCAGGAGCTGATGTTGACCGGAGCGACCTAATCGCCAGGGCAACAGCATTACCGATTCGATCGGAATGGCCGTTCGGTGGAACTTGGGGTCACGTCGATCAAGTGGTCTCCCCGGAACGCCATGGAGGATTTCACGATGGGCGACCACTGTCGCGGTAGAGGGCAAGACGATGGCGATTCGACAACGGGTGGGTGATCGGCGAGTCAGCATCACCGATCAGAAACTCTCCCGCGACTTCTACAACCTCCGACAACATGTGCGAACGCGCACAGACAAGCAGGCTGCTCGAGTGTCGATGGCCTCGTTGACATGCCAATCGGATACCGGTGCACCGATTGCCGACATGCGATATTGACATCGCTACCTTGCGGTGTTCTCCTTTACATCCTCGTCTTCGAAGGTTCGGTCCTGGATAGGCACATCGAAGACCTCGACGACCCATGCTTGCGTTCCTCTCAACGCCCCCTCGCCCAAGCCGGGATCAGGTCACCGGGATCACCAACGAACTCGCCACGCGGGTATGCGGCGATTCGGACTATGCTGATGGGCGCCATCGACTATGACTCGTCGTCAATTATCAGGTCTTGGCACAACCTGTTCCGGGCGCCGCATTTTGCCAGCCTCGTCCTCAACTATCTTCCAGAGCTCGACCAGGGAGATCTCGGCGGCGTCTACGGTCTCCGTTGCGCCCCCCTGGGGCATCTCCGCCGACGAAAGGTACGGTTGCAGTCCGTATTCGTTTCGAAGTCGTTTGAGAACAGATTGTTCGACCGCGTAGGCTGTCGCACCTTCACTGAAATGCAGCGTCGCCAGGACATTCCATCCGTACTTTTGGTGATGAGCTAGGCGATCACGGCTCACCTTCAGTCCAGAGACTCCGATCTTGTGGGCGGCCCAGCTGTCATGTGTGACCACGTACAGAATCGCAGCAGCGGTGAAGTCGAACCCTATTCGATTGCAGTATCGGCAGCCACCTTGTCCGTTGAGAATACCGTCGAGTCTCGGAGCAACGTCTCGGCCGCACGAAAGGCAAACGCATCGCCAAGGTGTGTACCGATTCGGATACGGCTCAACGGGTTCCAGCCCGGCGTGGCGCATCATCTCCACCGCAACCTCGTGGGCGAGCTTAGCCTTGCCGGAGCAATGGATGCAGCCGCCACGGCCGCGTAAGATCTGATGCCTCCGGGCGATGACTTCGTTGCCACACACAGTGCATCGACAGCGCCACTTCTTGTCGCTACCAGGGTATGGCTCAAGCGGCTCCAGATTCGCTTCGTGCATTCTAGCCGCGGCCACTTTGTCGGCGATCTTCAATTTACCTGCACAGAAGCGACATCCACGACCCCGCAGTACGGACTTTCGTGTAAGCATGACAATATTCCCGCATGTCAGGCAGAGGCATTGCCATTTGGTGTTCGTTCCGCGATACGTCTCAAGGGGTTCGAACCCTGCCGCCCGCATACCCTCAGCAGCGACACTCGGGTCGATCGGGGCATTGCCCGAGCAGTACAAGCAACCGCGACCGCGGCCAACTCCACTGCGAGTCGGAGTGACTTCATGACCACAACGTAAGCAACGGCAACGCCACCGCTGGTGGGCACTGCGATATGGCTCAAGCGGCTCAAGACCTGCGCTGCGCATCAGCTCCACCGCGGCACTGTCGTCAAGCTTGGCAACTCCCCCGCAGTGCTTGCAACCGCTTCCCTTTCGGACATCAGCTAGTCGGGGCGAGACGCTGTTACCGCAGACCAGGCAGACCGAATCCCACGGGTCCTGAGCGCCGGGATACGGCACTAGAGGTTCGAACCCAGCCGCAACCATTGTCGCGTTTGCCCGTGATGCCGGTATTCGGCGCGCTTGCGCCATCGCCTTGTAGTTGCATAGACGGCAGCCTCCGCCCCGGCGTACATTGGACAACCGAGGATGGACCACGGCACTGCACCGCTCGCATCGGCTGCGCCATGGTGCAGCAGTACGACCTGGGTATGGATCCAATGGTATGAAGCCGGCCTCTCGCATCTCGACCTCAGCCTCCACACTACTGACCACCCGCACTCGGTTGCCTCCATTCGTCGCAGAGGCTTTGAGCATCGCATGTGGTACCGACACGGCCAGCCACTGACCGATATCGGGCCCCCGCGACTCCTCAACCCAGCTGGGCTCGGTACAATCACTCTCCCGATCGGTGTTGGAACGGGAAGTGCGACAGTCAAACCCGATACCTGCGACCTTGCGGACCGCGATCTGCTGCACCGACTCGAAATCGTGCAGCAATTCCTCGACTAGAGGGGGGACCCTGCTCGGCCACTCAACGCCAGCACGCCGACCTCTTGTATCAAGACTATGTCTGGCGTCGGCTAGACCCCGAAGTCTCGAACTCATTGCAACCGTGAGGCGTTCGGTGACATGCCAGCAATGCTGAGCCGATCGGAAGTCTTCTGCTCGACCGACCATCTTAGGAATGTGTAACGAGCATCTCACCTCAGCGTGTGGGGCCGCCCTCTGCGCTCTCAAGGTTCCGGAGCAGCTCGTGCAATCAGTGGCAGATGCGTGCGTTCACTCCTTGGTATGCGCCTATACAGCCGAGCTAAGGACACTTCGTGCCTATAGTCTGCGCGCGTGCGCCGGAGGGTCGCGCACTGATCCGCACGAATGGCATTGCAGTTCAAAGAGTTTCGTCGCAGTCATGCCGAACTCTGGAGTTCGCTGCCTGGACGCCCGCCGAAAATCCACAGTCAGATGTCGTCCTCGCCGTCTAGATCCTTCACCAAGTGCAGTTGGCGGGGGTCGCCCCACTGGGCGAGGAGGTAGGCGTCGTCCTGACACGATTCGGGGTCCTCGTAGCGCCAGTCTTCGATCAATCTGTTCAAATACTCTGCGGCCATGTGGCGATCGACTTTCGAGTACAGCTTGATAGCCGCGAATCGAGAGTAGTACCAGGGGCTATCGTCGGCGAGCATGCTCAGTGCTGCTTCGGCCCGTTCGTCGGAGTTTTCGAACAGGATTTCCGCAGCTCTTACCCGCACCAACTCGTCGAGGTCCTCGTCGTCGAGCACGAGTTGCATCAAGGCGTCCGCGCCGCGGCGAGTATCGAACTCCATCAGCGTTCTGGCAGCCTGTAGCCGAACACTGAAATCCGGTGTGTGCGGATCTTCGTTGAATCTGTGATCCAGGGTTGGTTCTTTCCCGAGTGATTCCAGCGCGGCAAGTCCGGGGTCCTCGTCGAGCTCGGCGAGTATCGTTGCTGCCCAGACCCGCGTTGTCGGATCTTCGTCGACCTCGACGACTGCAGTCATCGAGCGGATCGCTTGTTCGATGACAGGTTGCCAACTTTCGGGTTCGAGGGATCCGAAGCGGTTGATCATTGCAACGAGCAGACAGCAATGCAGATTTTCTCGCGTGACTCTGTCGGACAGCTTCCGCTGGGCGATGTCGCGTAGTACCGATCGGTCGGCTTCTATCAGGAAGCTGATGTACGACACCGTTTCCAGTGGCGCGCCCCAGGGATTGGATCCCCTGTTGCGAATCCATGGGTGGAGGGTCCTGTCCAGTTCCTGCTCGTAGGCCTGTGGGGTACGCATAGCCCACCGTGCAGCGCAGTATTCCTGCACAGTCTTGTGTGCGAACTCGAGCCGGTCGCCTTCGCGGACGAGGAGGCCGCATCTGGTCAGTGCAGACACAATGAAGTCCGTCCACAGCTTGCGTGTGATGTCGGGTGGTCGTTCGCCTGCCGGGCTGTGCGAAATCAGCGTGGTCCATGCCTCGATACTGTGGTCAGGGAGGTATTCGGGCTTCGCGGGGCGGATGTATATCAGTGGATCGACCGGTCGAGATTCGTCTGCAGCGGCCATTTGTCCGATGAGATCGAGCAGTTCGCTCAGAAGCGATTCGGCATGATTGGCCACTGCCGGGCCGAATCGCTGCGTCAGATACTTGCTCTGCGTGCGAAATCCGGATCGTCCTCGACTATGCATTCGCTCGTGCAGGAGATCCGCGAAGCTCGAGTAGAGTGCATTTCTGCTGTCGGGTATCACACCGCCCGGATTCATCGAATAGACTTGGCACAGAAGGGCGGTCATCAATGGTGTTCGCGCCAGCCTGGACATCCCAACAGAGCTCAGCGCTGCAATGAATGCGTCTGTCGAGGTGTCGGGCCGAGGGATTTCGAGTTGGCGAAACCATCTCTGGACAGCGCTGCGAAGATCGTCGGCGGAGAACTGATCGAGTCGATATTCGGGAACGATGCCCAGGAGCTTGCGCTCGGCATCGGATATCGGTCGTCCGGCCACGACGAAGGAGTGAACGGCGCGTGGGCGATCAGCGCAGTGCGCGATCCATTCGAGGACTTCCCTGCGGAGTTCGGGATCGGTGATCTCGTCTATTCCGTCGACGAGGACGAGCCATGTGGTGCCGGGTCGTGGCGCTGTTCGGAAAAACTCCTCACCGAGTGTGCGTTCGACACCGAGCAGCGACAGGGATTCGTTCGCCGCCGCGGCGAGAGCGGCGCCGAGGGGCCGAGGCGGAGTCAGCGCCGCGGCGTTGACGGTGAGAGCCAGCGGCTGCGTTTCGATTCCTACCAGCCACTGCGCTGCCGAGCGTGCCTGAATCGTGCGCAGGAGGCTGGTCTTACCCCCACCCGGTCCAGCGGTCAGCATGCACAGCGCGTCCTGCCCGAGGCAGGTGTCGGGAAGCGTGTCACTGCTCGCGGCGATCGAGATCCTTTGTGGGACCCGAACGTCCGACAGTCTAGTAGGACGGCTCGCCTCCGGCAGGCCATAGGGATGCTGATCGTCCGCGCGCCGGCTTGCCTGGAGAAAGTCCAAGAGCTCGGGACGCTGCAACCGAAGGGCTATGGTGGCAAGTGTCTGCTGGGTCAGTCGTTTTCGAAGGATCTCCTCGGCAGGGTCCGGCTGGGTGACGAATAGTTGCCACTGCGGGCACAGCTGCTCCAACATGGCCGAGCGCACCAAGTCGAACAAGGTCTGTTGAAGGTGTCGTATCTCGGCGACGGTCAGATGCTCTGACAGTCCCGCCAGCGCATCTCGATTGTCTCGCTCGAGCTCACCACGCAGCGGGAGCTCGTCGACGTGGACACGGGAAAGAAAGTCGCTCAGCTCGCCCGGATCGGCGTCGAGATCCTCAAGTTTCGATTCGAGCCCCGCGCGAATCCTGGATTCTCGCTTGCCGCCACTGCGTGCGATGTCACGAAACGAAGGTTCCCCGGCAGCGAGTTTCCCTTCGATCGCCACAGTCAGACGATAGTTAAGAGCCGATCCTTTCGAAATAGCCTGTCGGAGAACGCGATCGGTTCGAAGGAGGCTGCGCAGGGCCTTGGAGTCACCGATCTGCAGCAGCGTCCAGGGCTTGTCGCGCACACGCGATTTGACCTGCTGAAAATCCCACAAAGTCGTGTCGTCGCCATGGGGTGTGCCCACGGTGCGGGCCACCACGACGTCTTCGATGTGTTCGCACGTCACATTGTCGACGGGGTAGCCACCCAACATTTCTATGGCATACCGCACGGCCACGTGCGCCTGAAACGCAAACCGCTTCTCCGTCTCGGTGCCCGTGTTGTCCGGCGCTGGAATGTGGCGAGGATCCTGCCCGACGTCCACCCGACCTCCCCTGTCCTCGGTGGCTAGTTCGGCGAGTCCGAGTGTGATGCCACGCCACATGACCACGCAGCCAGCGTAACTGCGCATTGGCGCGGCACGCCACTGTCGTCGATGTGGCGTCCATGAGCATCTTCGAGATGCCTCGACACGGTGAAACCGGGCGTCATCGGGCAGCGTGTCCGCTGCTTTCAAGGCATCCGGCCGACACATCTTCATGGCTGCCTTGTTCCAACGTAGATCGACGCCCGGACAAGGGAGCGTCAATCTGGGGGTATCCGTTGCGCCGGACTCCGTGTCCCGGGTCCGCGGACGGGTGGTGGCGGTTCCGCCACTGCCTTGCCGATCAACCATGATCCGCGCTCTCGCCGCCGGCACCGCAGAAGGCGAAGCTGGTCATCCCGGAACTGACTGTCTACTAACAGCTTTCGAAATCACTACTGTCGTACAAACCGTCGCGATACCCCTGGTTGACTGCCCGAATCACGCATACAGTTCATGGAGAGCCGGGGAGGGTATCCAGTGATCAGTGTTCTTATCGCAGCCGTAGGCATCTTCGGCACGGCAATCGGAGCCACGCTGACGGCGGCCATAGCAGCGAGGTCAGACGGACGACGTCAAGCAGCGTTGGAACGCCAGCACGCCCGGGAGCAACAGACGCACGCAGAAGGGCAACTACGCGAGTTGCGGTCCGAGCATCTGCGATGGCGTCGCGAGCGACGCCAACCGCATACCTCGATCTTCTCGAGGCTCTGGGCAGCGCAGATCGGGCCAACCAGCGATACTTCCGGGATCTACGCGAGCCAGAACCAGTTGCCGTCGACGGAGCGCGATTGGTTGAGATTCGCGAACTGTTCAAGGGCGCCGAAAAGGCGCACTACAAGGTCATTTTGGAAGGGCCTCACAGCGTCGCCCAGGCCGCACACGCACTCCTCAAGGAACTCGGGGACTTGGTCTGTGCAGTGGAAGAATTCGTACAAGCGCATGCAACTACAGGCGATGTCACTGAATTACGCCGCAAGGTCGACACCGCCGGTACGAACTTCATGGCCTCTCATCGCGCTTTCCTCGAAGCTGCCCGCCTCGCACTCGGCGAGATCCTGGACGCACGCTGACAGCCCTGCTGATCAGACCAACAAATCCGAGGGGATGACATGTCAGGAACGGGTAGACGGGCTCGTTGGGGCGCGGCGTGCGCACTGTGTTCGGTCCAGGTAGTGGATGAGAAGGGGTTGTTGGTAGGCAGTCCCGGCGAGTGGGCAGTGTTGTGTGGGCGATGCGAAGACATGGGCCGCCGTTCCGGGCACAACTACCACCAGATCGATGTACCGCCGCCGGCGGTCCGGATCGACAAACCGCCAAGCAACGCACACCATCGGATTTGGTTGCGACTCTATGGCATCCGCGATCACTGCCATTCCTGCGTTGACGAGGTCGCCTTCGCCGCTGGCGTCTTCCCCGTCACACCAGCTCGCAGTTTCAATCTGCTCGTCTTGTCCACGACCGACTCAGCATGCAGGCTGGTCAAGCACCTCCTCGAACGCGCTCGGGTGGCAACAGAACTCGTCGACGCCCTTACGCCGAAGCAGATCCCGTCCCTCGATGGTGAGATCCTGGCGGTCCGCTGCCCGCAATGCGGCGCCCCGCCCCTCGGCGACAGCAACTTGCTGATGCGAGAAGCCGTGGCGACGCGGGGCCAGCTTGGTCTGGGGTCGGTCGCATCCGCAGATTGCTCTGTCGTCAAATGGCATCGTGCGCTGTATGCACCGGAGCGCGCACTGGCTCGGTTGTGAGGCGATGCCTACGCCTGAGGCGCAACAGCGGCAGTTGCCCGTCGTGTGCCGATCCCGATCGGACGGAAAGCCCGCGGGGGTGGCAGTCCGATTCGATCACATGATGGGTGAGAATGCGTGAGTCCATTCCTGGCTGCCGATAAGAACGCCTCGCAGGAGCGAAGACGCCGACTCTCCTATCAATGAGAGGCCCGAACTTGTTGCAAGCGTAAGGCGCTCGGCGATCCTGCTGCCCCGCCGAAGGGGCCTGATCGCAAGGGCTACAGCGACGAAATCCATTCGCATACTGGATAACTGGATCGTGAGATGGATGGCGGGTTCGTCGGGGCAGGGTGAATGACCGCCGTGGCTCATCGCCTACGCCCCCCGGGCAGGCATCCCAGGGCGCATTCGATGACGACCGCGCCGGAGGGCCGAAACGCGCTGATGGCCGGGGATTCCCACGTACGGACCATCAGCGGGTCCGGGGCCGGGGACGGCAACGCGATATCGCCCTCACGGATCACCACGACACGCGCTTTCCATAGTCGGGCGACCTGTTCCGGGTCACCGATCGGCCGGATATCGGCTCTGACCAAAAAGGTCCACATGGCGGCGCGTGGGTGGCCGATGATCGGCAGCGGTGCGACCCCGCGAACATCGAGGCTGGTTTTGACTCGGTGAGCCAGATCGGTCGGCATCATCACCGCGCCGACCAACCCGGCCCGCATCGTGATCCGCCCGGTAATGGGGTCGATCACTGTGGGCAGGCAACACACGCGCCGGTAGAACTCGCACCGCGAGCGAGGTGTTTCGGCGAATGTGTGGTCAGGTGGGCTGGGCTGCGTCATCGCTGGCCCCCGGGCAACTGAGCTGCCGGGACGTGCGGCCTGGTCCGACTGGTCGCCTCGAGCGGCGTCGGTTCAGGCGCGGTCGTGACCCATCCGGCTTCGCGCATCGCTTCCAGGGTGGCTACCAGGTCGGCCAGCGGCGGCCGGGGCGCGGGGGCCGGAGGGGTGATGTTGCTCATCGGGCCGCCTGACGTTGCGGGCGACACTGCCCGGCCGAAATCTGCCACTGCGCCCGCCGATTCTGGAAGGCGTCGCCGTTTCGGCGCAACGTGTGCAGGACGCGCGACACTCGCCACCTCGGGGTGTTGAGGTTGTGGGCGATCGTGTCGGCGGTCAGCATCCCGCCCGGTTCGAGGAGGGCGAGAACATCGGTTTCGAGGGTGCTGGTCATCGGGTCACCTCTGTCTGCTCGGCGATCTGGGGGTCGGTCGGCGGCGGCTTCGCGAACCCGGTCGTCGGTCGTCATCGTCTGGGCCGCATCGGGGGCGTGATGATGACATTGGGCTGTTCCAGCACATCTCGTTCGGTGACAGCATGAAAGGCGCGCGCAACGGGCAGGTGTGTGCGCCGGGGGTGTGCGGAATTGGCCGATGGTCGTCACTGTCTCGGTAGCCGTGCCACACTGCGAATATGGGTCGACACCCCAAGCAGCCAAACCATCAGCTAGCGGAACTACTCGCCGAGATCCGGGTAAGTCGGAAAGGATTTGCGCGTCGAATTGCTGAGCGTGGCAGATCAATTGGCATCGAGCTCCGCTACGACCACACATCGGTCGGTCGATGGCTGACCGGTGAACAGCCGACGCAGCCGGGGCCACATCTGATTGCAGACGTCCTCACCGAATTGTGTGGTCGTCGTGTGGTTCCAGCCGATTGCGGTATGTCCGGTGCAGAGTCGCCTGACGTGGGGTTGGAATTCTCGTTGAGCCTCGTGGAGGCGACCGCCTCGGCGACCGCGTTGTGGAGGAGTGATGTGGAGCGTCGCCGGTTCCTGGAGGGCACTGCCTACGCCGTCGCGGTCTACCCGGCCGCAAGCATGCGGTGGCTGACCCTGCCGGGCACTGAACACCCGGTCTCATCGAGCGGTCTGCGCCGCGTCGGGGGTGCTGATATCGACGCTGTGCGAACGATGACCACGGCGTTCGGCGATCTCGACAATCAGGTCGGTGGTGGCAAGGTGCGCTCCACGGTTGTGCACTACCTGCACACCTCGGTGACTCCGCTTCTGCGTGGCAGCTACACCGAACAGATCGGTCGACGGCTGTTCGCTGTAGCGGCCGAGCTGACGAAGCTGGCGGGCTGGGCCGCCTACGACCTGGAAGAACATGGCCTCGCGCAAAGGTATTTGATCCAGTCGCTGCGGATGGCACGTGCAGCAGGAGATGCTGCGCTGAGCGCGGAGATTCTTGCCGCGATGAGTCATCAGGCAACCTACGTCGGCCGCCCCGGTGACGCGATCGATCTCGCCCGGGCGGCGCGGATCGCGGCGCGCTCTGCGGGCCTGGCGACATTGGAGGCCGGTTGCCATATGGTCGAAGCGCACGGGCATGCCGCACGGTCCGACGAGCGGTCCTGCGGTGCATCGCTCAACGAGGCGGAGCGCGCGTTCGACCGGGGCGAGGCGAACCGCCCCAACTGGCTGACCTACCTTGACTCGGCGTACATGTCGGCCAAAGCCGGTCAATGCTTCCAGGATCTCGGCCAGCACGATCGTGCAGCGAGACTGGCGCGGGCGTCGCTGGATATGAGCGATGGGTACCAGCGTGGCCGCGTGTTCAACTTGTGCTTGCTCGCGTCGAGCCTCGCGGTGGAAGACCCGCGCGAAGCGGTCCGGGTGGGTTCACAGGCGCTCGAATTGTCCGGTGCTGTGGAGTCCCGCCGAACGCATGCCTACCTGCGTGATGTGCGGGCACGCCTCGTCTCGTACGAGGAAATGCCAGAAGTCGCGGACTTCCGTCAACGGGTGGCGGTGGCTAAGTCAGTGTGAGCGCTCGGTACACACCGACTACAGTTGCCGCGCCGATGATTTCGCCATGGTCGATCATCTGCACAGCCTCATCGAGCGGAACCCACCGAATCGCCTCGGCCTCATTGATGTCCGGGCGGGTGTCAGTGAGGTCGGCACCGCGAGCGAGATACACCTCCTGCGGCTGGTCGAGAGTGCCGATCGCGGGTTGGTAGGTCACCAGGTGTTGCATGGTGCGCGGACGCCACCCGGTTTCTTCCTCGACTTCGCGGGCCGCCGCCGAGGCCACGTCTTCGGCGTGGTCGACATACCCGCCAGGCAGCTCCCAAACCCACTGGTCGATGATCCACCGGTGCCGGTACATCAGCAGCACCTCGCGGGAGTCATTGAGCACCAAGGTCATCGCGCACCGTGGCATTCTGGCGACGTACTGGGTGAACTCCACCCCATCCGGCAGGCGGATATCGGCGGTCGACAACCGGATGTGCCGGTTCTCGTCGAGTACCCGTTCACCGAGGATTGTCCACTGGGTATCGCTCATCCCGCTGACGGTAGTGGAGTGCGATGGCAGAACGGAATTGTCCTCTGGGGTTGCGTACCGCCCACCCGGCAGCAACCGCCGAACCGTTCTATCCGGCTTCGGCGATGCGGTCGAGCAGCTCGGTGAGCAGGCCACGCTCGCCGGTGGTGAGGGCGGTGGTCTGTGGGAGGAGGGCGTGCAGGGTGACGGCGGCGCCGGCGGGGCCGGGTGCCGGCGTGACCGGCACATCGGTGGTGATCGTGGCGATGACGGCTTCTCTCGCCAGGTGGGACACGGTGAGGTCGCGGTGGTCCGGGGGAGTGGCGATGAGGGTGAGGGTGGTGCCGCCGCCGACGGCGTGGACCAGTTGGGTGGCTCGCGCCTCGTCGATGCGCAGTCGGCCTGCTTCGGCGATCCGGTGGATGTGGGCGCCGAGAACTGCCAGTGCGGTCAGCGCCGCGGGCGAGGTGCCGCCGGGGCGGGGCTCGGCATACATGAGGGTGTAGAGAGCGGGGTTGGCCAGGCCGAATTCCATGTTCAGATTCCAGCCGGTGCGCAGGTCCTCGACCGGGTCGTCGGTGGGCTCGAGACTGGTCTTCTTGCTCAGGTGGGCCGCGAAGCCGTGGGCGGCCACCGCGTCGAGCAGGCCTTGCTTGTCGGCGAAGAGCCGGTAGATGGCCGGGGCCTGGACACCGGCCGCGGCGCTCACCGCGCGGGTCGACACCGCCTCGCGTCCCCCTTCCGCGAGGAGCTGGGTCGCGGCGGCAATGATCCGTTCGCGGTTCCTCTCGGCGGCGACGGGGCGATCGGTCTCCATGGTTATCGATGATAACAGTGTCATGTTATCGACTTGAACTATCGCCGATAACAGGACTATGTTATCGACGGAAACAGTTGTGCCGGATACCTGAGAATCCGGCAAGCCACGCCGCACCGACCCACCGACTGGAGACTTTCCATGCTCGTCATCACCGCTCCCACCGGCCAGATCGGCAACCAGGTCCTGGACAGACTCGTCCGCGACGGTCAACCGGTCCGGGTCATCGCCCGCGACCCCGCTCGGCTGAATCCGCGGATCCGTGAGCGCATCGAGGTCGTGCAGGGATCCCACCGCGATCCCGAGATCCTCGCCGAGGCACTCGCGGGCGCAGACAGCCTGTTGTGGCTGGTTCCCCCTAACCCCCGCGCCGAGGACATCCACGACCACTACCTCGACTTCACCCGCCCGGCCGCCGAGGCCATCAAGGCCAGGGGCGTCACGCGTGTCGTCGGTGTCACCAGCCTGGGCCGCGCCTACGGAAAGCACGCCGGGCTGCTGTCGCCCGCGTTCGCGATGGACGAGATGATCGAAGGCACCGGAGTGAGCTACCGGGCCCTGGCCATGCCGTTCTTCATGGAGAACCTCCTCAACCAGGTCGAGGCGATCGCCACGCGGGGCGTGTTCTTCCTGGCGAACTCCGCGGACCGCCCGCTGGCGACCGTCGCCACCCGCGACATCGCCGCGGCCGCCGCCGACCTGCTGCTCGACGACTCCTGGAGCGGACAAGGCACCGTCCCCGTGATGAGCCCGGACACGCTGTCCCCCAACGACATGGCGCGAGTCCTGTCCGAGGTGCTGGAGCGCCCGGTGCGGTTCCAGCAGGTCGACGAACAGGCATATAAGACGACGATGACGGGTTACGGGATGAGTGACGCCTGGGCGCGGGGTCTGGCAGACATGGCCAACGCCCAGAATGCCGGGATCTACGACGCCGAGCAGAAATCCCTGACCTCGCCCGCCCCGACCAGCTTCCGCCAGTGGTGTCACCAGGTACTGAAGCCTGCCGTTTTGGCCTGAACCAGGTAAGCGGCCCGGCGACGACAATGGTGGTGTGGACACCAGCGTGGAACTGCGCGCCTACGCCGAGCTGAACGACTTCTTCCGCCCGGCCACTCGGTATGCGGCGCAGCGGCGACCGGTCCGTCCGCATCAGACCGTCAAAGACATCGTCGAGGCCGCGGGCATCCCGCATACCGAGGTCGATCTGATTCTGGTGAACGGTGAGTCCGTCGACTTCGGCCACCACCCGCGACCGGGCGATCGGATCGCCGCGTACCCGATGTTCGAAACTCTGGATGTCGGGCCGCTGACCAGGGTGCGGGCCCGCCCGCTGCGCGATCCGCGGTTCATCGTCGACGTCAATCTCGGCGGCCTCGCCCGGCTGATGCGCCTGATGGGACTCGACACCCGCTGCGACTGGGCCGCCGCCGACGCCGCGCTGGCCGAGACAGCCGCCGCCGAACACCGCATCCTGCTCACCCGCGACCGCGGACTCCTCGCGCGGCGCAATGTCACGCACGGCGTCTTCGTGCACGCGGACCGACCGTTCGAGCAGATCGTCGAGCTGATCCGCAGGCTCGACCTGGCCGATCGTCTTGCCCCGTTCACCCGCTGCCTGCGCTGCGGCGGCCTCGTCACCGACGTGGCGAAGGGCGACATCATCGATCGCCTCGAGCCGCTGACCCGCCGCTACTACGACAGCTTTCGCCGGTGCTCGGAGTGCGGACGCATCTACTGGGCGGGCTCACATCAGCGCCGGCTCGACAACACGGTCACCCGAATTCGCAACGCGACGAGGGTCCACAAGGGCATTGACCAGTAGCGTCACTACCCGCAACAGAACGGGTTGTCGCACGGTTGACCGACTTCACTGCCGTACGCCACGAAATCCCGAACCGGGGCCAGGACTTCCTCGATAAGGCTGGTTTCCAGTACCGGAACGGACTGTTCCAGCGGTTGTCCCCATGTCGTCGGCACGTCATCGATGTCGAAATACGGCACGCCGTCGACGAATAGCGTCCACAGCGCATGATCGGGAAAGCTGTTGAGCCGCAAGACCCACCACCGACCGTCGACCCGGGCGGCGACCGGGAAACACACGTTCCAGGTCTTCCGCCACCGAGGTCGTGCGAAAAGCTCGAGCCGCGACATGCTTCCCAGTCTCCACGATTGCGCGCTCTTTCTTCGGGTGCGCAATCAATCTCCGCTCGAGCGGCCGCGCCTACCCTGCTCGACGTGACAGCGCCGCAGCTGACGGTGCGGCGTTCGGCGTGGGCTAGGACGGTGACGGGAGGAGTTCGTCGCCGTAGATCAGCAGGCAGCGCAGGGCCAGTTCGATGTGGACGCGGCGGCTGTCGATCGGGTGGCCGAGGCGGCGTTCCGCCTGTTGGAGCCGGTAGCGGATGGTGTTGGCGTGGACACCGAGCAGCGCCGCGGTGGCGCTGATACCGCCTCCGGTACAGAGGAATTCGCGCACGGTGTCGCGGAGCCGGGCGCTGGGCTCGCTGCGGTCGGCCAGTGGTCCGAGCTCGCGTTCGATGAGGACGCGGACGGAGTCGAGATTGCCGTCGCCGGTGAGCAGGCAGACCAGGTCGACGTCCTGGTAGGCGGTGACCGGGTCGGCGATGCGGGCACTGGTCGCGATCCGTTGCGCGGCACGGGCTTCCAGATAGCTGCGGCGGAAGCCGTCCACGCCGCGCGCTGGGGTGCCGACGGCGACGTGGATGTGGGCGATCGCGGGCGCCGGCACGTCGGCGACGGCCGGGAAGTGCCGCGTGCCGACCCAGGCCGACAGGCCGTGCGCGCCGTTGTCGACCAGCAGCGGTGGTGGGGCGCCGAGCGCTTCGGCGATCCGGTTCGCGTGCTCGCGCAGTACCTGGCCGGCCTGCCGGGCCGGCACCTCGCGGTCGGTCCAGAGAATCAGCGCCGTCTGATGGTCGTCCATCGGATGACCGAGGTGGTCGGGTGAATCAGCCGTCGGCGCGGGCTCCCCGCGCAGAATGGCCGCAACGGTCTGCGCGCGATGAGCGTCGGCGCTGCGCGCGTGATACTCGTGCTCGTCCAGGTACGCGGCGACGATGTCGTCGAGGCAGGTGTCGAGCCACAACGTACTGCGCTCCCAGAAGGTGACCAGAACGATCCCGCGCAGCTCGGCATCGGGAATCTGCTGGTGCAGCACCCGGGTGATATAGCGCCACAGGCCGCGCTGGGCGGCGCGATAGGTCTTGAGCAGCATGTCGACGCCGTAGCCACGGCGCGCGGCGGCGCGGGCACCGTCGACGGCTTCGGCAGGCGGGTGCGCCGCGAAGTGCGTGCGACCGAGCACGGCCAGAAAGCTCAGCCAGTGTGCCCTGGCCGCGACGCGGACTTCCCGGTGGAGTTCGGCATCGGCGAGATAGTGGGGGAAGGTCTCCAGGATCGCGGAATCGACAGCGGACAGCACCAGTTCGCTCGCGGACTCGCTGCGCATCCGCCGGGCGAACGCGGTCAGCCACTCGAGGGCCGGTGCGGTGTCCGCGACGGTGGCCGCCGGTTCAGCACGGCGATCCGTGCCAGGACGTGCCGTCCTCACTGCGCGGCGCGATGGTCGAACCGAGGCGCCTGCCCGGTGGGCCTTGGTGTGCTGTCGAGGTGAGTGGATGCCGGCATGACAGCACCCTAACGCAACCGGACTGCACTGTCCGGATGTTTCGGGTGTTCGGCGGCGTCAGCCGTCGGTGTTGTGAAAGATCATGGGAGATCGGTGAATTCGAGCGCACGCCGCCTGGCCTCGCGCGACGCACAGGCGTTCGCCGCCGGACCGGATCACCCGGTGGGTAGCGTTGGCGGATGAGTTCGCCACGCCGTGCCAACCGGGGACCAGCAGCAGCCGCCGAGAATCGCGTCGCCCTGCTCGCCGCGGCGAAAGCCGCCTTCGTCGAGCACGGCCTCGACGCGCCCCTGAACCAGATCGCGCGCGCAGCCGGGGTGGGACAGGGCAGCCTCTACCGCCACTTTCCCACCAGGGAGGCGATCATCCTGGCGGTTTTCGACGAGAACCTCGGACAGCTGGAGGCGATGGTCGCCCATGTCGACTCGACGCTCGACGAGCTGCTGGCCGAGATCTTCGACCAGATCGTCGACGTCGCGGTGCTTTTCGAACTGTTCCGGTTCGCCGACAGCAGCGACCCGCGCCTGGCCGACATCATCGGCCGTCTCTACACCCTGCTCGACGAGAAGCTCGCCGACGACAGCCGCCGGGGCAGTATCCGCCGTGGCGTCACCGCCGAGGACATCTTCCTGTCCGTCGGCATGCTGGCGGGGCTACTGAACAAGACGCCGGAACAGGAACGGGTGTCGGTGGCGGAGAAATGCCGCGTGCTGTTGCTGCGCGCACTGTGTGACTGACACCGGCACCCCAATCCTCAGACCGGCAGGGTGGCGTCGGCACGCTGAGGGGGATCGATCGCGGCGGCGCGAGCGAGGGTGGCCGCGGCCATCTTGATGTGCGCGGCGTCGACGAGCACACCGTCGACGCCGACGGCGCCACGCCCGGCCGCCTCGGCTTCGCGATAGGCGGCGATATTCCGTTCCGCCAGTGCGATTTCCGCCGCGGTGGGGGAGTAGACGGCATTGGCGATCGGCACCTGGCTCGGGTGGATCGCCCACTTGCCGGTGTAACCGAGCAGCGAGGCGCGCTGGGCGTCGCGCTCGTAGCCGGCGAGATTGCCGTAGTCGGGGAACGGCGCGTCGATGGCGTCGATGCCCGCGATGCGGGCCGCGACCAGCACCTTGTTGCGGGCGTAGTGCCAGAAGTCGCCGGGGTAGTCGCCGAGCGGTTCGAAATTGGTGTCCACCCGCGCGCCCTGGGACAGCGAGAAGTCGCCGACGCCGAAGATCAGGGTGTCCACCCGGGGGCTGGCGACGGCGATCGCCTCGGCATTGGCGAGTCCCTCGACCTCTTCGATCAGCACCTCGAGGCGGATCTTGTGCTCCAGCCCGAGTTTGTCCTCGAGCTGGGTCAGCAGCACGTCGACCCACCACACGTCGCGAGCGGTGCGCGCCTTGGGCACCACGATGGTGTGCAGGTGCGCGCCGGCGCGGCTGACCACCTCGATGATGTCGTCGTGGCACCAGCGGGTATCGAGGGCGTTGATCCGGATCGCGGGAACCGTACGGCCCCAATCCAGTTCGGTCAGCGCCGAGATCGCCTTCTCCCGCGACTGCTCCTTGAGCGCTTCCGGGGTCGCGTCCTCGAGGTCGAGGAACACCAGGTCCGCGCCGCAGGCAAGGGCCTTGGCGAACATGTGGTCGTTGCAGGCGGGCAGCGCGAGCTCGGAGCGCCGGATCAGCAGGGTCATCGTGGAATCCTTTGTCGTGGTGGGGAACTCACAGCACGCCGCGGCTGTGCAGATCGGCGATGGTTTCGGCGTCGAGGCCGAGCAGCTCGCCGTAGACCGCGGCGTTGTGCTCGCCGAGCCGGGGCCCGAGGTGCGAGACCCGGCCCTGCGCCGCGGAGAAGCGCGGCACCGGCGCCTGCACGGTCATGGTGCCGAGCTCGTCGTCGGCGACGGGGACGAACACCTCGCGGTGGCGTAGCTGCTCGTCCTGGACGAGATCGGTGATGTCGTAGACCGGTGCCGCGGCCACCTGTTCGGCGTCGAAGACCTTCATCGCCTCGTCGAGGGTCTGGCGCGAAACCCATTCCGCGACAACGTCGTCCACCTCACCCGCGCGGGCGAGGCGCCGCTGTGGATCACCGAAGTCGACGTCGTCGACCAGGTCGGCGCGGCCGATCGCGCGGAACACCCGCAGTGCCAACGCGGGGGAACTGCCCGACATCGCCAGCCACTTGCCGTCCGCCGTGCGATAGGTGTTGCGGGGCGCGGAGATGTCCCACCGGTTGCCGGCACGGTGGGCCACGGTGCCGAGCTGGTCGTAGCTGAGCAGCGTCTGCTCGAGCAGACGGGTGAGCGGATCGACCAGGTTGATATCGATCAACTGCCCCGGCCCGCCGTGCACGTCGCGGTGATACAGCGCCATGAGCACGGCATAGGCGGCATTGAGGGACGCGACACCGTCGGCCAGCATGAACGGGGGTAGGGTCGGCGGGCCCTGCGCCTCGCCGGTGATGTGGGCGAAGCCGCTCATCGCCTCGCCCAGGGTGCCGAATCCGGGGCGCTCGCTCTTGGGGCCGGTCAGCCCGAAGCCGGTGATGTGCAACATGATCATGCGCTCGTTGACCGCGCGCAGGCTCGCGTAATCCAGGCCCCACCTGCGCAGGGTCTGCGGCCGGGTGTTGGTGACCACCACATCGGCGGTCGCGACCAGCCTGCGCAACAGCTCCTGTCCCTCGCTCACGCGCAGGTCCAGCGTGATCGAACGCTTGTTGCGCGACACCGACTTCCACATCAGGCCGACATCGTTGCGTTGCGCGCCCCAGGTCCGGATCGGGTCACCGCCGGTGGGCTGCTCGATCTTGATCACCTCGGCACCGAATTCGCCGAGGTAGGTGGCGGCCAGCGGCGCCGCCGCGAGCGTGGCGAGGTCGAGCACCCGCACGCCGTCGAGCATGGCTTGGCTCATCTCACACCACGGTGCTCGTCGGCCGGACGGGAGCGGGGCGGGACAGGCCGAGGTGCTCGCGCAGGGTCGAGCCCTCGTAGGCGGTGCGGAACAGGCCACGCTGCTGCAGCCGTGGCACCACCATCCGGACGACATCCTCGAACGAGCCGGGCATGTGCGTGGCCGCCAGCACGAAACCGTCGCAGGCGTCGCCCTGGAACCACTCGGCCATCTGATCGGCGACCTGGTCGCCGGTACCGACGAAGCGTGGACCCTGCAGCAGGGTCGCGCGATGCCCGGCCAGGTCCCGCACGGTGACGGTGCCGCCGATATGGGTGCGCAGGTTCTGCACCAGACCGCGAATACCCGAGACCGAGGCGATGAGCTCGTCGGTGACCGGGTCGTCGAGATCGTGCTGGGAGAAGTCGTAGTTCATCAGCTCCGAGAGCAGTGTCAGCGACGCCATCGGATGCACCAGATCCTCGAGCAGCATCGCCTCGCGCTCCTTGGCGTGCTGCTCGGACTCGCCGACCACCGCGTAGGCCATCGGACAGATGCGCACCGAGGCCGGATCGCGGCCCGCGTCGGCGATCCGGGCCTTCTGGTCGGCGTAGTGGTTGCGGGCCACCTCGAGGCCGGGATCGCCGGTGAAGATCAATTCCGCCCAGCGCGAGGCGAATTCGCGGCCACGGCCGGACGAGCCGGCCTGGATGATCACCGGCCTGCCCTGCGGTGTGCGCGGCACGGTCAGCGGTCCGCGCGCGGCGAAGAAGCGGCCGGTATGCCGCAGTTCGCGCACCTTGGCTGGATCGGCGAAGTAGCCTGCCGCGCGGTCGTGCACGATCGCGCCGTCGTCCCAGGTGTCCCACAGCCCGCCGACCACCTCGAGGAATTCGTCGGCGCGGTCGTAGCGCTCGTCGTGCCCGAGATGGGCGTCCATGCCGAAGTTCTGCGCCTCGCTGTCGTTGACCGAGGTCACCACGTTCCACGCGGCCCGGCCCGCGGAGAGGTGATCGAGGGTCGCGAAGGTGCGGGCGACGTGGAAAGGCGCGTAGTAGGTCGTGGAATAGGTTGCGCCGAGGCCGATGTGGGTGGTGCTCTGCGCCAGGACGCCGAGCACCACCCCCAGGTCCAGCTTCACCGGCCGGGCGCCGGTGCGCACCGCCTCCTCGACGGAACCACCGTAGATGCCGGGCATGGCCAGCCGGTCGTCGAAGAACATCAGGTCGAAGCAGCCCTCCTCCAGTTGCCGCCCGACCTTCGCGTAGTACGACGCGTCGAGATAGCCGTGCTCGGTGGCCGGGTGCCGCCAGGAACCCGAGTAGACCGAGGTGTTGCCCGCCTGCATGAACGCGACCAACGTCATCCGGTCGCCGTGCCTCATCGCCATAATTGGAATGTAACATCTGACATATCAGATTTCAAACCTGGTACCTCTGGCCTGTTAAGCTTCGCGAATGGCAACCGACATCGCAGGGACCGTGCGCGAACGGGCAGCTCGTGAGCTGCGCGATCGCATCCTCACCGGGGCCTTGCCCGCCGGCACGCGCATCGACCTGGACGCCATCACCGACGAGTTCGCGACCAGCCGCACGCCGGTGCGCGAGGCCCTGCTCGAGCTGTCCTACGAGGGCTTGGTCCGGGTCGCGCCGCGCAGTGGGATCACCGTGATCGGGATCAGCCCGGCCGACATCATGGACAGTTTCACCATTCTCGGCGTTCTCACCGGGCAGGCCGCGGCCTGGG
Organism: Nocardia sp. NPDC055053; assembly: GCF_053608285.1. Classification (NCBI taxonomy): domain Bacteria; kingdom Bacillati; phylum Actinomycetota; class Actinomycetes; order Mycobacteriales; family Nocardiaceae; genus Nocardia; species Nocardia sp. NPDC055053. Next base: position 204,607 of record NZ_JBSGVD010000002.1, on the reverse strand, counting down.
CCGCGCAGCGCGCGAGCACCCCGGAACTGGACCAGCTGCGCGCACTCGCCGCCGACGTCGCCGCGTGCTCGGGTGAGGACTCCATCGGCGAAGCCAACTGGCGATTCCACCAGGAAGTGCACCGGGCCGCGCACTCACCGCGGCTGCTGACCCAGATCAAACAGGCTGTGCGGGTGGTGCCGTCGAACTTCCTGCGGCTGTTCCCCGAACACGAACAGCACTCGCTCGACGACCACGATCAGCTCATCGACGCGCTCGGCGAGCGTGATGCGGTGCGGGCCAGGGCGATCGGCGAACGGCATGTGCTGGACGCGGGCCGCTCGCTCACCGAATGGCTGGAACGCAACGCCGGGCCGAAGTCATCCTCGGTGTGACAGATGGCCCCCGGTGACGGCATGGACCAGCTGTGCGGGTAGCTCGGGTTCGGTTGTCGCGCGGGTGATCACATGCAGGATGATCGCGCCGACGAGCGCGTCGGCGATCTGCCGCAGCGGCGCGTCGGTAGCGAGTTCGCCGCGCACGCGCGCCGACTCGAGGCGGGACTGCAGGGCCGAGGTCGCGCCGAGCGCGTCGCGCACCTGGCGGCCGACCTGCTCGTCCTCGGCCGCGGCCGCGATGAGCGAGCGGAACAGCACCGCGGTCCGCGGCTCGCCGGCGACGTCGAACAACGCGGTGAGCCAGGCGGTGAGATCGGCGCGCACATCGCCGGTGTCGGCCGGGGCGGACGACGCGGGCAGCAGCAGACCCTCCAGCAGGCAGTCGGCGACCAGTCCCGCCTTGGATGGCCACCACCGGTAGATGGTCTGCTTGCTGACGCCCGCCTCGGCGGCGATGGCCTCGATGGCCAGTTGTTCCCAGCCGCGTAGCGCGAATTGGGCGGCGGTGGCTCGGAGAATCGAGAGCCGGGCGACCTCGCTGCGCACCGCTCCGCGGCGTCCCTGCGTCATGGTTCCATGGTACTCGATTACCTATACGGACCGTCTCGTATAGTTGAAGCGCAGCCGAGGTGAGGACAGTCATGGCGGAACTTCTGTATCGGCTCGGCATCCGGTCCGCGCGCAGGCCGTGGATCGTGATCGGCGGCTGGCTGGCGATCCTGGTGGTCGGTGGTGCCGGGTACTCGATCGGATTCGCCGGGCTGGCAACGTCGTTCGAAATTCCCGGCCTGCCGTCGTCGAAGGTCGTCGCCGAGCTCGAGAGCGCGCTGCCGGAGTACGCCGGGGCCTCGGGCAGTGTCGTGTACCGCGCGGTGGACGCGACGCCGCTGACCGAACAGCAGCGCGCCGCGATCACCGAGGTGGCCGACGGCATGGCCGAATTGACCGACGTCGCCCGGGTATTCGACCCGTTCCGGGTCGAGCAGGAGCGCGCGGCGGGCCAGGCTCAGGTGACGGGTGGGGCGCAGTTCATCTCGGCGGGCCGGGCGCGATCGGAGGCCGAACAGGCTCAGCTCGACGCCGCGCTGAGCCGGGTGCGGTCCGAGCGTGCCGGGCTGGAGGCCCGTGTCGCCGCGACCGGCGACGGGACGGGATCGCTGCGGGATCGGTTGCGCGCGCTCTCCGCCGAGGAGACCGACATCGACGCCGGATTGGCGCGGCTGGCCGCGAACCGCGCCGGTCTGGACCGCCAGGCGGCGATGCTCGCGGACGGCACCGCGCTGCTCGCACTGGCCGCACCGCTGCGCGCCGTCGCCGCCGACGGCGCCACCGCCGTGGTGACCGTGACCTTCACCGAGCCCCGGCTGGAGCTGGCCGACAGCTCGAAACGGGGTGTCATCGACTACGTCGAGCAGCATCCGATCGAGGGTGTCGAGGTCGGCATCTCGGGGGAGATCGCGCAGGGTATGCCCGCGGTCTTCGGGATCGCCGAACTGGTGGGGATCGGGTTCGCCGCCATCGTGCTCGGCGTGGTGCTGCGCACGCTGATCGGCGCGGCGATCCCGCTGGTCAGCGCCACGGCCGGGGTCGCGGTGGCGCTGCTCGTCGCGCTGTCGTTCTCCGGGGTCGTGCAGATGATGATGACCACGCCCATCCTCGCCATCATGCTCGGGCTTGCGGTCGGTATCGACTATTCGCTGTTCGTGGTCAACCGGCATCGGCGCCAGGTGCTCGGCGGCACCGATCTGGTCGAGTCGATCGGGCTGGCCAACGGAACTTCGGGCAACGCCGTCGTTTTCGCTGGTGCGACAGTGGTCATCGCGCTGCTGGCGCTCAATGTCGTCGGGATTCCGTTCCTCGGCTTGATGGGGTCGGTCGGCGCGTTCGCGGTCGCCGTCGCGGTGCTGCTCGCCATCACCTTGACACCCGCCCTGCTCGGTCTGGCCGGGCATCGGTTGGCCGGGCGCGGTGGCCCACCCCGGGAGAAGACGGAGGCGCCGATCGAGCCGATGCGGAATCGGCGCGCGGTGGGGACGGTCGCCGGCGTCGCGGTGGTGCTGCTACTGGTCGCCGCGCCGCTGTCGGCCATGCGCGTCGGTCTGCCCGACGGTTCCACCGAGCCCGCCGGGTCCCACGCCCAGCGCGCCTATGTCATCACCGAGGCGGAATTCGGTGCGGGCGCGAACAGTCCGCTGCTGGTGGCCGCCCAGCTGCCCGCCGATCTCGACGACGCGGGTGAGCTGGCCGCGCAGCGGCGGGTCGCGACCGCAATCGGCGCGGTGGACGGAGTGGTCGGGGTCGCGGCGGTCGCCGTCGCGAAAACCGGTGGCCTTGCCGCGTTCCAGGTGATGCCGGAAGGCGGCCCGAACAGTGATTCGACCGCGCATGTCGTCCGGGAGCTGCGCGCACAGGAGACGGTCGACGGGGTGATCGCGCTGGGTGTCGCCGGGCAGGCGGCCATCGATATCGACATCTCGGAGCGGCTGGCGCAGGTGCTGCCGCGCTATCTGGCTGTCATCATCGGGCTCTCGCTGCTGATCATGATCATGGTGTTCCGGTCGCTACTGGTGCCGCTGGTGGCGACGGCGGGATTCGTGCTGTCGCTGGCCGCCACCTACGGTGCGCTGGTCGCGGTGTTCCAGTGGGGGTGGGGGTCGGCGATCATCGGGCTCGACACACCCGGTCCGGTGCTGAACTTCCTGCCGATCATCCTGGTTGGCTTCCTGTTCGGGCTCGCCATGGACTATCAGCTGTTCCTCGCCTCGGGGATGCGCGAGGCGCGGGTGCATGGTGCGCCGGCGCGGGTCGCGGTCATGGAGGGTCTGCGGGCGGGCCGGGCCGTGGTGTCGGCGGCGGCGCTGATCATGGCGCTGGTGTTCGGCAGCTTCGTCTTCGCCGAGTCCGGCATCATCCGCTCGATCGGGTTCGGGCTCGCCGTCGGAATCCTGTTCGACGCCTTCGCCATCCGGATGCTGCTCATGCCCGCCCTGCTGCATCTGCTCGGCGAGCCCGCCTGGAAGCTGCCGGCGCGGCTGGATCGGATGATCCCGAATGTGGACGTGGAAGGCGCGGCGCTGGAACGGCGCCGGACCGCAGGGGCCGGATGAGACAGGCGGTCAGCGCGCTGAGGGGACGTTCACGGCACCCCGCGCGGTCGCGAGCGACGCCGCATTGCTGTGAAAGGCCTCGATCACCGGCACCGTACCCGTCTCGGTGTCGGTCGCGGCCAGCGCGCGTTCCTTGAAAGCCCGTGCGGCGCTGCTGAGGCGATGACCCATCACCTCGACCTGGCTCTCGAATTCCGCGGGCAGCGGACCCCACAGCACGATCTCGATCAGATCGTGCTCCAGACAGTTCCGGACGCCGTCGCGAACCCGGCTGTCGGACCGCAGCAGGCCAGGGGCGACCGCGAGCGCGTCGGGCCAGGTGTGGTGTACCGGAACAGCGAGCGGCCCTTCGAGTTCGAGCACACTCGCGCCGAGGATCTGCAGCGGCCGCAGATCGGTGACATCGGTGAGAACGGCATTCACGTCCCAGCCTGCCATCGACCGGTCGAACAGCCAGCCACCGGCATGGGCGACCACTTCCCTGGCATCGGTCGCCAGTACCGCCAGCCGGCACCGCAGCGGGTGCCGGTGCGCGTACGCCCACCAGTCGACGATCGGTCCTGCCCCCTGAGCACCATCCACGAGCAATCCATTCCGAGAGATCGAAGCGCTTTCAGCAGTCGTACTACAAGTCCACCGGCCCTGACAGGGAAAATCGGGAAGCTGTACGAACGGACAAATCTGGACGGTCGACCTGGTAAGGGCGGGGTGGAGCGGGTCGCCGCTGTGCAGAGAATTAGATTTCCGAAAATTAGAATGAAACTCTTGACCGCGGTCTCGCTCCGGTGTTAAGCCTGACTTCGAGAGATGTGGCCATGTCTGGCCGTGACGCCGAAGGGGATCCGCGATGACGCTGCGATCGGTTCTGGACGAAATACGTGAGCGACCCGGAAAAGGCGAGGTCATCCCGATCATCGACCCGGTGACCGAGGAGCAGATCACCGAGTTCACCGACTGTGGGCCCGAAGCGGTGGACGAGGCGGTGGCCCGCGCGAAGACCTCCTTCGAGTCCGGCGTCTGGCAGGGCCTGCCCGGGCGTGAACGGGCCAAGATCATGTGGCGGATCGCCGACCTCATGGACGAGCACGCGCAGGAGCTCGCCGAGCTCGATTCCCTCAATACGGGAATGCCGCTCGCGCAAGCGAACATGATCGTTCCCACCTGTGCCGAGTTCTTCCGCTACTACGCGGGCTGGTGTACCAAACTCAACGGCTCGGCCTACGAGGTGCAGATGACCGGCGGCGTCTCCGGCGCCTACGCCGACATGCACGCCTACACCCTCAAGGAGCCCTACGGTGTGGTCGGCCTGATATTCCCGTGGAACGGGCCGGTGTTCAACGCCTGCGCGAAGCTGGCGCCCGCACTGGCCGCCGGTTGCAGCAGTGTGGTGAAACCCGCTGAGGAGACGCCGCTTTCGGCGCTGCTGCTGGATCGGCTCATCGCCGAGGCTGGTGTTCCCGACGGTGTGGTGAACCTGCTGACCGGCTACGGGCACACCGCCGGTGCGGCGATCACCGCCCACCCCGATGTCGAGAAGGTGGCCTTCACCGGTTCCACCGAAGTCGGCAAGCAGATCGTGGCGGCCTCGGTGGGCAACCTCAAGAAGGTGATGCTCGAGCTGGGTGGCAAGTCGCCGGTGCTGATCTTCGACGACGCCGACCTGGACATGGCGGTGATGATGGCCGCGATGGGTATCTTCGTGCACTCGGGCCAGGGCTGTGTCTGCGGTTCCCGGATCTTCGTGCAGCGTGGGGTGTACGAGCGCGTCGTGGAGGGCATCGCCACCGTGGCGAACAACCTCAGGCTGGGCGGCCCCAGGGAAGAGGGCAGCATGATCGGCCCGCTGATCAGCGCCAAGCAGCTGACCCGCGTCATGGGCTATATCGACGAGGGCAAGGCCGACGGTGTCGAGGTGGTCGCCGGCGGGCACCGGCTGGACCGCAGTGGCTATTTCGTCCATCCCACCGTGCTCACCAATGTGGATCCCGCGACGAGCCGGCTCTACCGCGAGGAGATCTTCGGTCCCGTGGTGACGGTGCTCCCGTTCGACGACGAGGACGAAGCGGTCGCGCTGGCCAACGACACCTCCTACGGCTTGGCCGCCACCGCGTGGACCACGAATCTCAGCCGGGCACACCGGCTCGCCAAGCGGCTGCAGGCGGGCACCGTGTCGCTGAACTGCCAGCTGGTGTTCGACCACGGCGTCCCCTTCGGCGGCTACAAGCAGTCCGGCTGGGGTCACGAGTTCGGGCGCGAAGGCGTCGAGTCGTACATGAAGACGAAGTCGGTCTGGGCGCAGCTCTGAACCGGTGGTGAGAAGTGGCGGCGGGGATCCCGCCGCCGCTTCTCGCGTCTGGAGGGTCAATCCACGAACAGGTCGGGCGTCGGGTGCTCGCCACCGCCGTAGCGGGACAGGTCGTCGATCCCGGCGAACCGCGCGACCGCCTCCGCGTCGAGGAAGCACCGGCCGGTGACGAGCCGCGCCGGCTGGGTGGCGATCGCCACGGCGGCGTCGGCCATGATCCGGGGGCTACGGGCCGAGCCGAGCTGCTCGGCGCCGTCCTCCAGTGCCGCGACGGCCGAGGTGGCGATGAACGTCTGCGGCCACAGGCAGTTGAAACCGATTCCGGCCTCGCCGAATTCGGCCGCCCACCCCTGGCTGAGCAGAGTCATGGCGTACTTGGACTGGGTGTAGACCGGGTGCGCGCCGAGCCAGTGCGGGGCGAGGTTGACCGGCGGCGAGATGCTCAGGACATGCGGGTTGGCCGACTCGCGCAGATACGGCAGGCAGGCCGTGGTGAGCAGGAACATGCCGCGCACATTGATGTCGTGCAGGAGATCGAAGCGCTTGATCGTGAGTGCCTCGGTGGGCTCGGTGGCGATGGCGCCCGCGTTGTTCACGCACACATCGATGCGCCCGAACCGCTCGACCGCGGTGGCCACGGCGCGGGCGACATCCGCTTCGCGGCGGACATCGCCGACGACGGCGGCAGCCCGGCCGCCGGCGGCCTCGACCTCGGCCGCGGCGGTGTGCACGGTGCCGGGCAGGCGGGGATGCGGTGCGTCGGTCTTGGCCAGCAGCACGACATTCGCGCCCTGTTCGGCGGCGGCCACGGCGATCGCCGCGCCGATGCCCCGGCTGGCGCCGGAGATGAGGACGGTGCGGTCGAGCAGCGGGCGATCCTGGTCAGTCATCGCGTTCTCCAAATATGGTATTGGTGTTCTCATTCTACGGAAGTAGCATATTCACTACTGGCTCATTTGGAGGAACCGTGCGTATCGGCGTGATGATCGGCCCGGAGAAAGGCGACTCCGGGCGCAAGCTCGAGCGCATGCTGCGTGATATCGCCTGGGCGGAGTCGGCGGGCCTTGACACCGCCTGGATTCCCCAGATACCCACCGACTTCGACGCGCTCATCACTGTCGCGGCCATGGGACTGGCCACCTCGCGGATCGAACTGGGCACGGCGGTGGTCCCGCTCCAGGCCCAGCATCCGGTCGCGCTGGCCCGCCAGGCGCTGTCGGCGCACGCGGCGGCGGGCGGCAGACTCGCCCTCGGCGTCGGGCCCTCGCACCACTGGATCGTGCGTGACATGCTCGGCCTGCCGTACGACAAGCCCGCGGCCTACACCCGCGACTATCTCGAGGTGCTGTCGGCCGGACTCACCGGCAGCGGGTCGGTGGACGTCGAGAACGGTACCTTCACCGTGCACAATCCGCTCGATCTCGGCCCGGTCGCCCCGGTTCCGGTGCTGGTCGCCGCGCTGGGGCCGGTGATGCTGCGGATCGCGGGGGAGCGGGCCGACGGCACCGTCCTCTGGATGGCCGACGAACGCGCGATCGCCGAGCACGTGGTGCCGCGGATCACCAAGGCCGCCGCCGATGCGGGCAGGCCGGCGCCGCGGGTGGTCGCCGGACTACCGGTGTGCCTGTGCGCGCCGGGGCAGGTGGACGAGGCGCGGGAGCGCGCGAACCGGATTCTCGGCGAGGCCGAGGTCTCGCCCAACTATCAGCGGCTGCTCGAACAGGGCGACGCGCGCACCATCGGTGACCTGTGCCTGGCCGGTGACGAGGACGCCATCGCGGCGGGTCTGCGTCGCTATGCCGAGGCGGGCGCCACCGATATCTCGGTGCGGCTGTTGCCGATCGGCGACGACCGCGACGCGCTGGTCGCCTCCAAGCGGCGCACCAGGGCGATGATCGCCGAGCTGGCCGAGCAGCTGCGCGGATGATGCCCCGGTGGCGCCCGGTGCTATCGCCTGGGCGCCACCGGAACTCACTCGTAGTCGACGGTCAGATCGGTGGAGTCCGGTATCGCCTGGCAGGTCAGGACGTAACCGTCGGCGACCTCGTCGTCGGTCAGCGCGTTGTTCTGGCGCATGGTCGCCCGGCCCGCGGTCACCTTGGCGATGCAGGTCGCGCAGTTGCCCTGCTCGCAGGAGAACGGTGGCGTGAGGCCACCGCGACGCGCGCTCTCCAGCAGCGTCTCCCCGTCTTTGCGGGGCACCGATCGCTTCTTCCCGTTCAGGATCACCGTGACGGTGCCACCTGAATCTGGTTCTGCCGCAGAGATTTCCGGTGCGGGGATCGCCGAGATGGGCGTGCCGAAGCGCTCGCTGAACACCACGCCCGGCCCGGGGAGCGCTCGCTCCACCAGGTCCATGAACGCCTCCGGTCCGCAGAGGTAGTGGTCTCCGGGCGCGTCGGCGCCGACGAAGGCGCGCACGGTCGCGGCGTCGAGGAAGCCGCGTTCGCTGTCGAGGTGGCGGACCACCTCGAGCCGGTCCGGGTAGCGGGCGACCAGCTCGGCGAGTGGCTTCTCGAACAGCATCGATGCCCGGTCGCGGTCCGCGCACAGCAGCCGGACCCGGCGGGTGGTGCTCGCCAGCGCCGCCTTGGTGAGCGACAGGATCGGGGTGATGCCGCTGCCGCCGCTGAAGCCGAGCAGCGCGACCTCGGTGTCGCGCAGGCAGAACCGGCCGGCGGCCCTGGACAGCTCCACCTCGTCGCCCTCGGTGATGGTGTCCAGCAGCCAGTTCGACACCGCGCCGCCGGGCACGCGTTTGACCGTGGTCATCAGCTCGGTATCGGTCTCCGGCGCACTGGACATCGAGTACGAGCGGAACAGTTCGGTGCCGTCCACGGTGACCCGGAACGTGCAGAACTGCCCCGCCCGGTAACTCAGCGGGCCGTTGTGCGGGGCGAGCACGAAGGTGCGTGCGTCCGGGCTCTCGGCCACCACCCGGGTCACGGTCGCTCGCAGATATGAAGAGAGTGTCGCCATGGACCGCGTCCTCCTGGTATGAAGATTCTATCGAAATGAGAATAGTATTCTCTCTCATGAGACGGGAACCTTCCAAGATGGCCGATACCGTGCCGAGCGCACTCGTATTCGAGGAGAGGGCCTACACCGCGGACGAGCTCGGCGCCCTCGCGGCCGGGCTCGGCGGGGAGCTCGCCGCCCAGGGCGTCCGGGCGGGGGACCGGGTGGCGCTCATGTCGTCGAACCGGCCCGAGTTCGTCGTCGCGGTGCTGGCCGTGTGGCGGATCGGCGCCTGCGTCGTCCTGATCAGCCCGGCCTGGAAACGGGACGAGGTCGGGCACGCTCTGGCGCTCACCGCGCCGGTCGCCGCCCTCGGTGACAGTCCTGTGCTCGGTGGACTGCTCCCGATGCGGCACCTGGACGACCCCATCGCCGTCGCGGAAGATGGTGCGGCCGAGCCTGATCCGGCCGCGGACGCGGTCCTGGTGTTCAGTTCCGGCACCACCGGAATGCCGAAAGCGGTGCGGCACACGCACGGTTCACTGGCCGTGGCGGTGCGGCAGTGGACCGAGGTGCTCGGGCTGACCGGAGCCGACCGGATCCAGATCGCCACCCCGCCCTCACACATCCTCGGCCTGCTCAACATCGTCACCGCGCTGCGGGCCGGTGCGTGGATGCGGCTGCACCGGCGCTTCGACCTCGACACCATGCTGACCTGTATCCAGGACGACGGCATCACGATCGAGATGGCCGTCGCGCCGATCGCGATCGCCCTCGCCGCGCATCCCGAGCTCGAACGCTACGACCTGAGTTCGCTGCGCTATATCATGTGGGGCGCCACCCCGGTGACGGCGAGTGTCGCCGAAACGGTGACCGTGCGTACCAGGGTGCCGTGGCTGCCCGCCTACGGTGCCAGCGAACTGCCGGTCATCGCGTGCAACCCCCTCGACGGTGCGCGCCTCGACTCGGTCGGCAAGGCCGCGCCGGGCGTCGAGATCCGGGTGGTCGACCTCGATACCGGAAAACCGGTGGGAGCGGGCGACACCGGCGAGATCCAGTGCCGCTCGGCCTCGGCGATGGCGGGCTACCTGCCCGCCGAGGCGACCGCGGACGCCTTCGACGGTCCGTGGTACCGCACCGGCGACGTCGGCCATGTCGACGCCGACGGCTGGATCCGGATCACCGACCGGGCCAAGGAGATGATCAAGGTCCGCGGCTTCCAGGTCGCACCCGCCGAGATCGAGGCGGTGCTGCATGCCCACCCCCTGGTCGGCGACTGCGCGGTATTCGGTACGCCCGACCCGAACGACGGTGAAGCGGTGGTGGCCGCGGTCGCCGTGCTCGACACCGTCGCCGCCGACGAGCTGATCACGCTGGTCGGTGACCACCTGGCCTCCTACAAGCGGCCCCGGCGTGTCGTTTTCGTACCCGAGATCCCGCGCCTGCCCTCGGGCAAGGTGCTCCGCCGAGTCCTCGAGGAGCGTCATGGACGTCCGACTGACCAGTGAGCAGCGGCAGCTGCGCGATGCCGCGGCCCGGCTGGCCGACGACCTCGGGCCGGGCTCGGTCGCCGATCTCGACGACGCGAACCGGCGTGCGCGACTCGAGAAGGCCGTCGATGCCGCGGGGTGGCGCACCTTGCGCTCCGATGGCGCCTCCGGTGTCGAAGTCGCCTTGGTCGCCGAGGAATTCGCGCGAGGACTCGTCGACGTCGCGTTCCTAGGACCGGTCCTGGCCGACGACCTGCGCGGGGCCGCCGAGGGGCGGTGGACGATCGGCGTCGACGGACGCGCTGTCGATGCCGCGGGCAGCGACCGGGTGCTGCTGCTCGACGACCGGCAGCTCTACGCCGCCGAGGTCGGTGCCCGGTTACCCGGCGCCGACCTCACCCGGACGGCCGCGGACACCGGCAGTGCGCGAGAACTGCTCGGTGAGCTGTCGCCGGAACAACTGGTCCAGTGGCGGGCACTGGCCGTCACCACGACCACCGCGGATCTGCTCGGCGCGGCACGCGGCACACACCGGCTCGCGGTCGACTACGCGAAAGTTCGCGCGCAGTACGGCCACCCCATCGGCACCTATCAGGCGGTGGCGCATCTGCTCGCCGAAAGCCTGGCGCTGATCGAAGGTTCGATCAGCGTGCTGCGTTACGCCGCCTGGTCGGTGGACGAGCTGGCGCCCGCCGAGGCATTGCGCGCGGCGCGGATCGCCAAGGTCTACACCGCCCGAGCCGCCCGCACCGTGTGCGAGACCTCGATTCAGGTGCACGGCGGCATCGGCAACACCTGGGAATGCCTGGCGCACGTCTACTTACGCCGGGTGCTGACCTCGACCGAACTGTTCGCTACACGTCTGGAGGACATCGACCGTGGACTATCGTGATTCGCCGGACGAAGCCGCCTTCCGTGCCCGGTTGCGGAAGTGGCTGGCCGGTGCGGCCGCGTCCTTCCCCTCCTCCGGCGACGAGTACTGGGCCCGCGCGGGGGACTGGCATCGGGCGCTCTACGGCGCCGGCTTCTTCGGCCTGTCCTGGCCGACGGAGTTCGGTGGCCACGCGCTGGCACCGGTCTACGACGTCATCCTGGACGAAGAGCTGACCAGGGCGGGTGCGCCTGCCCGCCCCAGCCTCGGCTATCTGGTCCACGGGCTGGGCAGGCACGCGAGTCCCGCACTGCAACAACGCTTCCTGCCCGGCATGATCGACGGCTCGCAGCGGTGGTGTCAGGGCTTCAGCGAGCCGGACGCGGGTTCGGATCTGGCCTCCCTGCGCACGACGGCCACCCGCGACGGCGACGACTACGTGCTGCACGGCCACAAGATCTGGACCAGCTACTCCGATGTCGCCGATTGGTGCCTGCTGCTGGCCCGCACCGACCCGGACGCCCCACGACACAAAGGCATTTCGGGATTCATCGTGTCGATGCACCAGCCGGGGGTCGAGCAGCGGCCACTGCGGATGATCAGCGGGGTCACCCGTGAGTTCGGGCAGGTCCGGTTCGACGGTGCCCGCGTCCCGGCCGACCGGATGGTCGGCGCGCCCGGCGACGGCTGGAAGCTGGCGATGACGGTGGTCGGGCACGAACGTGAGCCCGCCACACTGGGTTTCGCGGCCCGCTACGCGAAGACGGTGCGGCAGCTCGAGTCCCGGGTCGACGGCCGTATTCCCGGCGAACTCGAGTGGGCGGCGGTCGAATCGGAGATGCTGCGGCTGCACGTGCGGCGCCGGTTGTCCGAGCAGCTGGACGGGCTCGTGCACGGCCCGGACGGCTCACTCGACAAGCTGCTGATGACCTGGGTGGAGCAAGCCGTCGGCCACGCGGCGCTCGCGGTGGCGGGCACCGCCGACGACGACATGCTCGGCAGCTACCTCTACAGCCGCGCCCAGAGCGTGATGGGCGGAACCTCGCAGATCCAGAAGAACATCATCGCCACCCGAATCCTCGAGCTAGGAGCCTGACATGTACGACCTGCCCCCCGAGATCCATGTCGAGGCCGACGGCCCGCTGCGGATCATCACGCTCAACCGGCCCGATGCCCTCAACGCCGTCGACGACGCGCTGCACTCCGGCCTGGCCGCGCTGTGGCCCCGGCTCGCCGCCGACCGCTCGGCCAGGGCCGCGGTGCTCACCGGGGCCGGCTCGGCGTTCTCCGCCGGTGGTGACTTCGCGTATCTGGCCGAACTCGCCCGCGATGCCGAGCTGCGCGCGAAGACCATCGCGCACGGCCGCGAGATCGTGCTCGGCATGGTCCGGTGCCGGGTGCCGGTGATCGCCGCGGTGAACGGTCCCGCCGTCGGGCTCGGCTGCAGCCTGGTGGCATTGAGCGATATCGCCTACATAGCCGAGGACGCCTACCTCAAAGACCCGCATGTGCAGGTCGGTCTGGTGGCCGCCGACGGCGGTCCGCTCACCTGGCCGCTGCACACCAGTCTGCTGCTGGCCAAGGAGTATGCCCTGACCGGCGCCAAGATCACCGCCGAGCGGGCGCGCGAGATGGGCCTGGTGAACCATGTGGTTGCCGATCCGCTGGCCGAGGCGATGGCCTGCGCCAAGCGGGTCGCCGAACTGCCCCAGCAGGCCGCGGAGAGCACCAAACGGCTGCTGAATCTGCATCTGGAGCGGGCTGTGCTGGCCACGCTCGACTTCGCGACCACCGCGGAGGACCTCTCGTTCCAGACCGAGGCCTTTCGCACGGTGATCACCCGTCTCACCGCCGGGAAATAGCGAACGCGCCCTGGGACCCGGAACCGTTCCGGGTCCCTTCGCTGCCGTGTGCCGCTAGCGCGGCGGAAAACGCAGCGCACCGTCGAGGCGGATGACTTCGCCGTTGAGATAGTCGTTCTCGACGATCGCGGTGGCCAGCTTGGCGTATTCGTCGGAGCGTCCCATCCGCTTGGGGAACGGCACCTGCGGACCCCAGTACCCCTCGAGCTGGTCGGCCGCCTTGCCGTAGGCGGGGGTGTTGACGGTGCCCGGAGCGATGGTGACCACCCGGATGCCGAGGGGGGAGAGGTCGCGGGCGGCGACCAGGGTCATCGCGGCGACACCGCCTTTGGCTGCGGCGTAGGGCAGCTGCCCGATCTGGCCTTCGAACGCGGCGATGGAGGAGGTGTTCACGATCACGCCGCGCGCGCCCTCCGCCAGCGGTTCGGTGGTCGCCATCGCCTCGGCGGACAGGCGCAGCACGTTGAACACGGCGGTCAGATAGAACTCGATGGTGGTGCGAAAGCCGGCCAGTTCCAGTGGCGAGCCGTCTTTGCCGATCAACCTGCCGCCCGTCGCCGGGCCGCCGTGGGTGTCGACCGAGATCCGCAGTGGGCCGAGCGATTGCGCCTCGGCGACCGCCGCCCGCACCGAATCCTCCTGGGTCGCATCGGTATGCACGTAGCGGATGCCGAGCTCCTCGACCAGCTGTTTGCCCTTGTCGTCGGCGACGTCGGCGACGACCACCTTCGCGCCCGCGGCATGCAGCCGTCGCACGGTCGCCTCGCCGAGGCCGCCGGTACCTCCCACCACGATCGCGGAACTTCCACTGATCTGCATAGCGCTATCCCTTCTTGTAAATATCAATCTCAATGGGGGAGAATACTATTCTCAGCAGGACACGTCAGCCCATTGCGGGCAATCCACCGAGGAGGCCCTCATGCCCGAAGCCGTCATCGTTTCCGCCCTTCGGACGCCGATCGGCACCGCCCGGAAAGGCACATTGCGCGACACCACCGCCTTCGACCTCGCGCACCACGTGGTCGGCGCGGTCGCCGGGGAACTCGACACCGACCGGATCGATGATGTGATCCTCGGCGAGGGCCGCTACGGCGGCGGTGTTCTCGCGCGCCATGCCGCGGTCACCGCAGGCCTGACCGCGGTGCCGGGCCTGGCCCAGAACCGGCACTGTGCCGCGGGGATGGCCGCCGTGCAGTCGGCGGCCGCGAGCATCAGGTCGGGGATGGACGAGCTGGTGATCGCCGGTGGCGTGAACAGTGATTCGACCGCACCGCGCGCGCGGTTCAAGGTCGGCGCGGACGAGTGGATCGACCCGTGGGTCTCGCCGAGTCACCCGGACCGCCCGGACGCCCCGGCCCTCGACATGTCGATCACCGTCGGCTGGAATACCGCGGTGCGCGCCGGGCTCACCCGGGACGACCTGGACCGGTGGGCATTCCGCTCCCATCGCAACGCGATCACGGCCATCGACGAAGGCCTGTTCAAGGACGAGATCCTCGCCGTCGAGACCCCGCACGGGCTCTTCGACGCCGATGAGCACCCGCGCCGCGACACCAGCCTGGAGCGGCTGGCCTCGCTGAAGGTGCTGCACCCCGAAATCGACGGCTTCTCGATCACCGCGGGTAACGCCTCCGGTGCCAACGACGGCGCCGCGGCGCTGGCGATCGCCTCCGACCGGCTCGGACTGCCCGCGCTCGGCTACATCCGGGGCTGGGCGTCGGTCGGTGTGGACCCGGCGGACACCGGGCTGGCGCCGATCGAGGCGATGACGAAGGCAGCGCGGCGGGCCGGGATCTCGCTCGGGTCGGTACGGCTGATCGAGATCAACGAGGCGTTCACCTCGGTGCCGCTCGCGGCGATCCGGGCGCTGGACCTGAACCCCGAGATCGTGAACTACAGCGGCAGCGGCTGCTCGCTAGGCCATCCGGTGGCGGCGACCGGAGCCAGGATGATCGTCACCATGGTCCACGAATTGCGCCGTCGCGGTGGCGGATTCGGCATCGCCGCGCTGTGCGCCGGTGGTGGAATGGGATCGGCGACGGTGATCGAGGTGCCCGCCGCCTGAGTGGCGCCGAGAGAAGGAGAACCGGCAGGTCGGTGGTGACCTGCCGGTTCTCGTGGTTGTTCGACCGGCGCCGGGCAACGCGGCCGCGGGGGAGCCGGAGACTCAGGCGCGCGCGAACCCGTGCGCGCAGAAGTTCCAGACCTCGGTGGCCGTGATCGGATGCTGGGTCTCCTCGTCGACCGCGCCGGTGGACTGCGCGGTGAACATGACGGTCTGCATCACCATGGCCGCGGCACGGCGGGTGTTCATGTCGGCGGTGATCTCGCCCGCTTCCTTGGCCAGGTCCATCAGCTCGGTGAACAGCGCCAGCACCGGTGCGTGCGCGACCTTGACGTGCCCGGGATGCGACACCAGCAGTTGCGGCGCGAAATCGGTGAACAGCGGGCGCTGGGCCGCGGGATCGGGCCGACACAGCTCGAACAGCAATTCGACGGTGACCTGGAGCTTGTCCATCGGATCGGTCTGGCCGTCCGCGGCCGCGCGCAGCTGCTCGGAGGTGCGCGAGAGCGCGTCCTCGAACAGGGCGAGCAGCAGCTCGTGCTTGCCGTCGAACTGCAGGTAGAAGCTGCGCAGCGACTGGCGGGAACGGTCGACGACCTCCTGCACGGTGAAGTCGGTACTGCCCTTTTCCGTGATGATGGCCTGCGCGGCATCGAGGAACCGCTGTACCCGCTCCTCGGCGCGCAGCGTCGCCGTGCGTAGCGATCGTTCGACCGCGCGCTGTTTCCAGGCCGGCTTCTCGCTCGGGCTGGTCACGGGCACCTCGATCCCCGGTCATGCGAAGAGAACATGAATGCACTGTACCGGAGAACCTCGTTTAACTGTGTAGCCATGTGCGGGATGTCGCAACATTTGAGAGACTGTTACTTCCGGTGATGAGAATGTTATTCTCATCAGATCGCATCCCGCCCGGCAAGGAGCATCGATTTGTACATCCGCTACGAAGTCGCCGATCGCATCGCGACGATCACCCTCGACCGGCCGGACGCCGCGAATGCCCAGAACGGTGAGCTGCTCGACGAGCTGGATGCCGCGTGGATGCGCGCCGCCGGATCGGCCGACGTCGCGGTCATCGTGCTCAGGGCCGAGGGCAAGCACTTCTCGGCCGGGCACGACCTGAAAGACAGATCATGGCCCGATCCGAGCACGATCACCCTGGACCGGATCTACGAGCTGGAATCGCGCCGCTACCTGGAGTATTCGCTGCGGTGGCGCAATGTGCCCAAGCCGTCCATCGCGGCGGTGCAGGGCCGGTGTATCGCGGGCGGGCTGCTGCTGTGCTGGCCGTGCGATCTGATCGTCGCCGCCGAGGATGCCTTGTTCTCCGATCCGGTGGTGCTGATGGGCATCGGTGGCGTCGAATACCACGGCCACACCTGGGAACTCGGTGCGCGCAAGGCCAAGGAGATCCTGTTCACCGGGCGCCCGGTGACGGCCGAGGAGGCCCACCAGGCCGGCATGGTGAACGCGGTCGTCCCGCGTGCCGAACTCGACGAGCACACCCGGCAGCTGGCCGCCCGGATCGCGAGCATGCCCGCGTTCGGTCTGCGGCAGGCCAAGCGGGCGGTCAACCAGACCTTGGATGTGCAGGGCTTCTATGCCGCCATCCAGTCGGTCTTCGACGTCCACCAGACGGGACACGGCAACGCGTTGAGCGTCAACGGCTATCCGATCCTGATCGACATGGCCGAAATGAAAGCGAACATCAAGTGAGACAAGGAAGTTTCATGCGCACATCCCTGCTCCGCACCACCGCGGTCTGTTGCGGTCTCGTACTCGCCACCACACTCACCGGCTGTGGCTCCGATGACGAGGCCGACACGGCACCGTCCACGTCCGCCGCCGCGACCAGCAGCGCGGCCCCGGCGACCGCCGACGCCGCCACCACGCAGGCCATCACCCAGACCTACACGACCTTCTTCGACGGCTCGAAGCCGGCGACCGAGCGGGCCGCGCTGGTCCAGAGCGGTGACGCCTTCCTGGCGATCCTGCAGGCCCAGGCCCAGAATCCGCAGTCCTCGGGAACCTCGGTCACCGTGTCCACGGTGAAGGTCACCGGCGCAGGCACCGCCGACGTCGGCTACACGCTGCTGATGGGCGGCAACCCGGTGCTGCCGGATCAGACCGGGCAGGCGGTGAAGGAGGGCGGCACCTGGAAGGTCGCCGCGACCACGTTCTGCGCGTTGCTGGCCATCCAGGGCGGGACCTCGACAGCCTGCTGAGCACACGCGATCGCCCGGTACCGCAGCGGTACCGGGCGATCGTCGTGTCGCGGCGCGGGTCAGAGATCGGCGAGCCGGGTGGCCGTGCCCGACAGCCGGATCGCCGTGCCCGCCTCGCGGGTGAGTTCACGCGCGCTGCCGAGCAAGCCGTCCAGGACCAGGGACCGGCGGACATGCCGGTGCAGCGCGTGTTCGGCGGTGAAACCGATGCCGCCCAGCACCTGCTGGCAGTGCCGGGCGGCGGTGCGGGCCGCTTGTCCGGCAGCGGCTTTGGCCAGCAGGGCGGCCGGCGCGTTGTGCTCGGCGCGGGCGGGGTCGAGGGCGGCCTCGTCGGCGACGGTCAGTGCCGCCTCGGCGCCGTCGAGCGCAACCAGGGTCTCGGCGAGGCGATGCCGCACCGCCTGGAACGCGGCGAGTGGGCGGCCGAACTGGGCCCGCTCCAGTGCGTGCGCGCGGGCCAGCGTCAGCATGGCGTGCCCGGTGCCGAGCAACCACCAGCCCAGGACGCGCCTGCCCTCGGCGAGTGGGTGCGCGGCCGGCGGGACACCTGCTGCGGCGCGGTAGAGCGGAAGCTCACCGTCGACCGAATCACCCTGTGGCACAATAGAAGCCGGATCGTTTCGCGCCCACCGTACCCAGCGCCCGCCCGCGAAGGGCAGGACCGCGGTGTCCGCCCCGGCGTGCGTCAGCACGTCGAGTACCAGTGGCGCGTGCGCGCCGGTCTCACCGAGCAGCCGGAACAGCACCGGGCCGGTGAGTTCGGGTGCCGCCGTGAGGATCTCGGGCCAGCCGAGCTCGGCCAGCGCGGTGTCCAGCGCGTGGCCGGTGTGGCCGGACATCGCGCGGCGGAGCGATCCGGTGAGCAGGGCGCGCTCGGCCGGATCGAGTCCTTGGTGTTCGGGCACGGTCATTCCTTCCCGAGATCGAGGAGCCTGCGGGCGATGATGTTGCGCTGGATCTCGGCGGTGCCGCCGTAGATCGTCGCCGCGCGGGAGTAGAGGAACTCGGTGCGCCATGGTCCGTCGTCGAGCTCGACCGCACCCGGCAGCAGATCGCGCGCGAGGTCGAAGAGTTGCTGTTCGGCGCCGGCGAGCAGCACCTTGTCGATCGAGGTCTCCGGGCCGAGCCGGGCACCCTCGGCGAGGCGGCGCTGGGTGCCGAGCGAGCGGCAGCGCGCGGTGTGCAGGGCGAGGTAGGCGGCGCCGAGTGCGTCGTCGTCGTGGTCGCCGACCTGCGCGAGGACCCGGTCGAGGCGGGTGAACAGGTAGGCGATCCGGTGCCAGAAACAGGTGGATCGTTCGTGGGGCAGCAGATCCATCGCGATCCGCCAGCCGTCACCGGGCGCGCCGAGCATCCGGTCGCCGGGAACCACCACCTCGTCGAAGAACACCTCGGCGAACTCGTCCACGCCGTGCATGGTCCGCAAGGGGCGCACCGTGATTCCCGGTGTGTCCATGTCGACGAAGAACGCGGTGATCCCGTCGTGGCCCGGTCCGGTCCGGGTGAGCAGGACGCAGCGGGCCGCGTACTGCGCGAGACTGGTCCACACCTTCTGGCCGGAGATCACCCAGTCCCGGCCGCGCGGTGTCGCCGCGGTGCTGAGTGAGGCGAGATCGCTGCCGGAGCCGGGCTCGGAGAACCCCTGGCACCACTGCTCGCGGCCGGAGAGCAGCAGCGGCACCATCTGCGCGGCCAGCGCGGGCGGCGCGTAGGAGATCATCGTCGGCGCCAGGACCTCGATCATCGACCAGATGCCCGGCTCGGCCAGGTCGCGGGTCGCGACCTCCTCACCCAGGACGGCGCGCAGCGCGGCGGGCCCGCCGAGACCACCGATCCGGTCGGGCCAGCCGTACCGCATCCAGTCCGCGTCGAACAGCGCCCGCCGCACCCGCGACAGCTGGGCGACGTGCCCGTCCAGGGATTCGCCGGGTGCCGGCGTCAGGTCGTTGGCGTCGAGCCACGCGCGCAGACGGTTCCGGAACTCGGAGAGCTCGTGCAGGACAGGCACTTCCGGGCCGGTGTCGATCGTCATGGCCGGGAACGCTCGAACGCGTGCGGGATCCCGGAATCGTGGTCGCCGTTGCGGCGGATGAACGTCATCCGCCGGGTGCGCAGCCGCCAGCCGTCGTCGGTGCGCACCAGTGTGTCGGTGTAGTAGCCGATGCGCATGTCGTGGGTGCTGTGGTCGACGAAGCACAGTGGTTGCGTACCGGTCGCGCTGTCACCGTCGATCTCCAGCACCGGAATCCCGGTGAGGAACAGCCCTTTCGGCGCGGCGGCGACGAGGTCGGGGAACAGGTCGAGGGTGTAGGTGTCGCCGAAGGCGCTGTAGGTGCCGTCGGGGGTGAACACCGCGAGCAGCCGGTCGATATCGCCCTGGGTGATGGTCACCGCGTAGCGGGCGAGCACCTGCTGGATCTCGAGCAGGTCGTCACTTCTGGACATGAATTCTTCCGCCTTTCATCACGAATCGCACGTCCCTGGTACAGGTGATGTCCGCGAGGGGATCGCCGGGGACGGCGATGACATCGGCCAGCAGCCCGGGGGCCAGCCTGCCGCGGTCTGAGACGCCGATCAGTTCCGCGGCCCGCACGGTGGCCGCGCGCAGCACGTCGATCGGTGCCAGGCCGCGTTCGACCAGGGCGACGAGCTCGTCGGCGTTGCGGCCGTGTGGAATCGCGGGCGCGTCGGTGCCCACCGCGATCCGGACACCGGCCTTGTATGCGGCCAGCACCGAGGTGCGGGCCTTGGGGAACATCTCGGCGGCTTTGGCCTGCAACGCCGGATCGGCCTTCGAGACATCCATGGCATCGGCCAGCCGGGTCGTCGGCACCAGCCAGGTGCCGTGCTCGACCATCAGCGCGATGGCCTCGTCGTCGATGAGGAAGCCGTGCTCGATGCAGTCGATCCCGGCGGCCACCGCGTGCTTGACCGCGTCGGCCCCGTGCGTGTGCGCGGCCACCCGCAGCCCGCGACGATGGGCCTCGTCGACGATCGCGCGCAGTTCCTCGTCCGAATAGTGCTGTGCCCCAGGTGCTCCGGTAAGCGACATGACACCACCGGAGACACAGATCTTGATCAGCTGCGCGCCGTGCTTGATCTGGTAGCGCACCGCCTTGCGCACCTCGTCGACACCGTTGGCGATGCCCTCCTCGATCGTCAAGTGCAGGACGTCCGGGGCGAAGGCCGCGAACATGGTCGGGTCGAGGTGCCCGCCGGTCGGGGTGATCGCATGGCCCGCGGGCACGATGCGTGGACCCTCGATCCAGCCCGCGTCGATCGCCTTGCCCAGCGCGACATCGAGCAGATAGCCGCCGGTCTTGACGAAGAGGCCGAGGTTGCGGACGGTGGTGAACCCCGCCCGCAGCGTGCGGCGGGCATTGCCCACCGCACGCAACACCCGCAGGGCCGGATCGTCTTTCACGCTGGAGGCGAGCCCGGTCTCCCCGCGCCCGCCCATCAGCAGATTGACTTCCATGTCCATCAGCCCGGGCAGCAGGACGACGTCGCCGAGCTCGACGACCTCGCCCTCGACGTCACCGCCGACACCGGTGATCCGGTCGTCCTCGACTCGCAGGATGCCAGGCCGGACGATCTCGCCGGTGTCGACATCGAGGAGACCGGCCGCTCGTAGCGTGCGCGTCGTCATCGGCTACACCACCGGTTCGCGCACGACATCCAGGTAGGCCGCACCCGAATCGGGCACCCGCGCCTGCTTCCAGACCTCGATCGGGAACGACACCATCACCAGCGACTGCAGCAGATGGAACAGGTGGCGGCCCTCCTCCGGCAGATCGTTCCACTCGTACTTGCCGTCGATGAAGTCCAGCGCGGGCTGCAGCCGCGGGAACACCGCGTCGTAGAGCTCCTGCATCTGTTCCATCGTCGAGGCCATCCGCTTGGCGTAGCGCTCGGGTTCGGTCGCCAGGATCCAGTCGCCGAAGCGCTCCAGGTCGGCGAACTCGGCGGGCAGCGCCTTGGTCGGATCAGTGCTTGCCATCGCGGTACTCCTTGACGATCTTCTGGGCGGTGCTGTGCAGGTGGCGGAGCAGGATCTCCTGATCGTTGAGCGGGAAGTCGGTGACCTCGCGGGTGGCGATCATGGTCTGGGTGGCCTCGAGAGTGTTCGCGTCCTGCAGCGCGTACTCCTTGAAGGTGACCGCGGCCAGCTCCTGGGCGAGGCGCTCGCGCGCGTTCTTCGCCGGCACGAAGTACAGGTTCGCCTCGAAGATGTGGCGGTCCACCGCGGTCGGCCAGTAGTGGTAGGTCAGGAACCAGCCCGGCGCCCAGAACAGCAGGGAGAAGTTCGGGAAGATCTCGAATTCGTCCACGCCCCAGGCTTTGTGGCCGGCCGGGTTGAGGCCGGGTGGCAGCGGATCGAGACCCTCGATGCCGGGGCGGTCCCACGGCCCGAACAGACCGCTGCGCAGTTCGCGCTCGAGGGGCTTGACCATCATCGGGTCTTTCGGCGGCGCCATACCGCCCCAGGAGGACACCATCGAGTGCGGGGCGTCGATCTCGTAGTGCAGCGCCTCGAAGCCGGTGCCGATGAGTTTGTCCGCTTCGTCCTTGACCGCCTGCTTCTGGTGCAGCACCGGCGCGTGGTAGAACTCGGCGAAGGCGTCGATGAACAGCTTCCAGTTCGAGCCGATCTCGGCCTTGTAGCTGTAGACCTCGCTCATCTCCGCGAACGGATAGCCTTCGAGGCCCTTCATCATCGGGCCCAGGTACTCGGTCAGGGGCGCCGCCGCTTCGTCCAGGTTGACGAAGACGAAGCCTTCCCAGATCTCGCAGCGCACCGGCTTGAGCCCGAACTTGTCCTTGTCCAGGTCGAAGAACTCACCCTCCTGCTGGACGAAGGTCAGATCGCCGTCGAGACCGTAGCGCCAGGCGTGGTACTTGCAGGTGAACTGCCTGCAGGTACCGGCGGTCTCCTCGTTGGGGTAGTCGTCCCATACCAGCTTGTTGCCGCGGTGCCGGCAGATGTTGTGGAAGGCGCGGACCACGCCCTCCTTGTCCTTGACGATGATCAGCGAAGTGCCGACGCAGGCAAGCTCTTTGGTGAAGTAGCTGCCGACCTTGGGCAGCTTGTTCACCCGGCCGACATTGAGCCAGCTCTTGCGGAAGATCGCCTGGCGCTCGTCCTCGTAGAAGGCGGGGTCGATCGAATCCGTGTAGTCCACCGGGGCGGTGCCCAGCTCGGGATAGTTCTGTGTCCAGCTCCCTGCCGCCGGTTTGGTGAAGTGTGCCAAGGGACTCCCTCTCGCGAGAATGTGATTCTCCAAAACTGACTACTAGATTTCCATGCAGGTCGAGCACTGTCAAACGCGGCTTCGGCCGCCCGTCGCCGGGTGCTGGGCTGCCGCGCCGGTCGACCTGGAAGATTCATACTCTCCGGAAACTCGATATTGATTATCCAATTCTGAGAAGATAGTTTCCGTTGCAGCGGGCGCCATGCCGCCGCTGCTCACGGAGGAGGATTCACGGTGAAACCACAGCGAACAGTCATCGCCCTGATGGCGGTCGCTCTCCTGGTGGCAGGGTGCGGCCGGGAGGGCGGATCGAGCGAGGAGGGTGCGGGCGGTTCGGTTCCCGCCGCGTCCGGCGACTTCGGCACGCTCAGCGATGTCTGCAAGCCGGGCACGCCCGGTAGTACGCAGGCGCAGGGCGTGACGGCGACCGAAATCGAGGTCGGTGTCTTCTCCGACATCGGCTTCACCAAGAATCCCGACTTCGTCGACGCGGCGAAGGTCTTCACCTCCTGGTGCAACGCGGCGGGAGGGATCAACGGCCGCAAGATCGTCACCAACCTGCGCGACACCAAGCTCATGGAGGTCCGCCAGCGCATGCTCGAGGCCTGCCGGGAGGACTTCGTCCTGGTCGGTGGCAGCGCCGCGCTCGACGGTCTCGGCGTCAAGGACCGGCTCGACTGCCTGCTGCCGGAGTTCCCCGCGCAGGTCTCCCAGACCGCCAACACCGGCTCGGACCTGCAACTCGGCGCTGGCTCGTCGATGTCGGAGAACGTCAATCCCTATACCGGATTCCAGGATTGGCTCATCAACGAGGCGTTCCCCGGCTCCAAGAACGCCATCGGCATGATCAACGGCGACTCGCCGATCACCAAGGTCATGGGCGACAAGCTCACCGAGTCGTTCGGGGCCGCCGGCGCGAAGATCGCCTACAGCGACCTGTACCCGATCTCGGGCGTCTCGGACTGGACGCCCTACGCCCAGGCCATCAAGGCCGCCGGGGTCAAGGGCCTCATCTTCTACGGTGACTTCCGCTACCTTGCGAAGCTGCAGGACGTGCTGACCAGCATGAACTACAAGCTGGACTGGATCGACGCCAACGCCAACGCCTACAACAAAGTGTTCCTCGACTCGGCGAAAAGCTCACTCGGACAGCAGAACAACGTGCTCGACATGAGCGGCACCGCGCCACTGATCGCGGCCGACCGGGTGCCCGCGGTGCAGCAGGTGAAGGATCTCTTCGAGCGGTACGCCCCAGGCAGCGCCATCACCTTCCAGGTGCTGCGCGCCTTCCAGTCCTGGCTGTTGTTCGCGAAATCGGCCACCGCGTGCGGTGACGACCTGACCCGCGCCTGCGTCTACCGGACCGCGGCGAAGGAGACGGCCTGGACCGCGGGCGGGCTGCAGGCTCCGGTCGATCTGTCCAAGCCGCTGGCCGAGCAGACCCGCTGCTTCAATGTGCAGCAGGCCGGTCCGGACGGGTGGAAGTCCGCGCAGTTCTCGCCGAACACCGAGGGGCTCTACCGCTGTGGCTTCACCCCGTACCGGTACAAGGCCGACTTCGGTCAGCCGACGACCCTGGCCTCGGTCGGCAAGAGCCTCGCGGATCTGAAGTGACGGAGCGCGCCCGCTGATGGAGCAATTCCTCGCCTTCGGCATCGTCGGCCTGAGTACCGCCGCGATCTACGCCGTGATCGGTAGCGGCCTGGTACTCACCTACACCACCACCGGGGTGTTCAACTTCGCGCACGGTGCGGCGGGAATGGTCTCGGCCTTCGTCTACTGGCAGCTGTCGGTCGGCTGGGGCTGGCCGGTTCCGCTCGCGCTGGCCGCGGTGCTGCTGGTCTTCGCCCCGGCCTTCGGGTTGTTCTTCGGCCGGACCCTGGCCCCGACCCAGGGGCTGGGCGACGCCGAGAAATTGGTGATGACCATCGCGCTGCTCAGCGGGTTGATCGTGCTGGCGCGCTGGATCTGGAATCCGAGCGAATCGCGGTCGCTGCCGCGGTTCTTCGCGGACCAGCCGTCGATCGACCTGGGCGTGGTGACGCTGACCTGGCACCAGGCGCTGACCATCGCGGTCGCGATCGCGGTGGCGATAGCGCTGCGGATCCTGTTGTACCGCACCCGGACCGGGGTGGAGATGCGGGCTACCGTCGACGACCGCGCCCTGGTCGGGCTCACCGGCGCCGACCCGCAGCGGGCCAACCGGATCGCCTGGATCCTCGGCATCGAACTGGCCGCGATCGGCGGCATCCTGATCGCGCCGATGGTCACCCTGGACGCGGCACAGCTGTCGCTGCTCATCGTGAGTGCCTACACCGCCGCCATTTTCGGGCGGTTGCGCAATCTGCCGATGGTGTTCGCCGGCGCGGTGGTGGTCGGTCTGCTGGAGAGCTACCTGACCGGGTATCTGCCGCGGAACGAGTACCTGCCGGGGCTGCGGCTCGCGGCGCCCGCGCTGCTGTTGTTCGTCGCGTTGCTGTTGTTCCCGCACGGCCGGTTGCGCGGTCGCGACCGGCGCGTCGGCGCGGTGCCGCTGCCCACCCTCGGTGGCTCGGCGGTCTTCGCGGCGGTGATCGTCACCCTCGGCCTGATGCTGGCCACCATGCTGAGTGAGCCGGATCTGATCACCTACGGCGCCATGTTCGCCTGGGGTGTCATCGCGCTGTCGTACGTGCCGCTGCTCGGGTTCGCTGGACAGATCTCGCTGTGCCAGCTCGGGCTGGCCGGTATCGGCGCGGTGGCCTACGGGCATCTGGGGCCGGACGGTCAGTGGTGGGCGCTGTTGGCGGCCATGGGTGTCGCGGGACTGGTCGGCGCGGTGATCGCCGTTCCGGCACTGCGGCTTTCGGGTGTCTATATGGCGCTGGCCACCGCGGCCTTCGCCGTCGTGCTCGACCGGTGGATCTTCACGCTGCCCGCCTTCGAGATCCTCGGGGTGCGGATCGCGCTGTTCGATCAGGGGTCGGTGTCGATCGCCGGACCGGACCTGTTCGGGCTGAAGGTGGAGACGACCGCCGGGATCACCGTGTTCGCCGCGGTCTGCCTCGCGGTGGCATGCCTCGGTGTCGCGCTGTTGCGGCGCAGCCGATTCGGCCGCCGCCTGATCGCGCTGCGGGACAGCGAGGCCGCCTACGCGACCCTCGGCGGCAGCCTGCTGCTGGCGCGGGTGACGGTGTTCGCGCTGTCGGCGGCCATCGCCGGACTGGGTGGCGCGCTGTACGGGATGCAGATGCGGGCCGTGGCGCCGGACCAGTTCAACCTGGTGGCGGGGCTGCCGATCTTCCTGATCGTCACCATCGCCGGGCTCGGCGCGATCGGGGCTGGCATGTTCACCGGTCTGGTGTTCGCCGGTCCGCTGAACGTGATTCCGGTGCTGTGGCCCGGTCTGCTGAATCTCTCGCAGGTGCTGCCCTCGCTGGGCGGCATCCTCTTCGGCGGCGGCGTGCTGAAGGAGGGTGCCATCGCGCCGCTGCGCCGGGAGTGGTTCCCGATGCTGCGCGACCGGGTGGTGGCGCCGCTGCTGGTGCTAGTCGTGCTCGGGCTGTGGGGCCTGCGGCTGCTCGCGGCGATCGACGGCTGGGCCTTCACCGCCGGTGTCGTCGTCGCGGCGGTGGCGGCGCGGATCTGGAGTTCGGCGCGCAACCGGCCCCCGGCCGATCCGTCGGTGGTGCCGGTCGAATGGTGGGGCATCCGGCGCCCCTGGACATCCGAGGACAAGGAGGTGCTCGACCGTGCCGTCGCTACTGGAAGTTGACGATGTCACCGTCGTGTTCGGCGGCAACCGGGCACTGGACACCGCAACGCTGCGCGCCGAAGCCGGCGCGATCACCGGCCTGATCGGCCCCAACGGCGCGGGCAAGAGCACGCTGTTCGACGTGATCTGCGGCCTGCGCACCCCGGTGCGCGGACGGGTGAGCCTCGCCGGTCGCGATGTCACCCGGGCCGGGCCGGCCCGCCGCGCCCGGCACGGGATGGCGCGCACATTCCAGCGGCTCGAACTGTTCGGCAGGCTCAGCGTGCGCGACAACCTCCTTGTCGCCGCCGAACTCGGGCAGGACCGGCGCCGGGCCGCGCAGATCGCCGACGACATCATCGACCGGTTCGGCCTTGCCGCGGTCGCCGACGCCTGCGCCGACGAATTGCCCACCGGCACCGGCCGTCTGGTCGAGGTCGGCCGCGCGGTCGCGGCCCGGCCCAGCGTGATCCTGCTCGACGAACCCGCCGCCGGTCAGGACCACGCCGAGACCGAGCGCTTCGGCGAGCTGCTGCGCGCGCTCGCCGACGAGGGCACCGCGGTGCTGCTGGTCGAACACGACATGGGCCTGGTGATGAACGTCTGCGACGAGGTCTATGTGCTCGACCTCGGCAGGATGATCGCCTCCGGTCCACCCGCGACCATCCGCTCGGACGAGGCCGTCCTCGCTGCCTACCTGGGGGACCTGTGACCACCGTGCATCCGGCCGCCACAGCGGCCTCGACCGGGACCACCGGCCCGGCGCCCCTGGTTGCGCTGCGGGGTGTGCGCGCCGCCTATGGTGCGATCACCGTGCTGCACGGTGTCGACCTCGAGGTCGCGGCCGGTGAGGTCGTCGCACTGCTCGGACCCAACGGCGCGGGCAAGACGACGGCACTGAACGTGGTGGCGGGCACCCATCCGCCGACGGCGGGCAGCCTGGAGCTGGGTGGGCGCGACGTCACCGGGGCGGCGGCCCGCGATCTGGCGGGCGCGGGTGTCTGCCTGATCCCCGAAGGGCGCGGGGTGTTCCCGAATCTCACTGTGCGCGAGAACCTCTGGATGATGACCCGCACCGGTCGCACCCGCGCGCAGATCGAGGAGATCGCCTTCGACCGGTTCCCGATCCTGCACACCAGGGCGGGCCAGGTGGCGGGCACCATGTCCGGCGGCGAGCAGCAGATGCTGGCCCTTGCCCGGGGACTGGCCACCGACCCGGCGGTGCTGCTGCTCGACGAACTGTCCATGGGCCTGGCCCCGCTCGTGGTCGAACGGCTCTACGCACAGGTCGCCGAGATCGCCCGCCAGGGCGTGGCGGTGCTCGTCGTCGAGCAATTCGCCGCCGCCGTCCTCGACATCGCCGACCACGCGGCCGTGCTGGTGCGCGGACGCGTCGTGCGCCGCGGACCTCCGGACAGCGGTCTCCGCAACGAATTGGCTGCCCTCTATCTAGGAAGTGACCCATCATGACCGAATCCCGCGCGGACCGTTTCGCCCGAGACCTGCGAGAACTCGAGATTCCCGATCCGTCGGCCGGCCGCTCCGGGCTGTGGCTGCGCACCGGCGCCGTCCTCCTGGTGGCCGGGCCGGTGCTCGTCGTACTGGCCTACCTGATGTCGCACGGCACCACCGATCCACTGACCCAGCGCGACGCCATCGTGCTGGCTCTGGGCGGGGTGGCCGCCGCCGTCAGCGGTGGTGCGGTGTTCCTGCGCTACTCGCTGACCAACTTCCTGCGGTTCTGGCTGGCCCGGCAGGCCTTCGAGCTGGACGGACTGGCCGAACGGGCGATCCGGGAGCCGATGCCGTCCGGACCGGCCGACTGAGGCGAGGAGACCGAACAATGCCCGATGGCATGCATTTCGACCTGTCCGAGGACCAGGAGCTCATCCGCTCCTCGGTCGCGGAGCTGTGCCGCAAGTTCGACGACCAGTACTGGCTGGAACACGACCGGGACCACCTGTTCCCCACCGAGTTCTACCGGGCGATCGCCGGCGGCGGGTGGCTCGGCATCACCATCCCCGAGGAGTACGGCGGGCACGGACTCGGCATCACCGAGGCCACCCTGCTGGCCGAGGAGGTGTCGCGCTCCGGCGGCGGGATGAACGCCGCGAGCTCGATCCACATGTCCATCTTCGGCATGCAACCGGTGGTGGTGCACGGCTCCGAGGCACTCAAGCAGCGCACTCTGCCGCGCATCGCCGCCGGTGAGCTGCACGTCTGCTTCGGCGTCACCGAACCCGGTGCGGGACTGGACACTCCGCGCATCACCACCTCGGCCCGCCGCGACGGCGACCACTACGTGGTCAACGGGCGCAAGGTGTGGATCTCCAAGGCACTCGAGTCGGAGAAGATCCTGCTGCTGACCCGGACCACGCCCTACGACGAGGTCGAGAAGAAGACCGACGGCATGACCCTGTTCCTGACGGATCTGGACCGTGCCAACGTCGACATCCGCCCGATCGCCAAGATGGGCCGCAACGCGGTGAGCTCGAACGAGCTGTTCATCGACGATCTGCGGGTGCCGGTCGAGGACCGGGTCGGCGAGGAGGGGCAGGGCTTCCGCTACCTTCTCGACGGTCTCAACCCCGAACGCATGCTGATCGCGGCCGAGGCGCTCGGCCTCGGCCGGGTCGCGCTGGACCGCGCGGTGCGCTACGCCAAGGAACGCGTCGTCTTCGACCGGCCGATCGGCATGAACCAAGGTATCCAGTTCCCGCTGGCCGACTCGCTGGCCCGGCTCGACGCCGCCGAGCTGGTTCTGCGCAAGGCGACCTGGCGCTACGACAACGGCAAATCGTGTGGGCGCGAAGCGAATACGGCGAAATACCTGTGCGCCGACGCCGGTTTCACCGCCGCCGATCGCGCCCTGCAGACCCACGGCGGGATGGGGTACGCCGAGGAGTACCACGTCTCGCGGTACTTCCGGGAGTCGCGGGTGATGCGCATCGCGCCGGTCAGCCAGGAAATGATCTTGAACTTTCTGGGCACACACGCCCTGGGACTGCCGAGGAGCTACTGATGGCACCGCGCACACTGTTCGATCTCACCGGCCGCGCGGCGCTGGTGACCGGGGCGGCGGGCGGCATCGGTGCCGCGGTAGCCCAGGCGCTCGCCACGGCAGGCGCCGCGGTGCTGGTGACCGATCTGGACGGTGCGGCCGCGGCCGCCGTCGCGGAGAAGATCACCGGAAACGGCGGCACCGCGGCGAGTTTCGCCTTCGATGTCACCGACGCCGACGCGGCGGCCGAAGCTGCCGAGCGAGCGGCCGCCCTGGCCGGCGGCGCGTTGCACATCCTGGTCAACAACGCCGGGGTGACCGCACCGGCGATGCTGAACAAGACCACCGGGGAATCGGTGCGGCGCCTGTTCGACATCCACGCACTCGGGGCCATCCAGTGTGTCCAGGCGGCACTGGAATACCTGCCCACCGACGGTACCGGGCGGATCATCAACGTCACCTCCGCGGCGGGCATCGTCGGCACGCTCGGTCAGGTGAACTACTCGGCGGCCAAGGCCGCGGTCATCGGCATCACCAAGTCGATGGCGAAAGAGCTGGCGCGCAAGCAGATCCTGGTGAACGCGGTGGCACCGCTGGCCGCGACCACGATGACGCACGCCATCCGCACCGACGACCGATTCGCGCCGCAGATGCTGGACCGGATCCTGTTGCGCCGCTGGGCCGAACCGGACGAGGTGGCGGGCGCGTTCGTGTTCCTTGCCTCCGACGCCGCCTCCTTCGTCACCGGGCAGGTGCTGCCGGTGGACGGCGGCACGGTGATCTGATGGCGCCGGTCGACCCACCCGCGGCCGCGCCGCTGGCCGGGATCACTGTGATCGCAATGGAACAGGCTGTCTCGGCGCCCATGTGCACCCGGGTGCTGGCCGACTTCGGTGCGCGCGTCATCAAGATCGAGAACCCGGTGGGCGGCGATTTCGCCCGGCACTACGACGATGTGGTGCTCGGGCAGGCCGCCCACTTCGTCTGGGTGAACCGGGGCAAGGAATCGGTCGCTCTGGATCTGAAATCCGTTGCCGGGCTGGATATTCTGCATCGCCTGCTGAACGGCGCCGATGTGCTGGTGTCCAACCTCGCGCCGGGAGCCACCGCCAGGCTGGGGTTGTCACCGGACGAGCTCGCCGCCCGCTATCCCTCGCTCGTCGCGGTCGAGATCGACGGGTTCGGCCGGAACGGACCGCTGTCGCACAAACGCGCCTACGACCTGCTCGTCCAGGCCGAGGCCGGGGTCTGCGCGGTGACCGGGACAGCTGGGCAACCCGCCAAACCCGGTCCACCCGTGGCGGATGTGACCACCGGGCTCTATGCCGCGCTCTCGATCATGATGGCGCTGTACCGCCGTGATGCCGTGGTCGGACCGGGCCCGGTTCATCCGGGTGAGCACAGCGTCGCGCCATCGACTCGCGCGGGCGCCGCCATCGGTATCAGCCTGTTCGACACCATGGCCGAAATGATGGGCTATCACCTCACCTACGCCCGCCACGCCGGTGTGGACCAGGAACCCCTCGGCATGAGCTCACCCGCGGTCGCCCCCTACGGCGCCTATCCGACCGCCGACGGCCACACCGTCGTCCTCGGCACCACCAACGACCGCGAATGGCAGCGCCTGGCGACTACGATCCTGCAACGCCCGGATCTCGCCGCCGACAACCGTTTCCGTACCAACCCCGGCCGTACCGCGCACCGCGCCGAACTCGATGCGGCGATCACCGCCTGGTGCTCGCGCCACGACCTGGCGGACATCCAGCGCATCGCCGACACCGCGGGCATCGGCAACGCCCGCTACAACCGCCCTAGCGAAGTCGTCGCCCACCCTCAACTCGCACAGCGCGACCGCTGGCGTGACATCGACACCCCCGCCGGACCCATCCCGTCCCTGCTGCCCCCGGCGTTGATCGCCGACTACGAAGCACCCATGGGCGCGGTGCCCGCCCTCGGCGCCGACACCGCCCGCATCCTGGCCGAATTGGGCTGTACAGCACCGGAACTGGACCAGTTGCGCGACGCCGGGGTGATCGGCGGCGCGGTCCACTCCGAGGCCGCGTCATGACCGGCGCCGACAGCCCGGTGCTCCTGACGACCGATCGGGACGGCGTTCGCACGCTGACTCTCAACCGTCCACACCGGCGCAATGCCATCGACGCCGAGCTCTTCGCCGCCCTGGCCGACGCACTGCGTGCAGTCGCGACCGATCGCAGCGTGCGGGCGCTGGTCCTCGCCGGGGCGGGCAGCGCCTTCTGCTCGGGTGCCGATATCTCGGTGCCCGACAACGCGCATCCGATCTATCGCATGCGTCCGCTCGCCGACGTGGCGACGTTGCTGCACGAACTGCCGCTGCCGACGGTCGCCAAGGTCACCGGACCCGCGATCGGCGCCGGGTGGAATCTGGCGCTCGGCTGCGATCTGGTGGTCGCGACGCCGGAATCAACCTTCGCGCAGGTGTTCACGGCCCGCGGGCTCACCCTCGACCTCGGTGGCTCGTGGTTGCTGCCCCGGCTGGTGGGGATGCAGCAGGCCAAGCGGCTGACGCTGCTGGCCGAGACCATCGATGCCACCGAAGCGCACGCGCAGGGGTTGGTCACCTGGATCAGGTCCGTGGACGAGATCGACGCGTTCACCGACGATCTCGCCGCCCGGCTGGCCGCGGGTCCGCCGGTGGCGCTGGCCCAGACCAAGGCGCTGCTGCACGAAGGCGCCGACACCACCCTGCGCCAGGCGCTCGCCGCCGAATCCCGCGCGCAGGGACTGAATTTCGCCACCGCCGACGCGCCGGAAGCCTTCGCCGCGTTCGCCGAACGGCGCGAGCCACGTTTCACCGGTCGGTGGACGGTCCATCGTCCACCGATCCGTCCCACGAGCTCCGAGAACGGGAGATAGCTATGCCCGAGGTAGTCATCGCCGGCGCGGTCCGCACCGCGGTCGGCAAACGTAACGGCGGTCTGGCCGGGGTGCACCCGGCCGACCTGTCCGCCCAGGTACTCACCGCGCTGGCCGCACGCACAGGCCTCGATCCGGCCGTCGTCGACGACGTGGTGTGGGGCTGTGTTTCCCAAGTGGGCGACCAGTCCAGCAATATCGGCCGGTACGCGGTGCTGGCCGCCGGCTGGCCGGAGAGCGTGCCCGGCACGACCGTGAATCGCGCCTGCGGGTCCAGCCAGCAGGCCGTCGACTTCGCCGCGCAAGCCGTCATGTCCGGTATGGCCGATGTCGTTGTCGCCGGTGGCGTCGAGGTGATGAGCCGGGTGCCGCTCGGTGCCGCGAAAGCCGGTGGCGCGCCGTACGGTCCGCGGGCGCTGGCCCGCTATGACGGCTTCTCCTTCAACCAGGGCGTCTCGGCCGAACTCATCGCCGAGAAGTGGGGCCTGGACCGGACGCGCCTCGACGAGTTCTCCGTGCTGTCGCACGAACGCGCCGCCGCGGCCCAGGACGCGGGGGCCTTCACCGCGCAGATCGTGCCCGTGACCACCGACGACGGTGTGGTCGAGGTCGACGAGGGCATCCGCCGGGGGAGCAGCGTGGAGAAGCTGGCGAAGCTGAAACCGGCCTTCCGCGACGACGGCGTCATCCACGCGGGCAACTCCTCCCAGATCTCCGACGGCGCCGCCGCCATGGTGCTTACCACCCCGGAGAAGGCTCGCGACCTGGGGCTCTCCCCGCTGGCCCGCTATCGGGCTGGCGCGGTGGCCGGTGCGGACCCGGTGCTCATGCTCACCGGCCCGATCCCCGCCACCGAGAAGGTGCTGCGCCGCGCCGGACTCGCCCTGTCCGAGATAGGGGTGTACGAGGTGAACGAGGCCTTCGCCCCGGTGCCGCTGGCCTGGCTGGCCGAGACCGGCGCCGACCCTGCCCGGCTCAACCCGCTCGGTGGGGCGATCGCGCTCGGTCATCCGCTCGGCGGCTCCGGCGCGGTCCTGCTGACCCGCATGCTGCATCACATGCGCGACAACGGGATCCGCTACGGGTTGCAAACCATGTGCGAGGGCGGCGGCACCGCCAACGCCACCGTCGTCGAGCTCGTCTGAGACCGGGGAGAGCACATGCGTCGCGAATTGTTCACCCCCGATCACGAGGCGTTCCGCGAACTGGTGCGAGGTTTCGTCGAGAAGCGCATCGCACCGAACTACGCGGACTGGGAACGCGCCGGGCGGATGCCCCGCGAGATCTTCACCGAGATGGGCGAACTCGGCCTGCTCGGTATCGCGCTGCCCGAAAAGTACGGCGGCGCCGGCCTGCGCGATTACCGCTACAACGTGGTCCTGCAGGAGGAGGCCGCCCGCGCCCTGGTGACGCTCGGGACCGTCCGCA
The DNA here is from genome assembly GCF_053608285.1 of Nocardia sp. NPDC055053. Taxonomy (NCBI): domain Bacteria; kingdom Bacillati; phylum Actinomycetota; class Actinomycetes; order Mycobacteriales; family Nocardiaceae; genus Nocardia; species Nocardia sp. NPDC055053. The sequence continues at coordinate 171,041 of NZ_JBSGVD010000002.1, read as the reverse complement.
CCCAGCTCGACGTCATCCTGCCGTACTTCCTCGAATACGCCGATGCCGCGCAACGCCAGCGCTGGTTCCCCGGCCTGGCCGACGGATCGCTGCTCACCGCCATCGCCATGACCGAGCCCGGCACCGGCTCCGACCTGGCGGGCATGCGCACCGGCGCGGTCCGCGACGGCGACCACTACATCCTCAACGGCGCCAAGACCTTCATCACCGGCGGGCTGCTCGCCGACCTGGTGATCGTCGTGGCCCGCACCGCCACCGATCCCGACAACCGCAGGGCCGGGCTCACCCTGCTGGTCGTCGAGGACGGGATGCTCGGCTTCGAACGCGGCAGGGAACTGGAGAAGATGGGCTGCAAGGTGCAGGACACCATGGAGCTGTCGTTCACCGATGTGCGGGTGCCGGTGGCCAACCGGCTGGGGGAGGAGGGCGCCGCCTTCGGCTATCTCGGCCACAACCTGCCCCAGGAACGGCTCACCGTCGCGGTCGGCTCGGTAGCCCAGGCTCGCGCGGCGATCGGCGCCACCGTCGAATACACCAGGGAGCGTCGAGCTTTCGGTACGCCGGTCGCCTCGTTCCAGAACACCAAGTTCGAGCTGGCGGCCCTGTCCACCGAAGTCGAGGCCGCGCAGACCATGATCGACCGCGCCGTGACGGACCTGGTCGACGGCGTGCTCTCCGGCGCCGACGCCGCCCGGGTGAAACTGTTCTGCACCGAGGTACAGGCCCGCACCGTCGACCGCTGCCTGCAACTGTTCGGCGGCTACGGCTACATGACGGAATACCCGATCGCCCGCCTCTACACCGACGCGCGCGTGGCCCGGATCTACGCCGGGACCAGCGAGGTGATGAAAATGATCGTCGCCAGAGACCTCGGCCTGTCCTGACTCACCGGGAAAGCGCCGGAATCCTGCGATTCCGGCGCTTTTCGCGTCCGCTCAGACGGTTGGTGCGTACCCGAGGATGCCCTTGATCTCGAGGTAGTCGTCGAAACCGAAGGCACCCCATTCGCGGCCGTTGCCGCTCTTGCGGAATCCGCCGAAGGGGCAGTGGAAATCGAATCCGTCGTTGATCGAGACGTAGCCGGCGCGGATGCGGTGGGCGACCGCTCGTGCCTGGTCGAGGTCGGCGCCGGCGACATTGCCGGCCAGACCGTACTCGGTGTCGTTGGCGATCTCCACCGCGTGATCGATGCTGTCGTAGGCCAGGATCGTCAGTACCGGGCCGAAGATCTCCTCGCGCGCGATCGTCATGTCGTTGGTGACGTTCGCGAACACCGTCGGCTTGACGTAGTAGCCCTTCGTCAGCCCGGCCGGGCGCCCGGTGCCGCCGACGACCAGGGTCGCGCCCTCGTCGATCCCGCGCTGGATGAGCCCCTGGACCTTGTCGAACTGCGCCTTCGACACCACCGGGCCGAGAGTGACCTCGGTGGCCGGATCGCCGACGGTCAGCTGCTCGGCGGCCGCCTTCGCCGCCGCGATCGCCTCGCCCATCCGGGCACGCGGCACGAGCATCCGGGTCAGCGCGCTACAGGTCTGGCCGGAATTCATCATCAGCGGACCGATGCCCGCCGCGACGTTCGCCGCGAACTGCTCGTCGTCGAGCACGATATTGGGGCTCTTGCCGCCGAGCTCCTGGGTGACCCGCTTGACGCTGGGAGCCGCGGCGCGAGCCACCTCGATCCCGGCCCGGGTGGAACCGGTGAAGGAGATGACATCGACATCCGGGTGCGCGGCCAGCGGCGCGCCGACCCCTGGCCCGTCGCCGTGAACCAGGTTGAAAACCCCGGCGGGCACCCCGGCGGCATCGAGCACCTCGGCGAAGATCTGCGCGCTGAACGGCGACTGCTCCGAGGGCTTGAGCACGACGGTGCAGCCGGCCGCCAACGCCGGGAACACCTTGACCGCGATCAGGCTCAACGGCCAGTTCCACGGCGTGATCAGTCCCGCGACGCCGATCGGCTCGCGGGCGATCAGCGTGGCGCCGCGCTGCTCGGTGAACGGATAGTCGCGCAGCACCTCGATCGCCGTATCGAGATGTCCGGCAACGAGATTCAGCTGGAACCCGTTGGCCAGCGCGGCCGGGGCGCCCATCTCGGCGGTCAGCGCGGCCGCGATGTCACCGCGGCGGCGCGCGAACTCGGCGCCGATCGCGGTGAGCACGGCCAGACGCTCGTCGACCGAACTCGCCGACCAGCTCGCGAACGCGCTGCGCGCGGCGGCCACCGCCCGGTCGACATCGGCCGCGGTGCCCGCGGCGACGGTGCCGTAGACCTCCTCGGTGGCCGGATCGATGACCTCGAAGGTCGCGGTGCCTGCCGGTTCGATCCATTTGCCGCCGACATAGAACGTGGAAACAGCGGGCATGACTACTGGGTTCCTTCCGCGTACCAGGTGCGGAACTCGTCGTAGGAGGGCATCTCCTCGGAGTTCGCCTTCGGGTCGACGGCCACGTGGATCACGCCCGGTCTGCCGCTGGCGTAGGCCCGTTTGATCGCCGGCGCGATGTCCTCCTCGCGCTCGACGTATTCGCCGTAGCAGCCGAAGCCCTCGGCCACCTTGTCCAGCCGGGTCCCGGTACCCCAGTGCACGCCGGTCTCCAGCGAGCCCTGCCCGAAGGTGCGCTTGTACACGCCGACCTCGAGACCCCACGCGTAGTCCACCGCGACCACCGATACCAGTGGAAGATTCAGTCGCACAGCGGTTTCCAGTTCGGCGATCTGGAACTGGAACGACGAGTCGCCGGAGATCAGCATCACCGGGCGCTTGCGGCCCTCGGCGACCGAGGCGCCGACGGCGTAGGGGAGGCCGGTGCCGAGGTGACCGAAGTTCTGGTTCCAGATCACGTCGTGCGGTTTGGCCTGGGAGTAGGTCCAGCCGAAGATCGTGGTGGCGCCGCCGTCGCGCACCATGATGCCGTCGGCGGGAAAGGCCTTGGTGGCCTCCACGATCAGCCGCGCCGGATGCACCGGAGTACGCCCGGACGGCGCGGTCTCGGCGAGTTCGGCCAGGCGGGCGGCGTCCTGCTCGATCCAGCCCGCCAGCTCCGGGGTCGCGGCGCGCGGGGTATCGCGCAAGGCCTCGACCAGCTGCGGTACGACCGCGCGCAGGTCGCCGACCAGTGGCACGTCGATCGGCCGGTTGACCCCGATCGCGGTCGGATCCTGTTCGATCAGAATCCACTTCCGGTTCGCCTCGTTCGCCACCCAGTGCCTGCCGCGTCCGTAGTGCACCGGCTCACCCAGCTCGGTGCCGATCGCCAGGCACAGATCCGACTGCACCACGGCCTCGACCGCCGACGGCGAGAAGCCGTAGGGGAAGGTGCGGTCCTCCAGGCCCTCGATATACGAGGTGCCACCGGAGGTCTGGATCACCGGCACGGCCAGCAGCTCGGCCAGCTCCCGCACCGACGCACCGGCGCGCGCGGTGTGCGCACCGTGACCAACCAGCAGGATCGGCTGCTTCGCCGCCCGCAGCAGCGCGGCCGCCTCGGCGATCTTGTCCGCGCCCGCCGTCTGACCGACCAGGCGATACGCCGACGGCGGCAGGGGAGCGGGCACATCCAGTTCTTCCAGGATGACGTGCGAGGGGTATTCGATATAGACCGGGCCGGGAGTTCCGGTGAGCGCCTTGCGCAGGCCCTCGCGGATGATCTCGTCGGTCTGGTCGGCGTATTCGATACTGGCGCTGTATTTCACCGAGTTCTCGAACAGCGCCGCCTGTTTGACGAACTGGATGCGCCCGCGCCGCACCCGCTGCTCGGTGATCCTGGCGCGCTGACCGCCGAGGAAGATCACCGGCGAGTTCTCCACCTTCGCGCACATCATCGCGCCCGCGAGATTGGCGACACCGGGCCCGAGGGTGCCGATGCACACCGCGGCTGTGCCGGTCATCCGGGAAACCGCCTCGGCCATGAAACCGGCCGATTCCTCGTGATGCGGTGCGATGACGTTCCAGCCGCGTTCCTCCGCGAGATGGAACATGTGCACGAAGTTCGGATCGGGGATACCGAAAATCGTGGCGATACCTTCGGCTTCGAAGAGCTGAAGGATCCGTTCATAGACTTTGACCGACATGCCGGTGTGCCTCCGTCACTAGCGCGAAACTCTTCCTGAGGTGATCTGTGTGACCGGCCGGAACCGGCGGCAGGATCCACGAATCCGTGGTGTCACGGATCGCGTCGATCTGCTCGCCGACCTGCTCGATCGTCCACGAGGGCCGATGGACCCCCGGGGTTTCGGCGATATAGGCCCGGCCCACCCGTCCGGCGACGGCCACCAGCATCTCGCCGGTGATCGAGCAGGATTCGTGGGCGAGCCACCCGACCGCCGGGGCGGTGAGTTCGGGTCCCATCGGCGGATAGGCGGAGGTGTCGAGGCCGTCCGCCAGCCGGGTCACCGCGGCGGGCACGATGACATTGCTGGTGATGCCCGAATCCGCGCCCTCGAGCGCGACGACATTGGACAGCCCGAGCACGCCCGCCTTGGCGACCGCGTAATTGGCGACGCCCTTGTTGCCGTAGAGCCCGCCGATCGAGGAGGTGAGCACGACGCGGCCGTACCCGGCCTCGGCCATGACCGGAAAGGCCGGGCGCACCACGTGGAACGCCCCGCGCAGGTGCACGTCGAGCACCGACTCGAAATCCTCGTAGCTCAGCTCGCGCAGCGAGCCGTAGCGGACATTGCCCGCGTTGTGCACCAGGATGTCGAGCCGGCCGAAGGCCGACAGCGCGGCGTCGACGATCGCGCGCCCGCCCTCCGGTGTGGCGACCGACTCGCCGCACGCGACGGCTTCCCCACCCGCCGCGCGGATCTCGGCCACCACCTCGGCGGCGGGATCGTCCTCGACGGTGTCGCCGCGGACACTGCTGCCCAGATCGTTGACCACGACCTTGGCGCCCCGCTCGGCCAGCAGCAGCGCGTAGGCGCGGCCGAGCCCGCGGCCCGCGCCGGTGATGACGGCGACGCGATCGTCGAATCGCAATGTCATCGGCTCAGCTCCAGGCCGGGCAGGTCGCCGCTGTCACGCCAGGCCCGCAGGAGGTCGCCGAAGGCGTAGAAGCCCGGCCAGTACGGTTCGCCGAGATGCGAGCGGATGTGCTTCTCGCCCTCGTTGTTGTAGTAGCCGGGCGTGCATTCCCGCTGGAAGGTGCTGTTGTCGACAGCGGTCTCGCGCACCGTGGTCACCCACTCGCGCACCGCGTCGGCGGTCGGTTCGACCGTGGTGACTCCGGTGTCGACGGCCTGCTTCAGGATGTAGGCGATGTGCTCGGCCTGCTGGTCGAACATGTCGGTGGTGCTCGCGGTGACCCCGCCCTGCAGGAACCCGGTGAAGAACAGATTCGGGAAGCCGCGGGTGGTGAGGCCGTGCAGGGTCTGGTACCCCTCGCCCCAGTGCTCGTAGAGCGAGCGCCCGTCGCGGCCGGCGAACGGCGCGATACCGAAGCGGCGGTCCAGATCGGTGGTGATCTCGAAGCCGCTGGCGAAGATGATGCAGTCCACCTCGTGCTCGACGCCGTCGGCGACGATGCCCCTGGCCGTGATCCGTTCCACGCCTTTGGTTTTCGCCACGTCGACGAGGGTGACGTTGGCGCGGTTGAAGGTAGGCAGGTACTGGTCGTTGAAACACGGCCGCTTGCACAGGAACCGGTAGTACGGCTTGAGCGCGGCCGCGGTGGCCGGATCGGTGACGATCTCGTCGACGCGCCTGCGCACCCGCTCCATCGCCTTGTAGTCCTCGAGCTCACGCAGCTCCAGGAACTTCTCCGGCGTCAGCGTCGCCCAGCCACCGGTGGCACTGAGACGCGCCTCGAGGTTGCGGCTGACCTCGGTCCAGCCGTCGCAGATCAGATCGGCCTGGCCGGGGGCGAACGCCTCGAACGCGGCGGTGTGGAAGTTGCGCTTGCGCTCGCGGGTCCAGCCCGGCCGCACCGAGGCCGCCCACCGCGGATCGGTCGGCACGTCGCCGCGCTCGTAGACATAGGACGGGGTGCGCTGGAAGACGTAGAGGTGCTCGGCGGTCTCGGCGAGGTGCGGCACGATCTGGATGCCGCTGGCGCCGGTGCCGATCACGGCTACCTTCTTGTCCGCGAGTCTGTCCAGCCCGCCCCGCATACTGCCGCCGGTGTACGCGTAATCCCAGCGCGCGCTGTGGAAGGTGTGGCCGGTGAACTCCGAGATGCCCGGGATACCAGGCAGTTTGGGCTTGTTGAACGGGCCCTGCGCCATGATCACGAAGCGTGCGCGCAGGTCGTCGCCGCGGTTGGTGCCGATGCGCCAGCGGTCGAGCTCGTCGTCCCAGCGCAGCGACTTCACCAGTGTGCTGAAGATCGAGCGGCCGTAGAGGTTGTAGTGCTTGCCGATCCGCTGCGCGTGCTGGAAACACTCGTCGCCGCGCGCGTACTTCTCGGTCGGCATGTAGCCGGTTTCCTCGAGCAGCGGCAGGTAGGCGTAGCTGTCGGTGTCGCACTGGATGCCGGGATACCGGTTCCAGTACCAGGCGCCGCCGAAATCGCCTGCCAGCTCGATGATCCGGAAGTCGGTGACCCCGGCCTCCTCGAGCCGGGCGGCGGCGAGCAGGCCGGCCCAGCCGCCGCCGAGGATCGCGATGCCGATGTCGTCGGTGATCGGTTCCCGTGGCTCCACCGTCGTGTACGGGTCGCCCTCGTAGAAGTCGGTGAAGCCGTCGTCGGTCACCAGGTACTGACCCTGGCCCTCGGTGCGCACGCGCTTGTCGCGTTCGGCGAGGTAGGTGGCCCGGAGTTCCTCGACATCGATGTCGGGGGTCTGCGTGGGTGCGCAGTCGCTCATGCGGATTTCCTTGCTGGAGGGCGGTTCAGGCGAGATCGCGGGGCGCGCCGGTGTCCATGTACCGGGCGAGGTTGTGGTGCAGGTTGACCACGCTGCGTTCGCGATAGGGGTTGGGCTTGGGGCCGGAGAACCCGCGCGACTTCATGCCCTGCTGGACCGCGGCCATGTTGTCGAAGTCCTGCGGCAGCACCGTGCGCCAGCCGGGGTCGCCGACCGGGGTGTACTCCCATTCGGTCTGCGGCTCTTCGCCTTCCGGGAACAGCTCGAAGACCGCGGCCTCGAAGATGCACCTGTCCGGATCGGTGCCGTAGGGGCGGAACCGGTAGCAGAGCATGTTGTTGACCGCGTGCCCGATCTGGAAGTTCGGGAAGATCTGCCAGGCGGTGCCGCTCTTGGCGACGATGTCGGGTTCGACCTTGGGCCAGTCGACGCCGCGTGCCTGGTCCTCGGCCCTTGCGGTTTCCAGCCAGTAGCGCAGCACCTGGTCCGAGGGCGTGCCCTCGGGCAGTTCGTCGACCAGCCGGTTGGCCACGTCGACCAGGGTGCGGGTGGTGTTGGTGTTGGCGTTCTCCCAGGTGAAGTTCTGCAGCTGGGCGGTGGAGACCCGGGCGTCGGTGCCGCCGCCGACGCGCAGCTTGGCCTGGTTCTCCTCCATGCCCTTCGGCGCGTCGTAGCCGATGTTGCTGTGCTTGCCCTGCGCGCGGGCCCAGCCGAGGAAGGAACCGAAGTTCGAGAACTCCGGGTGGGTGTAGGGGACGTGGTAGGTCTCCATGAACGCCTCGAAGGCGACCTTCCAATTGCAGTCGAAGGTCAGCCATTTGCGCCACCGGTAGCGCATCTTCTCCAGTTCGAAGTGCTCGAGCAGGCTCGCGGCGGGTTCGAGGTAGTCGCGCAGCGATTCGCAGCCGGGGTCCATATTGATCCAGACCCAGCCACCCCAGGTGTCGATCCGCACGTTCTGCAGTCCGTCGTTGCGGTCGGTGAGACCGCACGGCCAGTCCTCGCGTTCGGCGACGAAGGTGTTGCGGCCGTCGAGGTCGTAGCGCCAGCCGTGGAAGTTGCAGGTGAACTGGCGGGCCTGGCCGCGCCCGTCGTGCGCTCCGGGGGGAGTGTCGACCAGGCGGCGGCCGCGGTGGGCGCACACATTGTGGTAGGCGCGCAGGGTCTCGGGCGTGGTGCGGACGACGATGATGGAGTCGGCGCCGATCTCGTAGGTCAGGTAGTCGCCGACGCGGGGAATCTCCTCCACGCGGCAGACCTGCTGCCAGACCTTGGCCCACAGCCGGTCGCCCTCGGCCTTGGCGTACTCGGGGGAGATGTAGGCCTCGACGCCGATGGTCATCGGGGTCGACAGCGGATCGGTGGTGTTCTCGGCGGTTTCGGTCATCTCGAGAGCTCCGAGGAAACCCCCGGCTTCAGCCGTGGGGAGGAATCGGAGCTAAGCGTTCTTCTGGTTCTCGACATAGCGTTTCACTACCTCCAGGGTTGCTCCGCCGACAGTGGCGACGAAGTACGAGTTGGTCCACAGGGTGGGCAAGCGGGACTTGAGGGCGGGGAACTCGGCACGCAGGACGCGGGAGGAGCGGCTCTTGATCTGTTTGACCAGGCGGTGAATCCCGAACTGCGGATCGCACGAGACGAGCAGGTGCACTTGGTCGGGCATGGTTTCCAGCTCGATGATGTGTGCGTCTCGTTCGGTGCAGACTTCCCGGATGAGTTGCTCGAGACGGTCTTCGATGCGTCCGCCGATGACTCGCCGCCGGTATTTCGGGTTGCCTTGCAGGTGAGGATCTTCAGTTGCGACACCTGCGGGCACACCGCAGATCGTGACCGGAATGCCGCCACCGTAGTTCTGGCGGCCGCGGTAGAACTCGACCGCGCCAGTGCTGACGACGTAAGACATTGTGGGCCTCCCTCCGGGGCGGTCAATGGTGCAGTCCGAGTTGGAAATCCCCCGGCTTCAGCCGTGGGGAAGGGTTAAGACATCCTCCTGATGCGCGCACGCGCACCGTGGTTCGTCAGCGGGTGATGGCGGCGCGGAAGTCCTCGTTCTCGAGGAACAGTGAGGTGTGGTCGCCGCCCAGATGGGTCCAGCGCAGATTCAGGCCGCCGTCGACGAGCAGCGTCTGACCGGTGAGATAGGTCGACAGGTCGGAGAGCAGGAACAGGATCGGCCCGGCCTGTTCCCCGGGCTGCCCACGCCTGCCCATGGTGATGGCACGCCGATCACGCTCGGGATCGGCGCCGACGTAGGCCCGGGAGGCCGGGGTCTCGGTGACGCCGGGCGCGACCGCGTTGACCCGGATGCCGTCCTGGGCCAGCTCGACGGCCAGCGTCCGGGTGGCCGCCACCAGCGCGGCTTTGGCGGTGCCGTAGGCGATGTGGAAGGGCGCGGTGTTCATCCCGCTGATCGAGGAGACCGAGACGATCGACCCCGCGCTGCCCTGTTCGCGCAGTGCCTTGGCCACGCCCTGGCTCATGAAGAACATCGTCTCCAGGTTCTGGGCGAACAGCGCGCGCCAGTCCTCTCTGGTGACGCGGGTGGCGGGCATCCAGGTGGCGGGGTCGGCGCCACCGGCCACATTGACCAGCCCGTGCAGGCTGCCGGGCAGGTCGGCGACCCGATCCAGGACCTTCGTGATCCCCTCGTCGGTGCCTGCGTCGGCGGCGACCGGGACCACCGAAAGTCCCTCGGCGGCCAGGGGATTGATGTGGGTGTCGAGATTGTCCTTCGACCGGCTCACCGCCACCACGGTCGCCCCGGCGGTGGCGACCAGGCGGGTGACCGCCGTGCCGATCCCACCGCCGCCCGCGCCCGAGACGATCACGATCCGCCCGCCCAGCCCCAGGCCGTCGAGGCCGCCCGCCGCGCTCATGCCCGCACCTGGAGGGCGAGCACGCTGCCCTCGGCGTCGGCGGAGAGGTAGACGGTGCCGTCGGGCCCGGCGGTGATGCCGGCGAACGGGCCCATCGGACCGGAGAACGGCGGAGTGCCGAGCAGCGGCTTGGCGACCACGCCCTCCGGCACACCCACCGGCAGGTTCGCCGCGAGCACGCTGCGGACCTTGGTCGCGAGATCGAACTCGATCAGCGCCTTGAGCCCGACGTCGACGATGAGCAATCGGTTGCCGCGCAGCAGGATTCCGTGCGGTGTGTCCAGACCGTCGACGACGGTGTCCACCCCGCCGCCGCCGATCGAGACGATCCGTCCGCTGCCGGACTCGGAGACCAGCACGGTGTCGTCGGGGCCGACGGCAACACCGAGCGGGCGGTCCAGGCCGCTCGCCAGCACCTCGACCGAGCCGTGCCGCAGCGAAAGTACCCGTCCCGCACCGAATTCGGCGGCGACGACGGTGCGGTCCGCGGTGGCGGCGATGCCGTAGAGCTGGTCGTAGCCCTCGGCCAGTACCTCGGTGACGGGTTCGGGACCCGGCCGGTAGGAGGCGATCTCGCCCGAGGAGGTGGTCACCAGCAGCTCGCCGGGACCGACGGCGGTGACGCCGCGGACGTAGCCGGGAGTGTTGAGGCTGAACAGGGAGGCGACCTGGGTCAGCCCGGCATCGCCGAACTCGTAGAGGTAGGTGCCGTCGGCGACGTAAAGGGTGCCGTCGGGAGCCACGGTCAGATCCAGCGGCCACATGAGGCCGCCGTCCAGAACGGCTTTCGTCGCGCCGCCGGCGAGGATCTCGGTGATCTCGCCGGTGAAGCTCGACACGAACAGCCGGTCGCCGACGAAGGTGCAGTTGTCCAGACCGGGCGCGAGCGCGGCCAGTGTCCGCCGCTCGCCCGTGCGCGGGTCGATCCGCAGGACCTCGCCGGTGCCGACCTGGGTCGAGACGAGGAAACCCTCGGCATCGAACTTGACCGAGTCGGGCACGCCGAGATCGCCGGCGACCCGTTCGGGTTCGCCGCCGTCGGGATCGATGCGCCAGATGTCGTTGGTGCCCATGACCGGGTAGTAGAGAAGCCCGTCGGGGCCGAACTCCATGGCATTGGGCATCGGCAGGTTGTCCTGCAGCACGCGCGGGGCGCTGCCGTCGAGCGGCAGTTCCATCAGGCGCCCGCCTACCCGGCACTCGTTGACGAACAGTCTGCCGTGGTGGAAGGTGATGCCGTTCGCGCCGGGCAGGTCGGCACGCAGGACGCGTGCGGTGCCGTCGGGGCCGCGCACGCTGACGCGGGCGTCCATGTACTCGGTGGCGATGAGGTTGCCCTCGGTGTCGAAGGCGAGGTCGTCGGGGGCGACGATGTCGCCGCCCTTGGCGCTGACGGTCTCGAGCTCGCCGGTGCCGACATCGAGCGCGCTGATCTGGCTGCCTGCCACCTGCGCGATGTAGATGCGGTCGTCCGCGCCGGTGCGCAGGCCGTTGGCGCCGAACAGGCGGCTCGGTGGCGTGAGCCGGCGCAGGCTCCAGCCTTCGGCGACGGTGAATGGTGTCTCGCTGCGGTAGCGCGCCCCTCGGGTCACTGCGGGGCCCTCCCCTACGGTCGGATCAGTGGGTGTTGCGGGTCACGGTACGTCAATCCTCACAATGATTGCAATACTGGATTTTCCGAGAGAAACCCCTGCTCAGCGCGTATCCACGGGCACGGGCACAGCTGTATGACGAGGCGCTCCGAAGGGTGATGCGGTGCCGTCGAGGACGGCGATCAAGGCCGGGCGGACTCGTCGAAGAGGTAAGGGAACTAGATATGCAAGAATGTGAGAATCAGATTATCCAAGACGGCGTTGCCACGGGCCGATATCCGTGAATCCGCTGGTGCGGTGGATGTTCGAGCTCAGATTCGAGTGCTCGGGCGCATCCGTGTCGTCGGCCGGGCACCCTGGGGCGACGCGCTGACCATGTCGGCGTCGTAGCGCTCGAGCACCAGGCTCTGGGTGGCCGAGAGATGGCTGCGGTAGAGCCGCTCGGCCTCGGCGGCGCGGCCCGCCTCGATCTCGGCCGCGATCCGCCGGTGCGTGCGCACGGCGGCATCGGCCTGCTCGCGAGAGGGGTACTCGCCCTCCTCGGTGAGCTCCACCGCCCATGCCTGCTCCTGCGCCGACCACAGCGTGACCAGCGAACTCACCATGTAGCGCACGGTGAGATTGGGCGTGTTGGCCACGATCAGATCGTGGAATTCCCTGGCGGTATGGGTGAATTCGGCGCCGTCGTCGAGCAGCTCGGCGGACTTCTCGACGTTCTCCAGCAGGGCGGGTACCACCATGGTCGCCCGGTCGGCCCGGCCGGCGCAGGCGGCCGCGCACAGCGGTTCGAGCATGCGCAGGCCGGCGGCCAGATCGCCGAGTGTCACCCGGGCGCCCTGTAGGGCGAGGCCGAGATGATAAGCGGCCGAGGACTCGTCGGGCCGGTGCACCTCGGCGCCGCCGACATTGCCGCGGCGGACGGTGACCAGGCCCTCGGTCTCCAGGATGCGCAGCGCCTCGCGGATCGACGGGTAGCTGACGCCGAAGTCCTGGACCAGCTGGTCCTGGGTGGGCAGCCGGTAGTCCGCGTCACCGGTGAGGATGCGGGCGCGCAGTTCGGCGGCGACGGTCTCGGCGATCCGGCGCTGTGGCACCCGGCCCCGGCGTGGGCCGGTCACGCGGCTCGCCTGTCGCGCACTGCGTCCCGGGTCCTCGTCTCCGCCATGGGCGGCAGTCTAGTCGTGGCGTCGCTGACCCCACAAATATTGCTATCCTTATGAGGATTGACGTACTGTGCGTCGTATGGACTTCACCATGGGCGAAGCCGCAGCGGGTCTGCGCAGCGAGCTCCGGCGGTTGATCGCCGCGGAGGTTCCGGACGATTTTCTCGGCGCGTTCACCGACGACCCCGCCGATCTGGCCACAGCCCAGCGATTCTGTGGCGTGCTCGCCGAACGTGGATTGCTCTGTGCGGCATGGCCGGAGCGTTTCGGTGGCCGGGGCGCCTCGGTGTGGGAGCAGACGGTCGTGCGCGAGGAGATGTGGGCGCACCACGAACCGCGCGGCGCGCAGTACATGGGCGTCAACTGGGTCGGGCCAACGCTGATGCGGCACGGCACCACCGAGCAGCAGCGCCTGCATCTGCCGCCCATCGCGGCCGGCGAGGTGATCTGGTGCCAGGGCTTCTCCGAGCCCGACGCCGGATCGGATCTGGCTTCGCTGCGCACCACGGCCCGCCCCGACGGTGACGGCTGGCGGATCTCCGGGCAGAAGATCTGGACTTCCTACGCCACCATGGCGCAGTGGTGCTTCCTGCTCGCCCGCACCTCCACCGGTAGCCGTAAACAGCAGGGGCTCACGGTGTTCCTGCTGCCCATGACCGCACCCGGCATCGAAGTCCGCCCGATTCGCTCCATGCTCGGGCCGCATCATCTCAACGAGGTCTTCTTCGACGATGTGCCTGTCGGCCCCGCCGATGTGCTCGGCACCGTGGACGAGGGCTGGGCCGTAGTGCAGGAGGTGCTGGCCTTCGAACGGGTCGGCATCGCTCGCTACGCCCGCTGCGAACGGCTGCTGCGGCTCGCACCCGCCGCACTCGGCGAACGCTGGGACACCCTGCCGCCGGCCCTGCGCGGCCGGTGGGCGCGTGCGTCCACGAGGGCGCGGCGGGCCCGGCTGCTGGCGTATCAGGTTGTCGCCATGCAGAACACGGGTCGCGTGGCACCCGGTGACGCCGCCGCCTACCGCATCGCGGTCACCCGGCTGGACCAAGAGAGCGCCGCGCTGCTGACCGAGCTGGCCGCCCACGTGCCCGACGAGGAAGGCTCCCGCCGGACGTTCCGCCGCGCCGTCGATGACCACTGGCGCTACGCGAACGCCGCGACGGTGGCCTCGGGCAGCGTCGAGATGCAGCAGATCCTGCTGGCCCGCTCGCTGCTGTCCGGAACGCGACGATCCGGTGCGGCCGCGTGAGCGCGGCCGCGCTACCACCAGGGGGCGATATGCATCTCGAATTATCCGGCGAGGCCGCCGAATTCGGCCGTCAGGCCCTGCGTGCCCTGCGCGCCGCGGGCGGTGACGATCTGGTCCAGCTGGCCGAGGCCGACCCGGCGATCCGGCACACGAGGATCGCGCCGGTTTTCGAGCGGCTGGGCGCGTGGGACCTGAGTCCCCGGCGCGACCCGATCGAACTGGAAGCAGCCGCCGCCCTGTGCCGCAGTGCAGGCTATTGGGCCGTTCCGTATCCGGTGGCGGAGCGCCTGTCCCGCCCGGACGACCTGGACGCCGACGCCCTCGTCGTGGCGGCCGGGCCGGAGCCCGCCGCCGCGATCGACGGCCTCGACCTGCGGGTCGTGGCGGTCGATCCCGCAGGCCGACGGTGGGTCCGCGCTGGTGCGGCGGCCGCACGGCCTGGCTTCCGGGCCGGTGGGGAGTTCGCCTTCCAGCTCGGCGGCGGGTCTGGTGGGGAGTTCTCAGTGCGGCTCGGTGGGGGATCGGAGGGGGTGGTCGTCGGACTGTCCGGTGTGGGAACGGTGGCGGGGTTCGTTGCCGCGGCGGGCGGGAGGACTGCGCGGGAGACGGCGTTTGTGACGCCGATCGCGTTGCGGCCCTTGGATACTCGCGGTGCGGGAGATCTGGCGTTGGCGTTGGTGCTGCCCTGTTGGACTCTGCTCGGGATGCTGGATCGCGCGATGGAACTGGCCGGGGACCACGTGCTGGTGCGGGAGCAGTTCGGGCGGCGGCTGGCGGATTTCCAGTCGGTGCAGTTCCAGCTGACCGACGGCGAAGTGGAGCGCAAGGGGGTGGAGATGCTGGCCCGGTACGCGCTGTGGAGTGTCCAGACCGGGCAGCCCGGCGCCGTCGCCGATGCGCTCGCCTTGCGGCTGGCGGCGCTGGAAGCCGCCGAGATCGTCTTCCGGGTCGCGCATCAGGTGCACGGCGCGGTCGGGTTCTGCGACGAGACGACGCTGTCGTGGTTGTCGCGGCACAGTCTGCCGCTGCGACGGCTGCCGCTGGGGATCACCGGCACCGAGGACCTGCTCACCCGCCGGATCGGGGCCGGCGGGCTGGCCGGTCCCTTTTCCGACCCGCGAGGAGCGTGACACCGTGAACCCGCTGCCACCCGGACTCACCGTGACCGCCGACGGCCCGGTGCGCATCGTGCTGATCGACCGGCCCGACGCGCTCAATGCCGTGAACGCCGACCTGCACCGCGCGCTGGCCGAGGTCTGGCGGCACCTGGCCGCCGACACCGAGGCCAGGGCGGTCGTACTCACCGGCGCCGGAAGGACTTTCAGCGCGGGTGGTGACCTGGACTGGATCACCTCCTTCCTCGACGACCCGGTCGCCCGCGACGAGAGCATCCGCGAAGGCGCGCAGATCATCGAGGAGATGCTGCGCTTCCCGCTGCCGGTGATCGCCGCGGTCAACGGCGCCGCCGTCGGCCTCGGCGCGAGCATCGCCGTGCTCAGCGATGTGGTGCTGCTGTCGGAACGCGCCTACCTGGCCGATCCACACGTCGCGGTCGGCCTGGTCGCCGGTGACGGCGGCGCTGCCTTCTGGCCGCTGCTCACCCCGATCCTGCGCACCCGCGAGTACCTCTACACCGGCGACCGCATCGACGCCGCCACCGCCGTCGACGTCGGCTTGGCCAGCCGCGTGGTCGCCCCGGACGAGCTGCTGCCCGAGGCGCTGGCCCTCGCGCACCGCATCGCGGCCCAGCCCCCCGAAGCGGTGCGCGGCACCAAGCGCGTCGTGAACATGTATCTCAGTCAGGCGCTGGCAGGTCCGATGCAGGCCGGTTTCGCCGCCGAGATCGTCTCCATGCAAACCCCCGAGCACCGTGATCGCCTGCTCGCCCTGCGTCAGCGCGCCCGATGACACCAGCGGATGCGGCGGATATGGGCCCGCAGGCAGTGACAGCAGATGGGTCGGATCTGTGCACACGGACATCGGCAGATGTTCCCGAGGCCGATTCGGCAAGTCCTGCGGATTCGGCGGGAGTGCGCTCGACCGAGCCGACCGGCGTGTTGGGCGTGGGGGAGCGATGGCCCGCTGACCTCTCCGCGTTCCGTGCGCATGTCCGCCACTGGTGCCGCACACAGATCCCCGAGGATTGGCGGCGGACCCAGCTCGGTGCGTCCGACGCGGAATTCGTCCGGTTTCAGCAGGATTGGTTCCAGCGGCTGCGGACCGCCGGGTTCGCGGTGCCGCACTGGCCCGCGGAGTACGGGGGTGGGATGCCGGTCGGGCATCAGATCGTGCTGTACCAAGAGCTGGCCGCGCACGACGCGCCGCGGCTCGTGCTGGCGTTCGTCGCCATTCATCACGCGGCCGCCACCCTGCTCGCGGCGGGGACCCCCGAGCAACGCGCGCGGCATCTGCCCGCCATTCTCGACGGGGAGATCTGGGTGCAGGGCTTCTCCGAACCCGACGCGGGCTCGGACCTGGCCGCGCTGCGGACCTCCGCGACCCGTGACGGCGACGACTGGGTGATCACCGGCCAGAAGGTGTGGGCCAGCGGTGCGCAGTACGCGGACCGGTGCCTGCTGCTGGCCCGGTCCGATCCGTCCGCTCCCGCGCGCCAGGGGATTTCGTACTTCCTGCTCGATATGCGCAGCCCAGGCATCGAGGTGCGGCCCATCCGGCAGGCCACCGGGGAATCCCACTTCTGCGAGATCTTCCTCGATCACGTGCGAGTGCCCGCGATCGCGCTGATCGGCGCGGAGCACACCGGGTGGCAGGTCGCCCAGCGCACCCTCGGTGCCGAACGCGGCCTGACCATGCTCGAACTGGCCGAGCGGCTCGGCAACGCGGGGTTCCGGATGCTGCTGGCCGATGCCGCGCGTCCCGGTCCCGGCGGCCGGGCGCTGGACGACCCGGTGGTGGCCGATCGCCTCGCCGAACTGGAGATCGAGATCACCGGCCTGCGCGCGCTGTGCCGCGACCTGGTCGAACGGCACGAAGCGGGGACGGTCGGCCAGGCCGACGCCTCGGTCGTCAAGCTCTATTACAGCGAACTCCTCCAGCGGATGACCGATTTCGGCGCCGAACTGGGTGGAGTCGACGCGCACACGGTGCTGCGCACACCGAGGTCGGGCGGCTGGGAATCCGGCGCCTGGGTGCTGGACTTCCTCGGCTCCTGGGAGTGGACCATCCCCGGCGGCACCAGCGAGATCCAGCGCACCATCATCGCCGAACGCGGCCTCGGGCTGCCCCGCGAACCGGCGGGAGACAAGCGATGACCGACTTCGCCGAGTTCCACGACGACCTGCGCGCCCTCGCCCGCGACCTGCTCGCGAAATCGGCGGGCCAGCCGGTGCCGTGGACCACCGTCTCCGAGGCGGGCTGGCCGGGACTCGCCGCACCGCCCGAATTCGACGGTGCGGGCGCCGGTTTCACCGAGGTAGCGGTATTGCTCGGCGAGGTGGGCCGGGTCGCCGCCGTCACCGCGCTGCCCACGGTGCTGGCTCTGTCGGTCCCCGCGTTGGCTGCGGTCGCTGCGAACAATCTGCGCGACAACATCTTCCGCGAAACGGTGGCCGGGCGCACAATGCCGGTACTGGTCCTCGACGCAGGCGAGAGGGACCAGGACTTCGTCCTGGAACCTGGACCAGGCGGACCCACCCTGACCGGATCAGCGGCTTTCGTCCTGGACGCAGCGGCCGCCGACCTACTGCTCGTCCCGATCCCGGCGAGCGATGAGCTCGTCGCGGTCACACCCGGCACCACCGGATTGACCATCACCCCGACACCACTGGTCGACGCCACTCGCTCAGCCGCCACGGTGACCGCCGACCGGGTGGCCACCGACACCGTATGGCGGTTCCCGGACTCGGACACCCTCCGCGCCCGAGCCGCCGTCGCGGTGGCCTGCGACTCGCTGGGCTCGGCCGAAGCCATGCTGGCGACCACCGTCGACTATGTGCGGGTGCGCGAACAATTCGGGCGCCCTGTCGGCTCGTTCCAGGCGGTCAAGCACGCCTGCGCGGACATGCTGGTGCAGGTCACCGTCGCCAGGCACCTCGTCGACGCGGCCGTCCAGGCGATCGCCGAGAGTTCGGCCGACAGCGCGATCGCCGCGGCACGAGCGAAGTCGTACGCGACCACCGCCGCGGTACGGGTCGTGGGTGCCGCCCTGCAACTACACGGAGGATTCGGCTACACCTGGGACAGCGGCATCCACGTCCACCTCAAACGGGTGACCTTGAACCGCGCGCTGTTCGGGGCGCCGTCGGCACACCGGAAGAAGCTGGCCGCCCGGTATCGATGACCTGTTCGGCAGGCACGCCGGTGTCGTGGTGATTCAGGCCACTATCCCTATGCAACTGGTTGCATAGGGAATGGGTTCGATCGTACCGTGCGGGTACTGACGAACAACCGGTCCGCCGGCCTGTCCCGTTTTCGGAGGATTCAATGGCACTGCCCCAGTGGCTCTCCAGCCGCCTGTCCCTGCCCGTGGTCGCCTCGCCGATGTTCATCGCCTCGGGCCCCGAGCTCGTCCTCGCGCAGTGCCAGGCCGGGATCGTCGGATCGTTTCCGGCGCTGAACGCGCGGCCCGCCTCGCTGCTCGGTGACTGGCTCGATCGCATCGTCGAGGAGAACGCGGCGTACGCGGCCGCGAATCCGGAGGCGGTGGTGGCGCCGTTCGCGGTGAATCAGATCGTGCATCGCTCCAACGACCGGCTCGAGCAGGACATGGCGGTCATCGTCGAGCACAAGGTGCCGATCGTGATCAGTTCGCTGGGCGCGCGGACCGAGATCAACGACGCCGTGCATTCCTACGGCGGGCTCGTGCTGCACGACGTGGTCAACAATCAGTTCGCGCACAAGGCGATCGAGAAGGGTGCCGACGGGCTGATCGCGGTCGCCGCGGGCGCGGGCGGGCACGCCGGGACCCAGTCGCCGTTCGCGCTGATCCAGGAGATCCGCACCTGGTTCGACGGCCCGCTGCTGCTGTCGGGTTCGATCGCACACGGCCGGTCGATCCTGGCCGCCCAGGCCGCGGGCGCCGACCTGGCCTACGTCGGCTCCGCGTTCCTGTCCACTAGCGAGGCGAATGTCGTGCCGGACTACCGGCAGATGATCGTCGACTCCACCGCCTCCGACATCGTCTACAGCAACCTGTTCACCGGCGTCCACGGCAACTACCTGCGCGGCAGCATCGTCGCCGCGGGCCTGGACCCGGACAACCTGCCCGAGTCGGACCCCTCGCAGATGAACTTCGGCTCCTCCGGTAGCGATGCCAAGGCCTGGCGTGATGTCTGGGGCGCGGGCCAGGGCGTCGGCGCCATCACCGAAGCAGGCACCACCGCGGACCTCGTGGCCACTCTGCGCGGGCAGTACGAGCAGGCCTGCGGTGACCTCGCCGCCACCGTCGGCCACCTCGGTGGCGCGATGGCGCCTGCGCGCTAGCGGGGACGGTCCGGCGGCGGTATCGGGACCGCCGCCGGTACCCGTGCGTCAGGTCGCGAGCCGGGCCGCCGCCAGCTCGCGCAGCTCGGCGGACTTGATCTTGGCGCTGCCGGTGAGGGCGAAATCGTTCTCGGTGTAGAGCAGGACATGCCGGGGCACCTTGTAGCTGGCGAGCCGTTCCCGCAGGAAGGTCCGGATCGCCTCGCCGTCGAGCGTGGCATCCGTGTGTGGGACGACGCAGGCCACCACGACCTCGCCGAGGGTGTCGTGCGGAACACCCACGGTGCGACCGACTTTCACGCCCGGGTAGCGGTTGAGCTCCTCGTCGACTTCGAGCGGGGAGACATTCGCGCCGCCGGTCTTGATGATGTCGGTGAGCCTGCCCTCCCAGTACAGCCGGCCGGCCTCGTCGAGGTAGCCGCCGTCGCCGGTGTGGAAATAGCCGTCGGCGTCGAGGGTTTCGTCGAGCGGGATGCCGACGTAACCGAGCATCAGGGTGGGCCCCTTGACGCAGATCTCGCCGCGGTCACCACGGGTCAGCACGGCGCCGGAGAGCGGGTCGACGATCTTGATCGTATTGCCGGGCAGCGGTTCGCCACTGCTACCCGCGATCGTGTCCGCCGGCGTGTCGGCGGGGAAACAGGTTGTGATGGTGAAGGTCTCGGTATTGCCGTAGGCGTGTCCCGGCTCGGTCCAGGTGGTGGTCACCGTGGGATGACGGGCGGCCGGATAGCCGATGTCGACGAACCGCAGGGTGCTCAGATCCACCGTCGACCAGTTGGGTGCGCCTTCGAGCTGGGCCCACTGGTGCGGCCAGGCGACCGGGAAGTTCACCCGTTCGGCCTGCATCAGTTCCAGCGCCGCCGCGCCGTCGAAGGTCGACTGGAGCACCAGCGACCCGCCCGCGGCCAGGGTCGAACCCAGCGCCTGCCCGAAATTGCCGGACCAGAAGAAGCCGTTGGCGGTCCAGCAGCGGACATGGTCGTCGGGGCCGAAACCGAACATCCGCCGGAACCGCCACATCTGGATGGTGACACCGCGATGCGCGCTGCGAATTCCCTTGGGCTTGCTCGTGGTTCCGGAAGAGAAGAACAGCACCGCGGTATCACTCGGCGACACCGTCGCCGCGGTGGCCTCGACGAGTGCGGCCGGTTCGGACTCCGCGCCCGCCACGAACGCGTCCCAGGTCTCGATCGCGCCGCCGTCCACCGGTGTGCCCACCACGGCGAGGTGGCGCAGGAACGGGTAGGCGGCCGACCGCACCGCCCCGGGAGCCGCCGTGCCGATCTCCGGTGCCAATTCGGTGAGCATCGCCGCGAAATCCTTCCCGGCGACGGCACGTTCGAACAGCAGCACCGAAACCCCGGACAATCCCAGCAGGTGCTCCAGTTCCGCCGGCGTGGAGAACGTGCTCAGCGCGACCGCCACCCCACCGGCCATGGCGGTGCCGAAGACGGCCGCCAGCCATTCCGGTCGGTTCGTCATGAGCACGCCGACCCGGCTGTCCTTGCCGACCCCGGCGGCCCGCAGGGCGCGCGCCACCGCGACGGACTGTTCCCACAGTTCGTCGTAGGTCCAGCGGATGACATCGGCGCCGTCGTGGAAGACGAGCGCTTCCCGGTCGCCGTAGCGCCGGGTCACCTCGCGCAGGAATCCGGGCAGGGTGAGCGGGCCAAGTCCGGGTTCCTCGGTCAGTGGTGGCCCGGCCGCGACGGCCGGGTCCGATACTTCCTCGGTCATCGTCGACCTTTCTCAGAACGGCAGTTCGACCTCGGCCACGCATTTCACGAGCGTGCCGAAGTTCTGGTCGGTGAGTTTCAGCTCCACCTGGACCAGCGGGACACCCCAGGCCGAGTGGGCTTCTTTGCCGATGATCTCGGCATCGAAATAGGTGACGTCACCCTCGAACGCGGGCAGCCGGAAATCGGCCTTGGTGTGGCGCACCATGCCGTCGTTGCCCGCCCAGTACGCCAGGTAGTCGGTGCACCAGGCGCCCATCGTCGCGCCGTAACCATAGGCGCGCGCCATGCCGACCTCGCCGGCCTTGTCGGCATCGATATGGCCGCGCGATGGACCGACATAGAGACCGTCGCGCAGCCGCGGGTCGATCTTGGCGCCCTCTTCGTCGAATCCGAAACCTTCGGTCCAGCCGGGATCCTGATAGACCCACGGATCGTCGATGCCCTCGGGCGCGACCCACTGGAACGTGCCCCAGATATTGAAGAGGAAGGCGCGGTATTCGG
The DNA here is from genome assembly GCF_053608285.1 of Nocardia sp. NPDC055053. Classification (NCBI taxonomy): domain Bacteria; kingdom Bacillati; phylum Actinomycetota; class Actinomycetes; order Mycobacteriales; family Nocardiaceae; genus Nocardia; species Nocardia sp. NPDC055053. The sequence goes on along the minus strand of NZ_JBSGVD010000002.1, from coordinate 149,671 downwards.
TGGTGAAACTCGCGATGGAATGCGGGCCGATCACCCGCCGCGGCAATTTGTCGCCGACTTTCACCTCGTCGAAATGCGGGGAGACGCCGAGCCGGTTGGAATGCAGCCATTCGGTGCGCAGCGCGTCGACCTCGGCCAGTTCGGCGGCCGTCCAGCGCTTGATCTCGCCGGCCTGGTTGTCGTACATCCCGCGCTTGGTCGCCTCCTCGGCGAGATAGCGGATGGCGGTCGATCGTTCGCGGGCGACGAGCACACCGTGCTGATTGCGATGGGTGGTGTCTCCGCGCGAGAACATGGTCGGCCCCGCGAATTTCGTCTCCGCGACTGTGTAGTCGTGGAAACGGCGCTCCTGGAACAGGGTGTCGCCGGGACGCACCGGCGCACCGTAGAACCACCACTCCTCGCCGCCGAAGATCAGATGACTGCCTGGGATGCGGCCGACGCACGCTGGCGCCGCGCCGTGCCCGTAATCCAGTGCGACCGCGATGGATTGGGGTGCGATCAGCCCGCCGTAGCGGGATTCCCTGGCGAATTCCTGATCCCAGTGCAGCGGATTGGGATAGTCCATCGCCATCACCCAGCGGCGGATGTCGGAGGTGCTGCACGGATCCCACAGCTGCCCGCCGCCGATCGGTTTGCCGACCCGGTGGTCGACATCGCTGAGGTCGAGTTCGACGGCGGCGGTGCGCTTGTTCGCGGACACGGATACTCCTGTTCAGCGGTTGACGTCGACGACGAGACGGCCACGCACGGTGCCATCGATGAACCGGCTCGCGGCGGCGATCGCCTCGCTCAGCGGGACCTCGGTGGCGATGGCGTCCAGGGTGGCCGGATCGAGGTCGCGGGCCAGCCGCTCCCAGGCCTGGATCCGGCGCGGTATCGGCGCCATGACGCTGTCGATGCCGTAGAGGGTGACCCCGCGCAGGATGAACGGGGCAACGGTGCCCGGCAGATCCATGCCCTGGGCCAGCCCGCACGCGGCGACGGCGCCGCCGTAGCGGACCTGCGCGCTCGCGTTCACCAGCGTGTGGCTGCCCGCGGCGTCGACCACACCGGCCCAGCGTTCCTTCTGCAGCGGCTTGCCGCGCTCGGCGAGTTCGGCCCGGTCGACGACGGTGCTCGCACCCAGATCCTTCAGATACCCGGCCTCGGCGGGCTTTCCGGTCGCGGCGGCCACGGTGTATCCGGCGGCGGCCAGCAGGGCGATCGCGACACTGCCGACGCCGCCGGTCGCACCCGTCACCAGGATCTCGCCGTCTTCCGGCCGCAGCCCGTGACCGGCCAGTGCCTCCACACAGAGACTCGCGGTATAGCCGGCGGTGCCGATCGCCATCGCCTGACGGGCGGAGAAGGCCTCCGGCTGGGCGATCAGCCAGTCGCCACGGACGCGGGCGCGCTGGGCAAGGCCACCCCAGTGCGTCTCGCCGACGCCCCAGCCGTTGAGTACGACCTTGTCACCGGGCGTCCAGTCGGGATGACCGCTCTCGGCGACAACCCCGGCCAGGTCGATGCCCGGCACCATCGGGAACGAACGGACCACCGGTGAGGTGCCGGTAATGGCCAGGGCGTCTTTGTAATTCAGCGTGGAATACGCGATGTCGACGGTGACGTCACCCGCGGGCAGCGCGTCCTCGGACACCGTGGTCGCGCTGACCTCGGGCGGTGTTCCGCTCTTCTCGATAAGGATGGCCGAGAACATGGGGATTTCCCCTCTCTCCTGCGAGAATGCAATTCTCGCGTAGGTATGGATATGTTTTCATCGGGAGTGTTCGGTGTCAATCGCCCGGAACGGGCGCTGTGGTCAGCGGGCGGTCCAGCCGCCGTCGACCACGATCGTCTGCCCCGTGACGTAGCTGGCGGCGTCGCCGGCCAGCCAGGTGATCGCGCCGACCAAGTCCTGGGCGGTGCCCTCCCGGGGCAGCGGGGTGTTGCGGCGCAGGTACTCGGCGCCGCGCTCGCTGTCGTAGAGGCTGTCGGTGATCTCGCTGCGGAAGAAGCCGGGCGCGACGGTGTTCACCCGGATCGAGTGCCGGGCCCACTGCACCGCGAGTTCGGTGGTGAGCCCGGACAATCCGGCCTTGCTCGCGGCGTAGGAGGCCTGCGGAATGCCGGGGACGCCGACGCGGCCGCTGATCGAGGAGACATTGACCACCGAGCCGCCGCCCGCGTCGCGCATGTACGGAAACAGCGCCTGTGCCAGCAGGAACGGTGCGACGAGGTTGAGGCCGATGGTGCGCTGTACCGCATCGAGCGATTCGTCCTCGGCACGTGCTGTCGTAAAGCGGTTACCGGCCGCGTTCACCAGGATCGTCGGCGCGCCGAGCTGGTCGGCGACCCGCGGCGCCACAGTGGCGACTTGCGCGGGGTCGGCCAGATCGCTGACGACGGCGAGCCCGTCGACCCGGTCGGCCAGTTCGGTGAGCCGGTCGGCGCGCCGGGCCACCACCGCGACCAGGGCGCCCAGTCCGGCGAGGGTCTCGGCCACGGCGGCGCCGAGTCCCGAGGACGCGCCGGTGACCACCGCGACGCGGCCGGTGAGGTCGAACAGTTCCAGTGCCTTGTCGTGCTGGTCGCTCATCGGTTCTCCTGCTGGGCGGTGACGGCGAGTGCGGTGAGCCCGGTGCGCTCCACCTTGCCCATGGCGTTCACCGGTAGTGCCGCCACCATGGCCCAGATCTCGGGGACCTTGTAGCCGGCGAGCTCGCGTCGGCACAGGCGGGCCAGGTCGTCGAAATCGACAGCGCCGCTGTCACTTTCGACCACGGCGGCGACCTTCTGGCCGAGGCGTTCGTCCGGTACCGGACACACCGCCACCTTGGTGACGTGCGGGTGGGTGGCCAGTACCCGTTCGACCTCGAGCGGGTAGACGTTCGCGCCGCCGCGGATGATGACCATCTTCTTGCGGTCGAGCACCGACAGGCGGCCCTCGGCGTCGACGGTGCCGATGTCGCCGGTGGCGAACGGTCCCGGTTCCGGCGGGTGCACCGCACCGTCGGACCAGTAGCCGAGGGTGGGGCGCCAGAGTCCGGCCCAGGGGCCGTCGGTGGCGGCGGCCAGGCGGAGTTCGCCGAGGGAACCCGGTGGCAGTCGCCGGTTCTCGTCGTCGTAGGCGGCGACATCGAGGTGGGGGAGGACGCGGCCGCTGCTGCCCGGCGTCCAGTCGGTCCCCGGTGGATCGATGGCGACGACCGTCGGTGCCTCGGTGAGGCCGTAGGTGGTGCGCGGGAGCAGGCCGTGGTGGGTCGCGGCGAACGCGGTGCGGACCGTGTCGGGGGTGTCGCTGCCGCCGCTCCAGACCTCCCGCAGCGAAGCGAGATTCGCGCCGGGCTTGCGGGCCAGGTCGTAGAGCTGGGCGGGGGCGCCGTTCCACACCGTCACCCGATGCGCGGCGATCCACTCGGCGACCCCGTCGACATCGCGGCGGTCCATGATCACCGCGCAGCCACCGGCCTGGGCCGTGGTCAGGGTGGACAGCACCATCATGTTCAAGATGGTGAGCGGGAAGCTGTCGCCGCGGCGCAGGTCGGGGCCCCAGCCGCGCGTCGCGCGCACCACCGCGCCCGGCAGCAGCAGATTGCGCTGACTGTGCACCACCGCCTTCGGGCGCCCGGAGGTGCCGCTGGTGAAGGCGATGCCTGCGGGTGCGTCGATGTCGTGGGTGAGGGTGGGCGCGGGGTCGGCGTGCGCGGTCAGGTCCATCCACCGGTCGGGGTGCACCACGTGCGGGGAACTCCCGCCCCAGCGTGGACCGGCCAGCACGACGGCGGGATCGCACACCTCGTGGAGGAACTGTTGCTCGGCAGGAGAATTCGCCTCTCCGATGCCGGTCCAGATCGCTCCGACGCGCTGCGCGCCGTGGAACGCGGCGACGACGGCGAGGTCGTTGGGTAGGCAGGCGGCGACCCGGTCGCCGGGCCGGACGCCGAGCGACCACAGCGCTCCCGCCGCGCGAGCGGCCTGTTCGTCGAGGTCGGCGTAACTCCACGTCCCCGAAGCGGCGATGATCGCCGGCGCGTCGGGATGTTCCCGCAGCGGATCGTCGAGCACGGTCGCGATGGGGCGCGGGGCACGGATGTTGCCGGTGAAGCTGTCCACGACTTCCTTGATAGCACTATCCTTGCAAAGATTCACCAGATAGCCCGATCGGGTGGTGGTCGAAAGGGGACGCGATGGAACACACAGGTCCGCTCGCAGGGATTCGGGTCGTCGACCTGACCGCGATGGTGATGGGGCCGTACTGCACGCAGATCATGGCCGACATGGGCGCCGAGGTGATCAAGATCGAGCCGCCGCGCGGCGACGACACCCGCTACATCTCGGTGGGTCCCGAGCCGGGGATGAGCGGGGTCTTCGTGAATGTCAACCGGGGTAAGCGCAGTGTGGTCCTCGACCTGCGCACCGAGGCCGGTGCTGCGGCCCTGCGCGAACTGGTCGCCGGGGCCGACGTCTTCGTCCACTCCATGCGGGCGGCGGCGATCGAGCGGCTCGGTTTCGGGTACGCGGACGTGGCCGCGCTGAACCCGGGCATTGTCTACACGAACTGCTACGGCTACGGCCGCGGCGGTCCCGACTCCGGCCTGCCCGCCTACGACGACACCGTCCAGGCCGCCTGCGGACTGCCCTCCGTGCAGGAAATGCTCACCGGCGCACCGGGATACGTGGGCAGCATCATCGCCGACAAGGTCGCCGGGCTGACCGCGGTGTACGCCACCACGATGGCGCTGCTGCATCGGGAGCGGACCGGCGAGGGCCAGGAGGTCGAGGTCGCCATGTTCGAGACGATGGCGGCGTTCATGCTGGTCGAACACGCCAACGGCGCCCTGTTCTCCCCGCCGCTCGGCCCGGCCGCCTACCCGCGCGCGGTGACGCCGGACCGCAAGCCCTACCGAACCGCCGACGGCTACCTGGCGGCCCTGGTCTACAACGACAAACAGTGGACCGCGTTCGTGGACGTTGTCCGGCCACCGTGGGCCGGACCGGAATTCGCCACGCTCGCCCAGCGCGCGGCCCGGATCGATGTGGTCTACGCCCATCTCGCCGAGACCTTCGCCGAACGCACCACCGCGGAGTGGTTGACGATCCTTCGATCGCTGGAGATCCCGGCGGCGCCGGTGCGCTCCCCCGACGACCTCTTCGACGACGAACACCTCGCCGCGGTCGGCTTCTTCCAGACCGTGGACACCCCCGACGGCCCCGTCCGCTTCCCCGGCCCACCAGCCCGCTTCTCCCGCACCCCGGGCCGCGTCGCCGGTCCCGCACCCAGGCTCGGCGCCGATACCGACGCGGTCCTCGACCAGCTCCGCTCCGCCGTGCCGGGAACAGCGCTGCCGATATCCGCCGCCGAGTCGCGCACGCGCTCCGGCTCGGCCGTTCCGGGCGGGTGGGCCCGATGACCGCCGTGCTGCCTGCCGCCGAACTCGACCTGCGCCGGATCCTGCGCTCGGGTGACCGGATCGTCGCGGGTCAGGCATGCGGTGAGCCGACCACCCTGATCGAGATGCTCATCGCGCAAGGCAGCGGGATCGCGGACCTGTCGCTGTTCGTCGCGACGAGTTTCTCCGGCCTGCTCACCCCGGCCGCCGCGGCGGTGTTCGAGCCGGTGAGCATGGGCGCGATCGGGGCGCTGCGCGGGCTCGCCGCGGAGCATCTGCTGAGCGTGGTGCCGTGTCACGTCAGCCGGGTCGGTCCGATGATCGAGGCGGGTGAGTTGCGGTGTGATGTTGCGTTCGTTCAGGTCGCGCCTGCCGATACGGACGGCACGCACAGTGTGGGGCTCATCAGTGATCACGTGCTGTCCGCGATCCGGGCGGCGCGGGTCGTGGTGGCGGAGGTGAACGACCGGGTGCCGCGGACCGTGGGAGAGCGGATCCACGCGACCGAGATCGACTACGCGATCCGGGTGTCCCGGGATCCGGTGCAGGTCACCGCCGCCGCCATCGGGCCGGTGGACGAGGCGATCGCCCGGCACGTCGCGGAGTTCGTCGACGACGGCGCGGTCCTGCAGGTCGGGATCGGCGCGGTGCCGGACGCGGTGCTGCGGCTGTTGCGCGACCGCACCGATCTCGGTGTGCACTCCGGGATGATCGGCGACGCCCTGGTCGATCTGGTGGACGCGGGCGTGGTGACCAACGCGCGCAAGGAGATCGATCGCGGAGTCTCGGTGACCGGTGCGCTGATCGGCACGGAACGGCTCTACCGGTTCGCCGACCGCAATCCGCTGATCCGCATGTGCACCACCGCCTATACCCACGACCCGGCGGTGCTCGGGCAGCTCAGCCGCCTGGTCACGGTCAACTCGGCCGTCGAGGTCGATCTCACCGGGCAGGTCAACGCCGAACAGAGCGGCACCGCGTACTTCGGCGGCACCGGCGGGCAGGTGGACTTCGTGCGTGCGGGTCTGCGGTCGCCGGGTGGGCGATCGGTGATCGCGCTGCAGTCCACCGCCCGGCGCGGGACGGTGAGTCGGATCTGCGCGGCGCTGTCGGGGCCGGTCACCACCGCGCGCAGCGACGTCGACGTGATCGTCACCGAATACGGCGCCGCCGAACTGGCCGGGCGGACCATGGCCGAACGCGCCCGCGCGCTGATCGCGGTGGCGCACCCCGGCTTTCGCGACGAGCTGGACCGCGCGGCGCACGAGATCCAGCGGAGAGGATTCTGATGTCCGAGGACGCAGTGCTGTTCGAGGCCAGGCCCGACGGGATCGCCGTCATCACCCTGAACCGTCCCGAGACCCGCAACTGTCTCGCCCGGGACGTACGGGCCGGATTGTTCGCGGCGTGGGAACGTTTCGAGACCGACCCGGCGCTGCGGGTCGCCGTGCTCACGGGTGCGGGCCGGGCCTTCTGCGCCGGTGGAGATCTCAAGGAGATGGTGGCGACCGGGATGACGGTCCCACCGCGCGACATGTTCCCCGTGCCCTACGACACGGTGGAACTGAGCAAGCCGACCATCGCCGCGGTCAACGGCGCCGCGTTCGCCGGCGGCTGGATGATCGCCCAGGCCTGCGATCTGTGCGTCGCCTCGACCGAGGCGAGCTTCGCCGTCACCGAGGTGAAAGTGGGCCGCAGCTCACCCTGGGCCGCACCGCTGATCCACATGATCCCGCAGCGGATCATGATGGAGATCCTGCTGACCGGCAAGCCGGTCGACGCCCGCCGCGCCTACGAGATCGGCCTGGTCAACCGCCTCGCCGAACCGGCCGACCTGCTCCCCGCCGCACTCGAGCTGGCCCGCGAGATCGCCCAGGCGGCACCACTGTCGGTGCGCGCGGCCCGCGACACTGTCATGCTCGCCACCGAGATGGGCCGCGCGGCCGCGCTCCAGGCAGCCAGGCACGCTTCGGTGCCCTGCTATGAGAGCGCCGATGCGCAAGAAGGCCCACTTGCCTTCGCGGAGAAGCGAACTCCCCGCTGGACCGCCCGCTGACTGGATACGGGTGAGCGGCTCGTCGCAGGAGAACCGGAGCCGCTCACCCGCACCTCATCGACCGTGCGGGACCTGGTCGAAGGGCACGTCGCGGTCGGCGGTGTCCTCGCGCGGCATGCCGAGGACCCGCTCGCTGATGACATTGCGGGCCATCTCGGTGCTGCCACCGGCCAGGCTCCAGGCCGCGCGGAACAGGTAGTCCAGGCCGGCGGTTTCGGTGTCGGCCTCGGCGCCCGCGGTGTAGGTGGCGCCGTCGGAGCCCGCGATGCGCAGGGCGGTATCGGTTTGCAGCCAGGCGTTCTCGGCGGAGAACAGGCGGGGGATGGCGCCGGAGGTCGGCGGCAGGGCGCCGGTGGTGATGGCGCGGGTGACATGGGCGATGAGCTGGTCGCGGACCACGTTCATGGCGCGCGCTTCACCGATGTCCTCGCGCACCCTGGTATCCGCCGACTGGCCGGTCGCCTTCGCCAACCGCAGCAGCTGGTCGGCTTCACCACCGAGGTGCGGGCGGGCGCCGCTGGTGTAGGGCGAGGTGCCGCCGAGTGCCGCCCGTTCGTGGAACAGCAAGCGGGAGGCCGCTTCCCAGCCGCCGTCGACCTTGCCGACCACCGCGTCCGCGGGCAGCACCACCTCGTCGAAGAACTCCTGGCAGAACTCGGTGGAACCGGTGACCTGCTTGATTCGCTGCACCGTGACGCCCTCGGCGTGCACCGGGACCAGGAATAGGGTCAGCCCTTGATGTTTGGGCACCGACCAGTCGGTGCGGGCCAGGCACAGGCCGTAGTCGGCGGCGTAGGCGCCCGAACTCCAGATCTTGGAGCCGTTGAGGATCCACCGGTCACCGTCGCGATCCGCGCGCGAGGTGAGCCCCGCCAGATCCGAGCCGCCCCTCGGCTCGGACAGGAACTGCACCATGATCTCGTCGCCACGCAGCACCGCGGGCAGATGGGCAAGCTTCTGCGCCTCGGTGCCGAGATCGAGCAGGCTGGCCGCGCAGATGGCCAGCGTCGGCACGTTCAGCAGCAGCGGCATCTCGTAGGGGAGCGACTCCTCGGTGAAGGCCTCCTGATGCGCGGGGCTCAGGCCGAGACCGCCGTATTCGGCGGGGAAACAGATACCGGCGAAACCGCCGTCGTGCAGCAGGCGTTGTAGCCGGCGCGCGTGCTGCCAGGCCTCCTCGGTGTCGGCGGGTGCGGTCGACGGCGGTGCCGGGGACATGTTCGCTTTCAGCCAGTTCCTGGCCCTGAGCCGGAAATCCTCGACGGTCTCGATGTCGGTGGTCATACGACGATGCCTTCCTGAGGGGACGGTGCGGTCATGCCGCGGAGTCGAGCAGATCGGTGATGTGGCGGCGGTGCTCCTCGGGTGTGCCGTACAACGCCCGACCGAGGGTGATCCGGCGCAGGAACAGGTGCAGATCGTGCTCCCAGGTGACGCCGATCCCGCCGTGCAGCTGCACGCAGTCCTGGGCGATCACCGGTGCCTTCGCGCCCACATACGATTTCGCGATGCTGATGTACTCGTCGGTCTCCGCCGCCTCGGCGTCCCAGGCGGCGGCCGCGGCGAGGGCGGTGGCGCGGCAGGCCTCCAGCCAGGTCTTGTTGTCGGCCATGCGGTGTTTGAGCGCCTGGTACGAGGCCAGCGGCCGCCCGAAGGTGTAGCGCTCGAACAGCCAGGTCAGCGTGCGGGTGAGCGCGTGGTCGGCGGCACCGGCGGACTCCGCGGCGGTGACGAGCGCTGCGGCGCCCGCCTGCGCGCGCACCGCGGCCGCCGCCGCGTCACCGGTGTGGGTCACCCCGTCGGAGCCGACAACGACATCGTCGAAGACGACCCTGCCGGTGCGCCGGGTGAGATCGATGGTCCAGGTCGGGCTGACGGTCACGCCCGGCGTCTCGGCGGGCACCAGCAGCTGGATCGGGCCGTCGGGACCGGCCGCGGTGACCAGGAACAGGTCGGCCTGATCGGCCGCCTCCACCCGATCCTTGACACCGGTCAGCCGGTAACCGGAACCGGTCGGCACCGCGCGGGTGCCGCCGACCTCGCCGGTGAGCACGCCGAAACCCGCACCGGGCTCGTACACCGCCCAGGTCACCACGATCGTGCCCGCCACGATCGCGGCGACCGTCTCGGCGAGGTGGTCGGTGGTGTCGCGCAGACCGGCCAGCGCCGCGGTGGTGGTGACGAACGGGCCGGGCGCGGCGGCGCGGCCGAGTTCCTCGGCGACCAGGGCCAGCTCGGTCATCGGATGACCGGAAACCGAACCGCCGCCGAGGCTTTCGGGCACCAGCATCGCCGTCCAGCCGAGTTCGGCGCCGCGTCGCCACCAGTCCCGATCGAAGCCGGTGCCCGCCTCGGCGAGCGCGCGCACGGTCTCGATCGGCACGGTGCCTGCCAGGAATTCGCGGGTGGTCGTCTGGAAAAACCGCTGGTCCGCGGTGGGGTCGTTGGGCATGGGGTCTGTCCTCCGGTTGACGCGCAGCGAGCAGTGTGGAAATCTCATACTCACATGTGAGAGGCTTATTCTCAATCACGGAAGTCGACTGGCACCAAACATCCGCCAGGTGGCGTCGACCGGAATCTCGAAGGGACCCGTCGCGTGGTGAACAACTTCCAGGATCTGGACTTCTTTCTCGGACAGGAGCTGGTCGCAGATCCCTACCCGTACTTCGATTCGCTGCGCGAGCAATGCCCGGTGACCCGCGAACGCCATCACAACGTGATGATGGTGACCGGCTACGACGAGGCACTCGAGGTCTACAACGATGTCGGGCGGTTCTCCTCGTGCATCGCCGTCACCGGTCCGTTCCCCGGATTCCCGGTCCCGCTGGACGAGGACACCGATGTCGACGCGGTGATCGCCGAGCATCGCGACAGCCTGCCGATGAGCGATCAGCTGCCGACGCTGGATCCACCGACGCACACCGATCACCGCGCCCTGCTCATGCGGCTGATCACGCCGAAGCGGTTGAAGGAGAACGAGGAAGCAATGTGGTCGATCGCCGACCGCATGCTCGACCACTACCTGGTCACCGGCGGCGACTGCATGCGCGAATTCGCCGGTCCCTTCACGCTGTACGTGATCGCCGATCTGCTCGGTGTGCCCAAGGACGACCAGGACGAGTTCCTGCACACCCTGCAGCGCGATCCGCACCGCGAGGGTGCCAGCGTGGGCTCCACGCAGGGTGAAGGCATGTCGCACAACCCGATCGAGTTCCTCTACAGCAAGTTCTCGGCCTATATCGAGGACCGTCGCCGCGACCCGCGCAACGACGTGCTCACCAGCCTGGCCACCGCGACGTTCCCGGACGGGTCGCAGCCGGAGGTCCTCGATGTGGTGCGGGTGGCCGCCAATGTCTTCTCGGCCGGTCAGGAGACCACGGTCCGGCTGCTGAGCTCGGCGCTGAAGCTGATCGCCGAACGGCCCGACATCCAGGAGTACCTGCGCGCGGACAAGAGCCGCATCCAGAACTTCATCGAGGAGTCGCTGCGGATGGAGAGCCCGGTGAAGGGCGATTTCCGGCTCGCCAAGTCGACCTCGACGGTGGGCGGGGCCGAGGTGCCGGTGGGGACCGTGCTGATGGTGGTCAACGGTGCGGCCAATCGCGACCCGCGCCGCTTCGACGATCCGACCACCTTCGATCCGGCGCGTTCGAATGCCCGCCAGCACATCGCTTTCGGGCGTGGCGCGCACACCTGCCCCGGTGCGCCGCTGGCCCGCGCGGAGGCCAGGATCGCCATCGAACGCCTGCTGGATCGCACCACCGATCTGCGCATCGACGAGACGGTGCACGGACCCGCGGAGGAGCGGCGGTATCACTACCTGCCGACCTTCATCCTGCGTGGACTCACCTCCCTGCACCTGGAATTCGACACCGAGGAGGCCTGATGAAGGTAACTGTCGACGCGGACCGCTGCCGGGGCCACGGCGCCTGTCTGGGGCTGTGCCCGGAGGTCTTCACGCTGAACGTGGACGGCTATGCCGAGACGGCACCGGGTGCGGTGCCGGAGCATCTGGTCGGTGCGGTGGAGGAAGCGGTGTCGGCCTGCCCGGAGCAGGCCATCGTCGTGGAGTGAGGTGGAGGGGTTCCGTTGCGGTGCAGCGGAACCCCTCGCTGCGTCCGGGGTTACCGGGGCATGGACGGCGGGCGTGCGCGGCGTCAGACCGGCGCGGATGGTGTCAGACCGGCGCGGATCGCGGCGTCGAGGAGGCCGAGGTCGGCGCCGAGGGAGGTGGCGACCTCGGTGGCGACGGCGATGTCCTTGCGCAGGAATTCGCCTGTGGTGGTGCGGAATCGGTCGACCGATCCGCGGGCGGCGATGCGGGTGAGGGCGTTACCGGTGCTGCTGGCGTGGGGGAGGGCGGACAGCAGAGCCGGTTCGGCGAGACCGAGGTGGGTGGCCAGGCGGACGGCGTCGGCGACGAGTCCGATCTGGGCCGCGAAGAGGACGTTGTTGACGAGTTTCACGCGCTGGCCGTCGCCGGGGCCGCCGACGTGCAGGATCGGGTCGGCGTAGGCGCGGAGAACCTCGGTTGCCCGGTGCGCGGCGGTGTCGGATCCGCCGAGGAAGACGGTCAGGGTGCCCGCGGCGATGTCGGGTGGGCCGCCGCTGACGGGGGCGTCGACCACGTCGATGCCCCGATCGGCCGCCGCGGTCGCGACGGCAGTGGCGGTGTCCGGGCTGCCGGTGGTGTGCAGGACGACGAGGGCGCCGGCGGGCAGGTCGGTGAGAAGTGTTCCGTCCAGGCAGATCTCGCGGACCTGGTCGTCGCTGAAAACGCAGACGATCAGCACCTCGGCATCCCGCGCCGTCCCGGTGGTGGACGAGACGGGCGTGGCGCCGACAGCGGCCACCCCGGCCCGCGCCTCGGGATTGCGCGCCTGGGCTCGAACGATGTGCCCGGCGCCGACCAGACGGTCGACCATCGGCAGACCCATCCGGCCCGCGCCCACGAAACCCACGCGCATCCTGTGCTCTCTTCTCTTCGTCGATCGGTTGACGGGGCGGCGCACCGCTCTGCCGGCGATCGGGCCGACCGGCGAAGTGGCCGAGGGAGTACGGCCGGGCCGGGAAGCGCCGTGGTGCGCGTCCGAGGTGTCAGCCGAGCCGTTGTCGGCCAGGCCGATGCCTACGAATTCGTCAGTGGGGCAGTGCTTTGCCGCGCCCGGTTCATCACCGTGAGGGCCGCGTCGGCGGCGGTGAGCTCGATCCCGGGTGTCGCGGCCGCGGTGGCGGCGAGGTCGGCGAGCAGCCCGACATCCTTGCGCAGCAGATCGCCGGCCCGCACGGCCAGGCCGTCGAGGGAGCCGCCGGAAGCGACGACGCGGCCGAGCGCGAAGCTGTCGGCGGTGCCGTGGGTGATGACCTCGCCGAGCCGGGCGGTGTCGAGGCCGAGGTCGGCGCCGAGGCGCAGGGTGCCCTGCGCGGTCGCGAGATTCGCGGTGAACAGGAGGTTGTTGAGGAGTTTGGCGAACTGTCCCGCGCCCACGTCGCCGAGGTGCACGATCGGGTTCGCGTAGGTCGCGAAGACCGGGCGAGCGGTCCGCACGGCTTCGTCCGGTCCGCCGACCATCACCAGCAATCTGCCCTCGACGGCGGCGGGACCACCGCCGCTGACCGGTGCGTCGATCACCGAAACACCTTGTCGCGCGGCGATATCCGCGATCTCGCGGCAGGTGTCGGGGTGCACGGTGGAGTGCACGGCAAGCACCGAGCCGGGGATCATCCCGGTCAGCACGCCGTGCTCACCGGTGACCACCTCGCGGACATCGGCGTCACCGACCACACACACGCACACCAGATCGGCGGCCGCCCCCAGCGCGACGGGGGATTCGGCGGTATCCGCCGCGGTGCCGGCATAGGGCTCGAGTGCGGCGGATCGGCGCGCCCACAGCGTGGTCGGGTAGCCGGCCTCGATGATGCGCCGCGCCATCGGCCCACCCTGGCTACCCAATCCGATGAACCCGACGCGCATCAGCGCGCCTCCTCTCTGTCGACTTCCCGATCGGCGACGGGGGCCGGTGCCGGACGGTAGAACGCCGCCAGCAGGCCGATGGTCGCTCCGACACCGAGCCCGAGTGCGAGCAGTCCGCCCGCCCAGCCGGTGACGGTGATGTCGAAGGCATGATCGAGGGAGACCCGGCCGGGCCCGAGGAGGCCGAGCGCGATCGCCGCCACCGCGAGCACGAGCACGTACTCGTAGCCCTCCTTGAACACGAAGAAACCGTTCTTGCGGTGCGCGAGCAGCCCGGCCACCAGCATCACGCCGACCACCGCCCCCGCACCCAGGGGCGTGGCCAGCCCGAGCGCGAGCAGCACGCCCGCGCCGATCTCGGTGACCACGCTCGCCCACGCCTGCACCACGCCGTTGCGCAGGCCGAGCCCGGTGAACCAGCCCGCGGTGCCGGCGATCTTGCCACCGCCCAGCCAGTGGTTGACCCCGTGCGCGATCATGGTGGCGCCCACCACGAATCGCAGCAGGAGCAGGGCGGTATCGGTCGAGTCCATCGCATTCACCTCTCCGGCGGCACCGTGCCGCCGTCCAATTGTGGTGTAGGACCGGTGAACTCGCCGTTTTCGGCGGTGACCAGGCATTCCTCGGCGAAGGCGAGCATGCCCAGGTGGTAGGCCGCGGCGGTATTGCCCACACTGATGTTGTGCGCGGTGTTGGGCTGGCGGTTGAGCACGACCCGCGGCGCGGCGGTGAACAGCGCGCCCACCTCGGCCAGCGCGGCCACATCGTTGCACCAGACCCGTTCGTGGTCACCCGCCGAGAACCGCACCGGCACGCGGATTCCGGCGGCCAGCGCGGGGAAGACCTGGGTCGCCCAGTCGGCGACGGCCTCGGTCTCGGCAGGCGGGGCCGGTACCGCGATCGTCGCGCCACGGCGGGCATCGGCGGGATAGAGCCGCGGCGGATTCCAGATCAGATCGCCGACGCCGGGCGGCCGTGGTGAGCCGGGACCGACGGTGCGCAGGATGCCCGCGCCCTCGGGGTGATAGCGGTAGCCGGTGCCCGCCAGCTCCACCCCGAGCAGATCGGTGAACCGGGGATCGCCGGCCATGCGCATCGCCAGTTCGGCGCCGGCCGAGTGGGCGGTGAGGAACACCCCGGCACCGCGTGGGCGGTCGCGCAGGAAGGCTTCGACGGCCTCGAACATCAGGTCCACCCGGACCGCTGCCGGAATCAGCCGGTCGGCGTAGGGTGCGGAACTGCCGTAGCCGGGGCGGTCAGGGGCCAGAACGGTGTAGCCGAGCCGGTGCGCGGCGCGCAGCAGTGACAGTTCGGGATGACCGGGGCAGTCGAAGTAGGCCGAGGTCGTCGATCCGCCGTGCAGGGCGAGCAGCACCGCGCGTGGCGCGGGCGACTCGGCGAACAGCGCCGACACCGGGATGCCGTCGACCTCGGTGACGACCGCCGCGGGCGCGTCGTCGCCGACGGCACTGAGTTCGGAGTGGGTGAGGGTCACGTGGTCTCGCTTTCCTGGCACCGTCACCCGGCGCGCAGCAGCATCGCACCGCCGGGGGTGAGCCCGCCGCTGGACACCACCGCGACCCGGGCGCCGGGCACCTGTCGTGGTCCGGCATCGCCACGCAACTGCGCGATCGCCTCGTGGAGCAGGCCCATGCCGTGGGTGCGGCCGTGGGAGAGCTGCCCGCCGTGGGTGTTCACCGGGATCAGCCCGTCGCGGGCGATGTTCTTGCCGCCGTCGAGGAAGTCCGCGGCTTCACCGATTCCGCATAACCCGAGCGCCTCGATCCAGGACAGGCAATTGAAGGTGAAACCGTCGTAGAGTTCGGCCACGTCGACATCGCGGGGCCGCAGATCCGTGCGCGTCCACAGGTGCGCGGCCGGACCGAGGACCTGTGGTTCGTGGGTGAGGGTGCTCTGATCCCATTCGATGCGTTCGACGATCTGGGTGCCGACCGCCTCGACATACACCGGGGTGCTCGCCAGATCACCGACGGTGTCGACCGCGGAGACGACCACCGCGACCGCGCCGTCGCACGGCACATCGCAGTCGTAGAGCCCGAACGGGCTGGTGACAGGCCTGGCCGCGAGATAGTCGTCCATCGTCATCGGGTCGCGGTAGACCGCGGTGGGGTCGAGTTCGGCATTGGCGCGCTGGTTGAGCGCGATCCAGCCCAGCGTCTCGCGGGTGGTGCCGTAGTCGTGGAAGTGCCGCTGCGCCTTCTGCGCGAGGGTGTGCGCGGCGGAGGTGGCGCCGAAGGGGGTCAGCCAGCTGGTGGTGCGGCCGCTGCTCGCGGTGATCCGGCCCGACTTCATGTGCTCGGCGAAGGTCGACTCCCACACCGTGCGGAAGCACAGCACGTGCCGGGCCAGCCCGGCGGCCACCGCGGTCATCGCGGCGATCACCGAACCGCCGGGGCCGAAGGTCTCGATACCGCCGTTGTGCCAGGTCGGCCGGATACCGAGGGCGGCTTCCAGTGCGGTCACCCCGCCCTCGCCGAAGCCGCCGAGGTTGCCGCCACCGGGATAGGACGACAGCCCGTCGATATCGTCGAAGGTGAGTCCGGCGTCGGCGACCGCGCGTTCACAGGCCGCCACGGTCAGCGCCAGCGGCGGCACCATGAGCCTGCGGCCGATCTGCGACATCCCGATGCCGGTGAGCGCGACCCGGTCTTCGAACTTGTCGCCGCGCACCATCGGCCGGATGTGCGCGGCGTAGTCGCCGGGGGCGATCTCGTCCACCGGCAGCGCGGCCGGTTCGCCGGTGACCGGGCGGAACAGCGGCAGCCACACGTCACCGTCGGGCTGGAAGGTGACCTCCACCGGCATGCCGAGTTCGAGCGAATCCGGTTCGGCCGCCACGATATTGGTGGTCAGCCGGACGCGGGTGTCCTCGACCGGCGCGACGGTGGCCACCACGTACGGCGGGTCGAGGCCGGGGACGGCGAAACGGTGGTTCACCGTGAACGCGATCAGCGTCGCGCGGCCGGACAGCTCACGGACTCCGAGTTCGTGACCGCGGCAGTACCGGCACACCGGCTGCGGCGGGTGCAGCAGGGCGGCGCAGGAACGGCACTCCTGAACGCGCAGGACACCGTCGGCGCCCGCGGTCCAGAAGAACTCGTTGTCGAGCCCGAGCTGAGGCAGTGGCCGTCCGGACGCGGGTGCGTCCGGACTCCTGTCGGTGCCGTGTCCCCCGGGGCTGTCCGCCACCAGTGTCTCCTTGTCTGCGCGCAGCACGCGCGAGCAGTGATCAGATCTGCGCGCCTGCGCGATTCTGGGTGATCGGCTCGGCGAGCCGCTGTTCGTCGACGACCGTCTGCAGCTTCGCCAGCGTCTCCGCCAGGCCGGGACCGAGCCGCTCGCCCGGGGTGAAGGTGGCGGGCAGGTGCCGCATGCCCTGGATCACCGCGATGGTGTCGTAGTGCACGGTCTCCGCGGCGACGGCCCGGTAGTCGGGCATCCGGTCCAGGACCGCGACCAGCATCCGCTTGAACACCGTGCGCGCCACATTGGAGCCGATGCACCGGTGGATGCCGAGCCCGAAGCTGTAGTGCCGGTTGCCCTTCCGGTCGAGCACGACCTGCTCCGGGTCGGTGAACACGGCCGGGTCGCGGTTGGCCATCGCCCACGACAACCACAGCCGGTCACCTTCCCGGAAGGAGGCGCCCGCCACTTCGCAGTCGGCCGCGAGCGTGCGCCCGTCGCCCGGTGCCGGGGTGTAGTAGCGCAGGAATTCCTCGGTGGCCGGGTCGAGCAGCGCCTCGCGGTCGCGGCTGAGCGTCGCGCGCTCGCCGGGGTTGTCCGAGAGCCATTCCAGCGCGTGCGCGGTGAGCGCGGTGGTGGTGTCGAACCCGCCGCCGATGAGCAGGCTGAGCATGCCGAGGATCTCCATGTCCGGCAACGGTTCTCCGTCGACCCGCGCCGTCGCGACCGCGTGGATCAGGCCGGGTCGCGGCGTCGCCCTGATCTCGGCCAGGTTGGTGAGCAGATCCAGGCCCATGGTCCGGTGCATCTCCGCGATGCGCGGATAGTCCGGGGAATCCGGCGGGGTGTAGACCGCCGCGTGCACCGGTTCGTTGTAGATGGTCCACTTCGCCAGCGGCACACCGAGCATGCCGAGGGTGAGCACGGCGGGCACCACATTGGCCAGGTCGTCGACGAAATCGATACGGCCGCTCTCGATGTGCTCATCGAGCGCGGCGCGCACGACCTCGTCGACGAACGGCACCCAGCGCCGCACGGCGGCGGGGGACAGGTACGGGTTCAGTGCCGAACGCAGTTCCCGGTGCTCGGGTTCGTCCATCTCGAGGATGCCGCCGCGGATCCCCCGCGCCCGGGGTGCGGGCGGGATGGAGATGCCGCGGTAGCCCGTGCGGACGCCGTGCGGATCGTGGTCGTTGGACACGTGCGGGCAGCGTGCGAGTTCGAAGACCTCGCGGTTGCCCGCCGCGACCCAGTGCCCGTCGTAGGTGTCGGTCCAGGCGAGCGGGCACTCGCGCTGCATCGTCTCGGTGATGTCCTGGAACTCGTCGCGGTATCGCGGTGCGTACCGGTCGAAGTGGAACCGGGGTTGCTTGCGGGCGTCGTCGTCGGTCACTGTTCCGCCAGCGAGATCGCCCGCTCGGGGCACGAGTGCACGGCTTCGCGCACCTGCTCCTGCTGATCGGCGGGCACCTGCTCGTCGACCGGTGAGGAGTGGCCGTCGATATCACTGAGTTCGAACGCCTGCGGGGCGATCATGGCGCACAGCGTGTGCCCCTGGCAGCGCTGCGCATCGACCTGGACCTTCACGATGAATCTTCCTCTCAGATGTGGTACTCGTACCACTTCAGGTAGCCGCCGCCGTCGACGCGCAGCTGCGTTCCGGTGATGAACCGCGACTCGTCCGAGGCAAGGAACAGCACGGCGTCGCTGATGTCGCGGGTCTCGACATAGGGGATCGGCATCGCCTGCTGGACACCGAAGGCCGGCTCGGCGTCCGCGCGGGTCGGGTGCTCGAGATCGGGGCGGAACGAGCGGTACATCGGCTCGCTCTGCAACATCGGGGTGTCGCAGTTGGTCGGGTGGATCACGTTGGCGCGGATGCGCTGTGCCGCGATGTGCAGGGCCAGATGGTGCACGTACTCCGAGAGTCCGCGCTTGGCGACGACGTAGGCGATCCCGCCCGGATCGCGGCCGGGCTGGTCCACCTTGGCGATGTCCATCAGCGCCGCGACCGAGCCGGTCGCGATGATGGAGGCGCCTTCCTGCAGATGCGGCAGCGCGGCCTGGATGGTGTTGATGACGCCGATCAGGTTGGTGTCGATGACATCGGACCAGGCCTGCCACTGCGGCGAGCCCTTCATGCCCGCGATGCCGGCCTGGGCGATCACGATGTCGAGGTGGCCGAATTCGGCGATGCCGTCGGCGACGGCCGTCTTCAGCGCGACGGCGTCACGGACGTCGACCTGCCTGGTCAGGATCCGGCGCCCGGCCTTCTCCACCAGGCGAGCGGTCTCCTCGAGGTCCTCGGGACGCGAGAGCGCGTAGCCGATGCTGTCGATGTCGCGACAGATGTCGACGGCGATGATGTCGGCGCCCTCTTCGGCCAGCCGGACCGCGTGACTGCGGCCCTGACCGCGTGCCGCGCCGGTGACGAAGGCGACTTTGCCTGCTACGCGTCCCATGGGAGTTCCTCTCGTTCGGGGTGTTCGATGCTCATGTGTTGCGACCGCCGTTGACCCCGAAGATCTGCCCGGTGATGTAGGACGCTTCCTCGGAGATCAGGAAGGCGCACGCCGCGGCGATGTCGGCCGGTGTACCGACCCGGCGGACGGGCGTGCGCCCGATGTGGTCCTCGACCGTGCCGCCGAGGCGCTGTGCCTGTTCGTTCTTGCGCAGCATCGGGGTGTCGATGAACCCCGGCGGCACCGCGTTGACGGTGATGCCCGACGGACCCAGTTCCAGCGCAAGGGCTTTGGTGAGTCCGTTGACCGCCGACTTGGCCGCGACGTAGTGCGCCATGAACGGCTGGCCCGAGTGGGTGCTCGACGAGGAGATGTTGACGATGCGGCCCCAGCCGGCGTCGATCATGTCCGGCAGCACGGCCTGGATGGTGTGGAAGACGCCGTGCAGGTTCACATCGATCACCCGCTGCCACTCCGCGAACGACAGCTTTCCGAAGCGCTTGAAACCGTCCAGCCCGGCCGAGTTCACCAGCACCGCGACGGGGCCGAACTTCGCGCGGACCGCGTCGAGTGCCGCCGCGACCTGTTCCGGATCGGTGACGTCGGCGCGGAAGGCGAAGTCGTCCTCGACTGCCGGATTCAGGTCCAGGGTGGCGACGTGGAACCCGTCGCCGCGCAACCGTTCGGCGATGCCGAGCCCGATGCCCGACGCGCCGCCGGTGACCACCGCTGTTTTCACAAGAATCTCCCTTCCGGATGTGAGAACCGTACTCTCGCCAAGAATGGATTAGCAAGGGTGGCGGGCGAATTCGGGGAGCCGGGTGCGATGTCGGCGAATCGGACGGTTCGCCCCGCCGATCCCTGCTACCGTCCCGCTTGTTGCATGTAGCATTCTCGATTGAGAGAATGAGATTTCCATAGGGACTCGGTCCCAGCAAGGAGGCGGGATGTCAACGCAGGAAGTGGCGGGCACGGTGACACGTCGATTGCTCGTCGATGGGCAGCTGCGCGAAACCGGGCAGACGCTCGCTTCGCTCGATCCCGCGACCGGTGAGGTGTACGGCTACGCCCCCGAAGCCGGGGTGGCCGACGTGGACGACGCCGTCGCCGCCGCGCGCCGCGCCTTCGACGAGACCACCTGGGCGACCAATCCCCGGTTCCGCGCTCGCTGCCTGCGCCAGCTCTACCGCGCGTTGCGCGACAATGTCGAGGAGCTGCGCGCGCTGACGATCGCCGAGGTCGGCGCGACGCGCGCGCTGACAGCGGGCAACCAGCTCGAGACCCCGTTCGAGATCGTGCGCTACTACGCCGAACTGCTCGACACCTACGCCTGGACCGAGGACCTCGGCAATGTCGAGATCCGTGGCCAGCAGCATCACCGGTGGGTCGAGAAGGAAGCCGCCGGTGTGGTCGCCGCGATCGCCGCCTACAACTATCCGCATCAGCTCGCCCTCGCCAAGCTCGCACCCGCGCTGGCCGCGGGCTGCACGGTGGTGCTCAAGGGCGCGCCGGACACTCCGCTGGCCACGCTGGCGCTGGGCGAGATCATCGCCGAGCACACCGAGATCCCCGCGGGCGTGGTGAATGTCCTCGCCTCCTCCGACATCGAGGTGGGCAAGCGGATGACCACGCATCCGGACGTGGACGTGGTCACTTTCACCGGCTCGACGCCGGTGGGGCGCGAGATCATGGCGGCCGCCAGCGCCACCCTCAAGAAGGTGTTTCTCGAGCTGGGCGGCAAGTCGGCGATGATCCTGCTCGACGACGCGGACTACACCAAGGCGGCGGTGTTCGCGGCGTTCAGCGTCGTCACCCATGCCGGGCAGGGCTGCGCGCTCACCACCCGGCTGCTGGTGCCCGCCGCCGATCACGACCGGGTCGCCGAGCTGGTCGCGGCCAACTTCGCCCATGTGCGCCACGGTGATCCGAACGAACCGACGACCTATATGGGACCGCTGATCAGCGCCGGACAGCGCGACAAGGTGCACGCGATGGTCAGGCGCGCGGTCGCCGCGGGGGCCACCCTGGTGACCGGCGGGAAGAAGCTGGATCCCGGCTTCTTCTACGCCCCGACGCTGCTGGCGAATGTCGACCCCGACAGCGAGATCGCTCAGGAAGAGGTGTTCGGCCCGGTGCTGGCGCTGATCCCGTACACCGACGACGACGAGGCGGTCCGCATCGCCAACAACTCGATCTACGGGCTGTCCGGCGCGGTCTTCAGCGCCGACGCCGAACGGGCCAAGGCGGTGGCGCGGCGGGTGCGCACCGGCACCTTCAGCATCAACGGCGGCAACTACTTCCACCCCGACGCCCCGTTCGGCGGCTACAAACAGTCCGGTATCGGGCGGGAGATGGGCGTGGCCGGGCTCGAGGAGTTCCTCGAGCACAAGACTCTCGCGGAAGTCCTCGCATGAGCGGGCCGTTGACCGGCATCAAGGTGCTCGAGGTCGCGATGTACGGTTTCGTGCCGTCGGCGGGGGCGGTGCTCTCGGACTGGGGCGCCGACGTGGTGAAAGTGGAGCACGCCAGCGGCGGCGATCCGCAGCGCGGGTTGCGCCGGGTGGGCGCCTTCGTCGTCGAGGGCGATCCGAATCCCAATGTGGAGCACGCGAATCGGGGCAAGCGCAGTATCGGCGTCGACATGTCGGTGCCGGAGGGCCGCGAGGTGATCCTGGAGCTGGCGAAGAACGCCGATGTGTTCCTCACCAGTTTCCTGCCGTCCGCGCGGACCAAATTCGGCATCGACGTCGACGACATCCGCGCGGTCAACCCCGGCATCGTCTACGCCAGGGGCAGCGCGCTCGGTCCCCGCGGTGCCGAGTCGGTCCGGGGCGGGTACGACATGACCGCCTTCTGGTGCCGTGCCGGCATCGCCGCGACCATCACGCCGGAGGGGACCGAGGGGCTGATCCAGCCGCCCGGCCCGGCCTTCGGTGACACCGTCTCCGGCACCAATCTGGCCGGCGGCATCGCCGCCGCTCTGCTGAAACGCGAACGCACCGGCGAGACCTCGGTGGTCGACGTGTCGCTGCTCGGCAGCGGGCTGTGGGCGCTCGGGCACACGATCGCGCTGTCGGCCTCGCAGCGGCAGCCGATGCGCGCGCCGCGACCGGGCGTGCACGGCGCGCCGACCAACCCGCTCTCGGGCCTCTACGCCACCTCCGACGACCGCTACCTGTCGTTCGTCATGTTGCAGCCCGCCAAGTTCTGGGCCGACGTGTGCCGCCACATCGACCGGCCCGAGCTGGCCGAGGACCCGCGCTTCGCCGACGCCGCCGCGATCGCCGAGCACACCGCCGAGGCGGTGGCGATCCTGCGCGAGGTGATCGGCGCGCGCACCCTCGCCGAGTGGACCGAGCGGTTCGCCACGCTGGCGGGACCCTGGGCGCCGGTACAGGATTCGGTCCAGCTGCTCGCCGATGCCCAGATCCGGGCGAACGACTACCTGCTGCCCGCCGGCGAACTCGAGCTGGTCTCCAGCCCGGTGCAGTTCGACGTGGCGCCGCCGCGGCTGCGGCCGGGGCCGGAGTTCGCCGCGCAGACCGAGGAGATCCTGCTCGAACTGGGGCTGGACTGGGACCGCATCATCACGCTCAAGACCGCGGGCGCGGTCACCTAGTCGTCCGGAAGGAGCCGACATGCCGCATGTTGCGTCGATGGGGACGTACCTGCCCTGCTGGGGGGACCGGCATCACCGAGTCGCCGGGGACGACGAGGACGCGGTCACCCTCGCGGTGGAGGCGGGCAGGGCCGCCCTGGCCGGCGGCGAGCCGGTGGAACGGGTGGTGCTGGTCAGCCGCGATCTGCCGCTGGTGGAGAGCAGCAATACCGCGGTGCTGCTGGCCGGACTCGGGCTCGATCCCGAGCTCGAGGTGACCGAGCGCCTCGGTGGCGCTCCGGCCACCCTGGACGCGCTGAGTTCGGCCCGGCCACGCACGCTGGTGATCGGTGTCGATCTCGAGCCCGCTGGTGCCGCCGCAGCGTGGATCTCCGACCGTAACGGTGTGCAGGTGCGCACCACGGCCCGGGTCGCGCGCAGTCTGCCGGTGCGGACCCGCCATGCCGACGGTGTCCACGACTACGGCGATCCCCGGTTGCTGCGCGAGCGCGGCCTGGTGGCGTCGCTGTCGGCGGCCTGGCTCGATACACCGTTCGCGGTCGCGGGAGTGGAGCACAAGCAGGCGGCCGCGCTGTGCGGGACGCCGCCGCGGCTGCCGACCACCGGCGCGTCCTCGGCGCTGTTCGCGCTGGCCGCGATGGCGGAATGGGGCGCCGCCGGACTGCTGGTCGGGGTGGAGCAGGCCAGCCTGTCCGGGGTCACCGTGGTGCCGGGCCCGCTGTCGCTGCGGCGGCTCGAGCCGCCCGCCCGGCCGCCGCTGGACGGGATCGTCGAACCCGGGACGGACCTGCCGCTCTCGCTGGCCGCCTACGAGCGCGCCTTCGAGGCCAAGGTGCGCTGGGAGGCGGGCCGGCACGAGGGCACCGACGAGCTGGACTTCCCGCCGCGCTATCGGCTCGGCGCCGACGGCAGCCTGGCCACCACCTACACCCTGGTGCCGCTGCCGCGCACCGGCACCGTCTACGCCGCGACCACCGTGCGCATGCCGGTGCCCGGCCAGAAGAGCCCGTACACGCTGGTGGTCGTCGAACTCGACGACATCGGGGTGCGCGCGCTGGCGAAGGTGACCGGCGCCGACGCGGGCACCGCCGAGATCGGGGCGCGCGGCCGAATGGTGTTGCGCCGGGTGGCGATACGTTCGGGCGTCCCGGACTACGGATACGCGTTCGAGCCGGAAAAGGAATCGGTATGAGAAGAGTCGCCGTCGTCGGCGCGGGGATGACCCCGTTCGCCGAACACTTCGCCTTCGGACTGAGCGATCTGCTGCCGATGGCCTTCGCCGAATGCGCCGCCTCCGTCGACAAGGGCCTGCACCTCGACGACATCGAGGCCGCGTGGTTCGGTGCGCTGCGGACCACCGACGGGTTCCCGTCCGGGATCCTCGCCGAAGCGCTCGGCCTGCCCGAACTGCCGGTCACCCACGTCGAGAACTCGTGCGCCACCGGCAACGACGCGGTGCGTAACGCCTTGTACGCCATCGCTTCCGGCGCGGTGGACGTCGCGCTGGTGATCGGCGCGGACAAGCTGCGCGAGACCGCGGAGAAGGACATGCTCCGCGAGTGGGAGTCGATGACCAGGAATCGCGCCTGGGACTACGAGCTCGGCCTGTTCGCGCCCGCGGGTTTCGCCCTGCACGTGAGCCGCTACCTGCACGAGTCACCGGCCACCCGCGAGCACCTGGCCATGGTGGCGGTGAAGAATCACCGGCACGGCGCGCGCAATCCCAAGGTGCGCTTGCCTTTCGAGATCACCATGGAGCAGGCGCTGCGGGCGCCGATCGTGGCCGACCCGTTCGGGGTGTACGACTGCGCGCCGCAGAGCGACGGCGCCGCGGCGCTGGTGCTCGTCGCCGAGGACGTCGTCGACCGCTACACCGATTCACCGGTGTGGGTGCGTGGAGTGGGGCTTGGCCTGGACTCGATCATGGTGCAGCACAAGCCGGATCTGACGACGTTCCCGGCCACCCTGCGAGCGGCTCGCCGTGCCTTCGCGATGGCGGGGCTCGCTCCCGCCGACATCGACGTGGCCGAGGTACACGACTACTTCACCGGCATCGAGCTGATGAGCTACGAGGATCTGGGCTTCGCCGACCGGTTCGAGGCGCACAAGCTCGTCGAGACCGGCGCGACCTCGGTCGGTGGGGCGATGCCGGTCAACCCCAGCGGTGGCCTCAAGACCAAGGGGCATCCGCCCGGCGCCACCGGCATCGCCCAGTGCGTCGAGCTGTTCGAGCAGTTGCGCGGCACCGCGGTGAACCAGGTCGAGGGCGCGCGAATCGGGTTGGCGCACAACCTGGGTGGGCCGACCGCGGTCGCGGCGGTGACGATCCTCGAGGGCCCTGCCCGCTGAGTGCACGACACACGAGAGCCCGGTCCCCGGCAGTGGGACCGGGCTCTCGTGGTGTCAGAGGGAGTGCCAGACCGTGAGCCGGGTGCGGGCGGAGTCGGCCGCCGCCGACACGGTCATCCGCCCGTCCGCGGCGCGGGCGCCGAGTTCGGCGAGCACGGTCGAGGGTTCGCCGTCGAGCACGAACACCGACAGATAGCGCGCCTCGTCCGGTCCGCCCCTGGCCAGCCGGTGCCGTTCGCACGACACCACGCCGGGGATGGTGAGCATCTCCGGGATGTGTACGTCGGTGTACCAGCGGTTGTATTCGTCGTCCATCCCGTCGTGCGGGGTGGCGAAGACCATCAGTCGAGCGGTCATGGCGGTCCTCAGCCGTGCAGGCGGGTGTAGGCGGCCGCGTAGTCGGCGCGCGAGCGGGTGGAGACGTCCACATCGGTGGCGGTGGCGCGCAGCGCGCCGACGGTGGCCCGCTCGCGCGGGATGTGCCCGAACGGATTCCAGTTGAAGTGCCTGCAGGCGTTCTCCCAGGTGATCTTGTGGATGTCGTCGTCGTCGGCACCCGCGGCCAGCAGTTCCTCGAGCACGAATTCCGGCGCGTTGGGCCAGATCGAATCCGAGTGCGGGTAGTCGCATTCCCAGGCGATGTTGTCGATGCCGATGTCGTGGCGGAACTTCAGCGCGGTCCGGTCGGTGACGTAGCAGGCGAGCACGTGCTCGCGGAAGACCTCGCTGGGCAGTTTGCCGCCGAAGTCGCGGCGCAGCCAGCGCTGGTTGGTGTAGTGCCGGTCCGAGCGGTCGAGGAAGAACGGGATCCAGCCGACGCCACCCTCCGACAGCGCGACCTTCAGTCTCGGGAACCGCCGGAAAGCCGGTCCCCACAGCAGATCCTGGGCCGCGATCAGCGAAATGCTCGGCGCCAGCACCATGAGATTGTCGATCGGCGCGTCCGGGGCAAGGCGCAGCACGCCGAAGCCCTGGCCGATGTGCAGGTTCATGACCGTCTCGTTGTCCTGCAGCGCCTGGAACACCGGCGCCCAGTAGTCGATGTCGTGATAGCTGGGCAGGCCGTCGATGTGCGGCAGTTCGGGCATGGTCACCGAGTGGCAGCCGCGGGCGGCGAGGCGTTCGATCTCGGCGACCGCCGGCTGCGGATCCCACATGGGCAGGATGCCGATCGGGATGAAGCGTCCGGGATAGGCGCCGGCCCAGTCCTCGAGGTGCCAGTCGTTGTAGGCCGAGATCATCGCGACGGTGATCTCGTCCTGGCCGCCGCGGCTCAGATGTCCCGCGCTGAAACCGGTGAAGGTGGGGAAGCACATGGAGGTGAGCACGCCGTTGGCGTCCATATCGCGCACCCGGTCGTGCACGTTGTAGACGGCGGGGCGCATCTCCGCGTACCCGGCCGGGTCGCGGCCCCACTCCTCGGCAGGCCAGGTGACCACGGCATTGAGCCCGGCGACGCCGGTCGGCCGGTCCCGGTAGATCCAGTGGTCGATGCCCTTGTCGTCGGCGACCACCCGGGGTGCGTAATCGGCCCATTTGCGGGGGACGTGGTGGTCGAACATGTCGAGTGGCTCGACCACGTGGTCGTCGATGCTCACGAGTATCAGGTCGTCGGTCTTCACGGGACTCCTCGCTCTGTCAGGTGCTGCGCCGGGATCGCCCGATCGAAAATAAGCGACCCGTCTATCGAGAATGTAATTCTCGCAATGGGAAAATCATACCGCGCGGGGGTCCCGCGGACTGCGGTCATGACAGCTGGTCCTTCATCACCTTCCCGGTCGCGTTGAGCGGCAAGGTATTCAGGAACCGCACCGACCGCGGCACCTTGTAGCCGGCCATCCGGTCCCGGCTCCAGGCAATGATCTCCTCCTCGGTGACCTCGGCCTTGGTCACCACGTACGCCCGGCCCACCTGGCCGAGCCGCTCGTCGGGGACGCCGACCACCGCGGCCTGGGTGACCGCGGGATGTTCCAGCAGGAACCCTTCGATCTCCGCTGGATAGGCGTTGAATCCGCCGACGATGAACATGTCCTTCTTCCGTCCGACGATGCGGAGGTGGCCGTCGATGTCGAGCTCACCGAGATCGCCGGTGTGCAGCCACCCGTCCGGATCCACGGCCGCGGCGGTCGCGTCGGGATCGTCGAGATAGCCCAGCATGACCGAATATCCGCGAACCAGAACCTCGCCGTCCTCGGCGATCCTGACCTCGACCCCGGCGCAGGGTCGCCCCACCGTGGTCGCGATCTGTTCGAAGGTGTCACCGGAACGGGATGCGGTGGCCGTGCCCGCTTCGGTGAGGCCGTAGCCGGTCATGATGGACCGGAACGGCAGTTCCTGGGCGATCCGGCGGATGAGCTCCACCGGGATGTCGGCGGCACCGGTCACCGCCGCGCGCAGCGAGGACAGATCGCGGGTGCCCTTGGCTTCCAGCAGCGCGTGATACAGGGTGGGCGGGCCGGGCAGCATCGTGACCCGTTCGCGTTCCACCAGTTCCAGCACGGTCTCGACATCGAAGACCGGCACCGGCAGGACGGTCGCGCCGCGGATGAGCGAGGCCACCAGTCCCGCCTTGTAGCCGAAGGTGTGGAAGAACGGATTGACGATCAGATACCGGTCGCCCTCGCGCAGGTCGGCCAGATCGCACCACTCCGCGTAGAGCCGCAGCGTCTGCCGGTGGTTCATCGTGACGCCCTTGGGCCGTCCGGTGGTCCCCGAGGTGAAGATGATGTCGGCGACATCGGTTGCCGCGACGGCACAGTCGAACGGCTCGCCCGACTCCAGGAACCCGGACTTCAGGTCGAACACCGGCACCTCGGTGACACCGGTGTAGTCGGTGCCGAGGAAGCCCTGTTCCACCAGGACCGCCCTCGCCCCGCTGCGCCGGATGACGTCGGCCGCCTCACCCGCCTTGAACCGCGTGTTCACCGGGACCAGCACAGCGCCCGCGGTGAGGACGCCGAACGCCGCGATCATCCACTCCACGGAGTTGGGTGCCCACAGCGCGACCCGGTCGCCCTTGCCGATGCCCGCGGCCGCGAGTGCGCCCGCGGCCCGGCGTACCCGGGCCGCGAGTTCGGTGAAGCTCAGGCGCAATTCGCCGTCGACGACCGCTTCGGCGTCCCCGAAGCGGTCGGCCGCGCTCGTCACCAGCTGCGGGAGGGTTTCCCAGCTCATACCTTCAGCAGCCGTGCGAGATTGCCGCCCATGATCTTGGCCTGGTTCGCCTGCGGCATGTCCTTGAGCTCGTGGATGTAGCGCGCCGGCTCGGCCAGGCCCTCCGGATGCGGCCAGTCCGACCCGAACAGCACGTGGTCGACGCCCATGACATCGGAGAGCCGCTGCAGGTCCTCCTCCCAGAACGGGCTGACGTAGAGGCTCTGCTTGATGGCCTCGATCGGATCGCGGAAGCCGAACCCCTCCGGCGCCTTCTTGTAGACGTCGGAGAGCTGCTGCAGCAGCGGCTCGAGCCAGGCCGAACCGTTCTCGATGACCGCGATCTTCAAGTCGGGGAAGCGATTGAGCGCACCGTGACACACCCACGAGGCGACCGCGTCGGTGACCGGCCGCCACTGATTGGTCATCGCGAAGGTGTTGGTCTGGAACGGCAGCATCTCCAGGCTGTTGCCCTCCCACTCGGCGTCGAAGCGGGAGTAGCCGCTGTCGGAGGAGTGCATGGTGACGAGCACGTCGAGTTCGGCGACCCGCTTCCAGAACGGATCGAACTCCGGCATCGCGAACGAGCGCATGCCCTTGTAGCCGGGCACCGGCGCCGGCCGCACCAGGATGGCCTTGGCGCCGTGTTCGACCACGGCCCAGTTGAGTTCGGCGATGGCGCGCTCGACGATCGGCAGGGTGATCACCGGCACGGTGAAGATGCGCCCGGAGTGGACGAAGCTGCCGTCCTGGCCCCAGTCCTCGAGCATCCACCGGTTCAGCGACTCGATCACCGCGTGGATCAGTTCGGGATGGTGGCGCATGCGCTCCTCGACCAGGCTGGCCAGCGTCGGGAACATCAGCGCGCGCTGCAGTTGCAGATCGTCCATGACCTGCAGCCGCGCCTCGGGATTGCGGAAGGCGTCGATCGCCTTCATCGACTTGCCGAAGATCTCGCGGCGGCTCTTGCCCTCGGGATTGCCGTTCTTGAAGTACTCCTCCATGGCGCCCGGCCGCGCGACCACGTCGAAGGTCGGGTTCGGGATGTACTCGCTGATCTGGCCGAGCACCGCGATCTTGGTGCGGCCGTTGATCTCGACGTACTGGATGGCGCCCTCGTACTGCTTGGGCAGGTGCCGGGTGAGCGCTTCCTTGGTCTCGTAGAGATGGTTGTCCGCGTCGAAGAGCTGATAGGGCAGCTCGATCTTCGTCATGTGGATCCTCCTTACCGATTTGTGAGAATCATATTCTCTTCAGGATTGAAGGGCAATGTCCTCGTGCTGCGCGGACAGGTCGCGGCGCACCACGAACTTCTGCACCTTGCCGCTGGCGGTGCGCGGGAAATCGGCGACGACGTGCACCTGTTCGGGCCACTTCTGCTTGGCCATCCCGGCCGCGGCGAAGTGCGCGCGCAACTGGTCGAGGGTGGGCTCGGCGTGCCCGGGCAGCAGCCGCAGGACCGCGGCGGTTCGCTCACCGAGCCGGGGATCGGCCACCGCGACGGCGACCGCCTCGGCGACACCGGGCAGTGCGAGCAGGACCTCTTCGACCTCGAGCGCGCTGATGTTCTCGCCGCCGCGGATGATCATGTCCGACTTGCGGTCGGTGATGGTGAGATAGCCGTCCTCGTCGAGCACGCCGATGTCGCCGGTGTGGTACCAGCCGTCGGCGTCGAACGCGGCGGCGGTGAGGTCGGGTTCGGTGTAGCCCAGGCACAGATCCGGTCCGCGGCTGAGGATCTCGCCGTCGGGGGCAAGGCGGATCTCCACGCCAGGCAGGGCGTCGCCGTCGGTGAACAACCGCTTGCCCGTCGGCGCGGTATGGCGCGAGCCGGTGATCGACGGGTGCTCGGTGCTGCCGTACGAGCGGTAGACGGTGATGCCGGTGTCGTCCAGGCGCCTGGTCAGCGCGGCGGGCACCGCGGCGCCGCCGAGTCCGGCGTAGCGCAGGTACGGCAGGTGCGCGTCGGTCCAGTCCGGGTGGTCGAGCAGGCTGGTGACGTAGTACGGCACCCCGCCGCCGACGGCGAGTCCCTCGCCGGTCATCAGCGCGAGGACCCGCGCCGGATCCCACACGTCGACCAGATTGATCGGCGCCCGGTCCAGCACCGGGATGAGGAAGGCGTTGACCATGCCGATGAAATGCCCGACCGGCGCCGCGGTGATCTGGTCGCCGCGGTCGGCCGGGTAGATCCCGGCCAGCTGCCGTGTCTCGTGCCCGAGCGAGTGATGGCTGTGCACAACACCTTTCGGCGCGCGGGTGGTGCCGGAGGTGAACGCGATCAGCGCGGGTCGCTCCGGTGCCACCGGCAGTACGCCGGTCAGTGGCGCGTCGTCGAGCAGGTCCTCGAAGTCGCGACCGACCACGCCGGTGATCGGCACCGCGCGGTAGACCTCCGGCGCGAACTCCGTGCTGCCGAACCGGTCGGTGGTCACGAACACCTCGGGCCGGACCGTCTCCAGGATGTGGGTCAGTTCCCGCCTGCCGTAGAAGTGCACCACCGGGACGACGGTCGCGCCGAGAAACGCCGAGGCCCAGAAGACGGCCGCGGCCTCCATCCAGTTCGGCAGCTGGAAGGCGACGATGTCGCCCGGCCCGACTCCGCGCCGGTGCAGTCCGGCCGCGAGCCTGCGGGCGAGGTGTTCGACCTCGCCGACGGTGCCCGACCACGGCCGGATCGCCGAGTGCACCCGGAACGGCGTCCCTGGCGCGGCGCCGAGCCCGTCGGCGAGCAGATCGCCGAGGGTTTGATCGGTCCACCAGCCCTGTTCGCGGTAGTGGCGGGCCAAGTCGGGCGGGATCGTGCGCATCGGCGGACTCCTTCATCGGCGGGCCGGGCAGGATGCCGCACGGCGAGCATATGATTCTCTATAAGAGAGAAGCATATTTACGCAAGTGCGAACAAGGGCGCTTCGGCGACCGTGCCATCGCTGGAGATCTCGGCTCAGCGCATCGAGGCCTGGCGTCAATGAGATTTAGATCACACATTGCCGTTCGTCGAGAACCTTCCTCGCGCTCGGGAGAATCAAATTACGGTGTGATCGGCAACGACGTTCCGCGGGTGCGGTGCCACCGCGAAAACGGGGATGAAGATATGGCTGCTGGTCAGGGCGTTCATTCGGTCAATCGGTGGCGCGCGCACGCGCACCGGCACCCGCTGCGGCATCGACTGGCCGTGGTAGGGCCGGATGCCGCCGACATCGTCCGGCACGCGGGCGGCTGGCTGTTCGACCGGGCTGCCGCGGGCTGGGAGGTGACCGCGCTGGTCGCCGACCCCGAGAATGTCGGCCCGCTGCAGATTCTCGGTGCCACCGTGCTGGATCTGCGTCAATCTCTCTCGGCGCCGCGCCACGACCTGTGGCCGACCGCCGTCGCAGTCTCGGTCGACATGTTCCGCACCGAACCTCAGGTCCGCGCCGGCGTGCTCGACTGCCTCGACCTCGGCCTGGCCGAGGTCGCGATCTGGGGTGAGGACCTGCCCGACGAGCTCGAAGCCCGGGTCGGCGCGGCCTGTCATCGGGTGAGCGTCGCCGCCCGTGCCTTCAAGTCCTGTGCCCTGGCCGCGGCCGGATTGTCCGGTGCCACAGTGCCGCCGGTGGAATCCTTCCGCTCCGGAACGCTGCTGCCCCCGTCGTTCCGCGGGGAGATGCGCGACCTCGTCCCGCTGAGGTAGTCCCTCGCCGGCGCCGTGCTGATGGCGTCGGCACAGTCATGTCCGCGTTCGGCGTGCGCTCGCGGCGCGTCGACGTGCGCTGAGGACGGTTATGAGAATTCAATTCTCTCAAATCGGTTGTATGACTCTTGACGTGACCGCGAGACGTAGCTCACTATGGAGAAGTTCATTTCCGGGAGCTACCCGAAAGATCATCTATGACGATCCCCCGCGAAGCTGCGGTCCCCCCGGTGAGGTCAGCGACCCGGGAGATCTCTTCCTGGTGGCGCGGCTATCTGCGGCGGCACCCGGTGGCCGCGCTGGCGACCGTCGGCGGGCAGTTCATCCTCGGTGTGCGCGCCGTGCAGTACCTCGGCACCGACATCGCCACCGGGCGCTTCGCCTTCGGTGAGTTCGTCCGCCAGTCGGCGTTCATGTCCTCGGCGGCGGTGCTGCCGACCATCTTCGTCTCACTCCCGATCGGGGTGACGCTGTCGATCCAGTTCGGTCTGCTCGCCGGCCAGGTCGGCGCGACCTCGCTGGCCGGGGCGGCCAGCGGGCTCGCGGTGATCCGCCAGGGCGCGCCGATGGTCGCCGCGCTGCTGATGGCCTCGGCGGTGGGCTCGGCGATCTGCGCCGACCTGGGTTCCCGCAAGATCCGCGACGAACTCGACGCGATGGAGGTCATGGGCGTCTCGGTCGTGCGGCGGTTGGTGGTGCCTCGGGTCGCGGCGGCGGTGCTCGTCGGTGTCTCGCTCACCGGTGTGGTGTGCTTCGTCGGCTTCCTGGCCGGCTACCTGTTCAACGTCTTCGCCCAGAACGGCGCGCCGGGCAGCTTCGTGGCCACCTTCGCCTCCTTCGCCACTGTCGGCGACCTGTGGCTGACGCTGGTCAAGGCGGTGGTCTACGGAATGATCGTCGCGGTGGTGGCCTGCGAGAAGGGCCTGCACACCGAAGGCGGTCCGGCCGGTGTCGCCAACTCCGTCAATTCGACGGTGGTCTCCTCGATCCTGCTGCTGATGCTGGTGAACGTCGTGTTCACCCAGCTGTTCATGGTCCTGTTCCCGCGGCAGGGCCTGTGATGGCGTCGCCGTATCGCCCGCTGGGCACCCGCGCCGTCGCGCGGCTGTCGCGGCGAGCGGGCATCGCGGTCATGCGGCTCGGGCACATGTTGACCTTCCTGCTGCGCGCGCTGTTCTCCATCCCGGTGATGCTGCGGCACTACCGCACCGAGTTCCTGCGCATCCTGTCCGACATCACCTGGGGCAACGGCTCGATCGTGGTGGGTGGCGGGACCGCCGGGGTGATCATCGTGCTCGGCGCCGCAGGTGGGGCCATCGTCGGGCTGGAGGGCTACAACGCCCTGCACCTGCTCGGGATGGAACCGACCATCGGCCTGATCGCCTCCACCGCATCGACCAGGGAACTGGCGCCGATCATGGCCTCGCTGGCCTTCGCGGCGCAGGCGGGCTGCCGGTTCACCGCCCAGCTGGGCGCGATGGGCATCGCCGAGGAGATCGACGCGATGGAGTCGATGGGCATCCGGTCGGTGCCCTACCTGGTGAGCACCCGGCTGCTGGCGTCGATGGTGGCGATCGTCCCGCTGTATCTGGTCTGCCTGGCCGCCAACTACCTGGCCGTGCGGGTCGTCGTCGGGATGTCGGGTGGGCTGTCCGCGGGTACCTACGAGCACTATTTCCAGCTCGTGCTCAACGTTCCCGACATCGTGTACTCCCTGGGGAAGGCCGTCGTCTTCGTGATCATCACCTCGACCGTGCAGTGCTACTACGGCTATTACGCCGCGGGCGGACCGCAGGGGGTCGGCATCGCCGCCGGCCGCGCGATGCGCGCGGCGATCTCGTTGATGATCATCGTCAATCTGCTGCTCACGGTGGCGATCTGGGGCATCGACGCCAGCGCACGGCTGGGTGGGTGAGCGGCGTGTCGGTGCTCTTCGAGAAGGACGGACGCGGCCCGGCCGGCTGGATGCTGCTGCTGCGCGGATGCGCGGTGCTCGTGGCGAGCACGCTGGTGGTCGGCGTGCTGCTGATGAAGTCGACCGGGCGCTTCGACGAGAAGGTCGAGGTGGTCGCGGTCCTCGAGCAGCTCGGCGACGGCCTGCCCGCACGCTCGGATGTGAAATTCCGCGGGATGCTGGTCGGCATCGTCGACGGGGTGACCCCGGCGAACGGCGGAACGACCAACCGGGTCCGGCTGCTGCTCGACCCGGTTGCGGCCCAGGGCATTCCGCGTAACGTGACGGCACGGGTGGTGCCGAGCAACGTCTTCGCCGTCTCCTCGGTCCAGCTGGTCGACAACGGTCCCGGCCCCGCGCTCACCGCGCACATCGAGATCCGCCAGGACACCGGCCTGTCCACGGTGCAGCTGCAGACCGCGCTGACCAAGCTGCGCGAGATCATCGCCGCCACCG
Organism: Nocardia sp. NPDC055053; assembly: GCF_053608285.1. NCBI lineage: Bacteria > Bacillati > Actinomycetota > Actinomycetes > Mycobacteriales > Nocardiaceae > Nocardia > Nocardia sp. NPDC055053. The sequence continues at coordinate 115,399 of NZ_JBSGVD010000002.1, read as the reverse complement.
CCCGGATCGGCGGCGCCGGCACGGTGGGCGTGCTGGCCGCCGTGGCCGAGGCCACCGACCGGCGCGGCGACGACCTGGTCGGCGCGGGCGCCCGGCTCGACCGCATCACCAGGGAATTCGACGTGCTGCTCGCCCCCGACGGCGGCCCGCCCACCTTGACCATGCTGGCCGATTCGGTCCGCGGACTGACCGCCGCCGCACCCGAACTGCTCGACGCGCTGCACCACGCCGTGCTGCCGATGCGCACCTTCGCCGAACAGCACGACCAGCTGGCGGGCCTGCTCACCGCGAGCGGGACCACCCTCGGCGCGGTCGGCGCGACCCTGGACCGCCGCACCGACCAGCTCACCGAAATCGTGCACGAGATGGGTCCGGTACTCGACGTGTTCGCGGCGGGCTCACCGTCGTTCACCCAGATCGTGCTGAGCATCCGCAAGCTCTCGGACCTGTGGTTCGCGGAGTTCTGGAACGCCGACAGTCCGCGTGGCCGTGGCAAATTCCAGTTCCGCCTCACCCCGCACACCCCCTACACCCGGGCCGACTGCCCCCGCTACGGGGAGCTGGCAGGCCCGAGTTGCGCGACCGCGCCCACCTCGGTGCCGATCGAGGAGGTACCCCAGGTCATGGACCCGCGGACCTATCCGACCGCGCCCGAGCTCGCCGGTGAACTCCCGCCGGAGCTCGAGGCTTTGCTCGAGCAGGCGCTGGGCGGCACCCACAACGGTGCCGAGGCGCTGCTGGCGCCGCTGCTGGCCGACGGCCCGCTGCCGATGGGGGTCCCGCGATGAGTTACCGCAAGTCGCTCATCGGGGTGAGCCTGTTCGTGACGGTCGCGATGGCGCTGATCTGGGTGACCTATGTGACCCTCGACCGCGGCATCAACGGCGACACGAAGCAATATTCGGCCATGTTCGCCGATGTCAGCGGCCTGCGCGTCGGTGACGACGTGCGGATGGCCGGTGTCAGGGTCGGGCGGGTCGACCGCATCGAATTGTCGGGCGTCCAGGCCCGGGTGCGGTTCCGGGTGGCCGAGGACCAGGTGCTCTACGGCGACACGAAGGCCTCGATCACCTACCAGAACGTCATCGGCCAGCGCTATCTCGGTCTCGCCCTCGCCGAGTTCGGCGATCCGAGGCCGCTGGCGGGCGGCGCGGAGATCCCGCTGGAACACACCGAGCCGTCCTTCGACATCTCCGGTCTGCTCAACGGTTTCGAGCCGTTGTTCGGCGGGCTCGACCCCGCGCAGGTCGACAACGTCACCGGCGCGTTGATCACCGCACTGCAAGGCGATCAGACCTCGCTGGTGCTGCTGATCGAACAGGTGTCGTCGCTGGCGCAGTCGCTGGCCGGGCCCGACCAGGTGCTCGGCGCGGTGATCACCAACCTGAGCCGGGTGGTCGGCGACCTGGCGCGGCGCAGCGGCGAGGTGAGCGGTCTGATCAGCCAGTCGCGCGCGATCATCGGCGGCCTGGCCGAACACCGCGACGAACTGCTCGGCACGCTGGATTCCGCATCACTGGTCACCGGCCGGATGGCCGGGCTGCTCAACGAGATGGAACCGGATCTGAACGCCATGCTCTACCGCGAGCCCGGCTTCACCCGGCATTTCGAGGCGAACAAGGAGAACTTCGCCTACCTCGGCTTCAATCTGCCCGCGCTGATGAAGGGCCTGGCCCGGGTCAGTCAGGAGGGCTCGTATCTGAGCACCTACCTGTGCAATTTCAACATCACCCTGCTGCCCTCGCTCGTGGCGCTGGTACCGACGGTGGTCGGTCTCGCCACGCCGAGCGGGCAACCCGAGTATTCACCGATCTGCAGGTGAGGCGACGATGAAAGAGACTGTCCGGCAATGGTTCCGGCTGGTAAGACGGCCGATCGAGGAGCATCGCAAGGCGGTGGTCGGGCTGTGCGCGGTCGCGGTGCTGGTCGCGGCGACCGCCGGTGCGATCGGTGTGCACGCGCTCGGCGCAGGCACCACCCGCTATGAGGCGGAGTTCGCCCAGGCCGCGGGCATCAGCAGCGGTGACGCGGTGACCGTCGCCGGCGTCTCGGTCGGCACCGTGGGCGGCACCCGGCTGGCCGGTGACCGGGTGGTGGTCGAGCTCGACGTCGATTCCGCGGTGCCGCTGGGCGCGGCGACCGGGGCGGCCGTCAAGCTCACCACCCTGCTCGGCGCCCGCTACGTGGAACTGCGGCCCGCGGGGGAGGGGACGCTGCCGGATCGGCGGATCACCTTGGCGCACACCGAGGTTCCCTACGATCTGCAGACCGCCCTGGACAACGCGACCGTCACCTTCGACCAGATCGACGCCGCCCGGATCGGTGACTCGCTGACCGCGCTGGCCGCCCAGCTCGACGGCGTGCCGTCGGTCCTGCCCGCCATGCTGGCCAACCTGCGCACGCTGGCCGCCGTCGTCGGTGACCGGCGCGGGGAGATGAGCGCGCTGCTGACCAGCACCGCGGACCTCACCACCGTGATCAACCGCCAGCAGGCCGACCTGGCCGCGGTGATGGTCCAGGGCCGCGACCTGCTCACCGAGATCGTGGCCCGTCGCGACGCGGTGGCCGGCTTGATGAACGCCACCCGCGACCTCGCCGATCAGGTGCGCACGCTGGTGGTCGAGGACCGCCCCGCCGTGGACAGCCTGCTGGCCGGACTCGACGGCCTGCTCGGCAGCCTCGCCCGCAACGACGAGCTGCTGCGCAACACCCTCGAGATCCTGCCCATCCCGGTCCGCAACTTCGCCAATGCCTCCGGCACCGGCAACGAGGTCGACTTCACCGCGCCGGCCGGACCGCTCATCGATTCGTGGATGTGCGCGCTGGGCGGGCGCGCGCAGATGGTCAATCTGCCCCCCTACTTCGAGGACTGTCGATGAGAGCCGGACGTGTACTGCTCGGCGCCGCTGTCGTGCTGCTGATCGGCGCGGCGGCCGGATTCGCCGACAGCCCGATCCAGGGCGACCGCCGGACCACGGTGACCGCGCTGTTCGACAACGCCGCCGGCCTCTATGTGGGCAATGCCGTCGCGGTGCTCGGCATGTCGGTGGGCGAGGTCACCGCCGTGGAGCCGCGCGGGTCGCATGTGGAGGTCACCCTGGCGGTGGACCGCGATGTCGAGATCCCCGCCGATGTCCGGGCGGTGACGCTGTCGACGTCGGTGCTCACCGACCGCCACGTCGAACTCACCCCGGTCTACCGGGGCGGACCCACCCTCGCCGACGGCGCGCGCCTCGGCCTGGACCGCACCCGCACCCCGATGGAGTTCGACCGGCTGCTCGGCGCCGCCGACCGGATGGCCGGTGAGCTCGAGGGCGAGCAGCCGGGTGACGGGCCGGTCGCGCGGTTGCTCGGCGCGTCCTCGGCGATCGCCACCGGCAGCGGCCCGCAACTGCGCGACACCCTCGATCAGCTCGCCGCGGCGGTGAAGCTCGGGGAGGACGGCGGCGAGGCCACCCGCGAGACCCTCACCCAGCTGGTCGACCAGCTCGCCGCCCTGGTGGGCGCCGCCGCGGCCAACGAACAGACCATCCACGAATTCGGTACCGCCACCGGGCAACTCGGCGATGTCGTCGCCGATCTCGGGATCGGTACCGGGGGCACCGGCGCCCAGCTCGTCGAGATCCTGCGCCAGACCGACACCCTGCTCGCCGAGAACGCCGGCGTGCTGCGGACGACGGTGGCCGATACCGCCACGGTAACCAAGGCGCTGGCCGACTATCGCGGTCAGCTCGCCGAGTTCATCGATGTGACGCCGCTGCTGCTCAACAACGCCTACCGGGCCGTCGATTTCGAGTACCGCGGGGTACGCGTGCACGCCCTGCTGGACAAGGTCTTCTTCGACGGTCAGCTGGTCAAGGAGGTCTGCAATATCCTCGGGCTGCGCCAATTGGGTTGCGCCACCGGGACATTGCAGGACTTCGGCCCCGACTTCGGGATCACCGACATGCTCGACGCGATGTCGAGGATGCCCCGATGAGGCCGCCGCGTAGCTCCCGTCTCGCGGCGCTCGCGCTCGCGGCCCTGTGCTCGGGCACCGGTTGCGCCGTCGGGCTCGGCGATCTGCCGCTGCCCGCGCCCGGCGGCGGCAGCGAGAACTACACTGTCCGAGCCGATTTCGCGAACGCGCTCAACCTGCCCGCGAAGGCGAAGGTCCGGCTCTCCGGCGCCGAGGTCGGTGAGGTGACCGAGATGGCGGTGCACGACTACACCGCCGTGGTGACCCTGAGCGTCCGTCCGGATGTGCGGCTCCCGCTGGGGACCACCGCCGAACTGCGGACCGCCACCCCGCTCGGCGATGTGTTCGTCGCGCTGACCGCCCCCGCTGACGCCACCGCGGCCACTCCGGCGCTGGCCGACGGCGACCGCATCGCCCGCGAGCACACCTCGGCCGCGGCCACTGTCGAGGAACTGCTCACCACGGCCTCGCTGCTGGTGAACGGCGGCGCCATCCGCAATCTCACGACCATCGTCAACGGGCTCGGCCGCGCCGTCGGCGATCGCGGCGACCGGATGGCCGAGCTGATCGCGCAATCGACCCGGGTGGTCCAGTCGCTCGCGGCCCGCTCCGACGACATCCGCGCCACCCTCGGCGAAGTCGACCGGCTCGCGCTCACCCTGCACGAGCAGACCGGCACCATCGACGATGTCCTCACCTCGGCCGGGCCCGCGCTGACCACGCTGCGCGACAACTCCGCGCAAGCGCTCTCGCTGGTGGGCGAGGTCGACCGGCTCTCGCGGCAGCTCGCGAAGTTCCCCGGCCTCGACGGCACCGCGACCACCGGCATGATCGCCGACATCAACCGCATCGCCGAGCAGCTCAACGCCGCCGCGACGAACCCGAACGCCAGTGTGGCGGCGATGAACTCGATGCTGGGTCCGGTGATCGCGGTCACCACCAGCACCGCGGCCAGCACCGACGCCGACTTCCAGGACCTGGCGCTCGGCGTGCTGCCCGACGTCAACCATCCCGGCGATCCGGAGAGCAGGCTGCCCGACGCGCGGGACTGGACGAACTTCGTCGGCACCCTCACCTACACCCTGCTCCGCCTGCAGGGCCGGATCACCGGAGCTGGTCGATGAGCGCCGGCGTGAGAGAGACGGCGGCCCGCGGCCTGGTCGACGCGGTACGGGCGGTCCGCGCGCGGCGCGCGACGGCCTCGGCCCTGTCGCTGGTGGTGATCCTGGTGCTCGGCATCGGCTATCTGGCCTTCGGCGCGCTCGGCGTGAATCCCGCCGCCGCGACCTATCGGGTCCGGGTCGACCTCGCCGATTCCGGTGGGCTGCTGGCCGGTCGTACCGTCGCGCTGCGCGGGGTACCGATCGGCACCGTGGAGTCGGTCTCGCTCACCGAGCGCGGCCTCGTCGCGGTCGCGGTGATCGACGCCGGGACCGCCGTCCCCGCCGAGGGTGAGGTGCGGGTGGCGAGCCTGTCGCTGGCCGGTGAGCAGTATCTGGACTTCCGGCCGACCCGCGACGACGGACCCTTCCTGACCGACGGCGCCGAGGTGGCGGTGGAACGGACCAGCACACCGACCCCGCTGTGGCAGACCCTCGGACAGCTGGATTCCACTCTGGCCCGAGTGGATCCGGCCCAACTGGCGGCCGTCGTCGACGAGTTCGGGGTCGGCCCGCAGGGCGCGCGGAAGCTGTCCGACCTCATCGACGGCGGCATCTTCCTGATCTCCACCCTGGACTCGGTGCTGCCCCAGACCGTCGGCCTGATCCGCGACAGCAGACAGGTGCTCGGGACCATTCGCGATCTCACCCCCGGACTCGGCGGCTTCGCCGGCGACCTGAACCAGGTGCTGACCGGGGCGAGCGCGAAATCCGGTGGCTATGTGGAACTGCTCGGCGCGGCACCCGGCACGCTGCGCGCGCTGGACGCGGTGATCGCGCAGAACAGCGGCACCGGTGGGCAGCTCCTCGACAACCTCGGGGTGGTCGCCGAGGTCACCGGCGCCCGGGTGCCCGCGCTGCGGGAATTCTTCTTCCCGACCGAACGTGACGGGTCCACCCTGGAGGCCATCGCTGTCGCCTTCCACGACGGTGGCGTCTGGGGCCTGGTGAACCTGTATCCCCGCTACTCCTGCGACTACGACCTGCCCCGCCGGTCACCGTCGCTGCCCGACTTCCCGGAGCCGTACGTGTACACGTACTGCCCGAACACCGACCCGTCGGTGCTGATCCGCGGCGCCGCCAACGCGCCCCGCCCGCCCGGCACCGTCATCCCGGGCGCCCCGCCTGCCGGGGAGAGCCCCACCCGGCAGACGTTCTCGACACCGATCGGGCCGCTGTCGCTGCCGCTCACCTTCGCCGGTCCGCCGCTGCCCGACCCACCCCCGGCACCGGTGCGATGACCGGCCCAGATCACAGCCCCAGCCCGATCCCTACCGCGAGGAACGACACCATGAGTGACACCGACACAGTAGTAATCGACCGGAAGACCGATAAGACCACCGACGACGAGCCGAAAGAGAGTGCCGAGGAAGAGGTTTCGTCGCCGAAGGCAGGCGGCACCGCCCCGGCCGAACGGCCCGCGCGCCTGGCGGGTCTGCTGCGCCGACTGCGGGGCGGCCGCCGCGCGCTGCTGCCCGCGCTCGGACTCGTCGCGGTCGTCGCCCTCGCCGCCGCCGCGATCCTGGGCTGGCAGCTGCGCCAGGAGCGGGCGGTGGACGCCGCCGCCGACGCCGCACTGGCGGCCGCCCGTGCCTACGCGGTGACCCTGACCAGCGTCGACTCCGGCCGTCTCGACAGCGATTTCGCCGCCGTGCTCGACGGCTCGACCGGCGAGTTCCGTGACATGTACACCCGCTCCAGCGGCCAGCTGCGCGAACTGCTGCAGGAGAACAAGGCGACCGGCAAGGGCACGGTGCTCGAGGCCGCGGTGAAGTCGGCGACCGAGACCGAGGTCGAGGTCCTGCTGTTCATCGACCAGACCGTCACCAACGCGGCCTCCGCCGATCCCCGCGTCGATCGCAGCCGGGTCCTGATGACCATGCGGCTCGTCGACGGACGCTGGCTCGCGAGCCGGGTCTATCTGCCCTGATCCAACGATGTTTCCCCAGGAGTATCCGCATGACTGATTTCGACACCGTCGACTACTTCACCGATCCGGCCCTGGTGCCCGATCCCCACCCGTACTTCGACCACCTGCGCGCGAAGTGCCCGGTGACGAAGGAATCGCAGTACGGGGTGTACGCGGTGACCGGCTACGCCGAGTCGGTGGAGGTGCTGCGCGACGCGAACCTGTTCTCCTCGGCCATCTCCGTCGGCGGCCCGTTCCCGCCGCTGCCCTTCGCCATCGAGGGCGACGACATCAGCGAGCTGCTCGAACAGCACCGCTCGCAACTGCCGATGTACGAGCACATGGTCACCATGGACCCGCCGCAGCACACCTACGCGCGGTCGCTGCTCAACCGGCTGCTCACCCCGGCCCGGCTGAAGGAGAACGAGGCGTTCATGTGGCGGCTGGCCGACCGCCAGCTCGACGAGTTCCTCGCGGCGGGCAAGTCGGAGTTCCTGGTCGACTACGCCAAGCCGTTCTCGCTGCTGGTGGTCGCCGACATGCTCGGGGTGCCGGAGGAGGACCACGAGCAGTTCCGGATCGTGCTCGGTGCCGAGCGTCCTGGTGCCAGGGTCGGTGCGCTCGACAACGAGATCGTCGCGTCAAATCCGCTGGAATGGCTCGACGAGAAGTTCGTCGGCTACATCTCCGAGCGCCGCGAGAACCCACGCGACGACGTGCTGACCTCGCTCGCGCTGGCGAAGTACCCCGACGGCTCCACCCCCGAGGTGATCGACGTGGTCCGCTCGGCCACCTTCCTCTTCGGCGCGGGCCAGGAGACGACCGCCAAACTGCTCAGCGCCGCCCTGCGGATCCTCGGCGATCACCCCGAGGTACAGCAGGCACTGCGTGAAGATCGCAGCCTGATCCCCGCGTTCATCGAGGAGACCCTGCGGCTGGACGCACCGGTGAAGTCCGGCTTCCGGCTCGCCAAGCGCGCCACCACCGTCGGTGACGTCGAGATCCCGGTCGGCTCGACGGTGATGGTCTGCCCCGGTGCGGCCAACCGCGATCCGCGCCGCTTCGACAACCCGCACGAATTCCAGCTGGGCCGCACCAACTTCCGCGAGCACATGGCCTTCGGACGCGGTGTGCACTCCTGCCCCGGCGCCCCGCTCGCGCGGGTCGAGGGACGCGTGTCGATCGAGCGGATCCTGGACCGGATGCTCGACATCCGCATCGACGAGGACAAGCACGGCCCCGCCGGTGACCGGACCTACCGCTACGAGCCGACCTTCATCCTGCGCGGCCTGTCCGACCTGCACATCACCTTCACCCCAGAAGAAAGAGGTTCACGATGACCGGACGAGTAGACGGCAAGGTCGCCTTCATCACCGGCGCGGCACGCGGCCAGGGCCGCAGCCACGCGGTGCGGCTGGCGCAGGAGGGCGCCGACATCATCGCCATCGATGTCTGCAAGCAGCTCGACAACGTGCCCTTCCCCATGTCCACCCCCGCGGACCTGGCCGAGACCGCCGAGCTGGTGAAAGCCGAAGGCAGGCGGGTGGTCACCGCCGAGGTCGACGTGCGCGACTACGACGCGCTCAAAGCGGCGGTGGACAGCGGTGTCGAGCAGCTGGGCAAGCTCGACATCATCGTCGCCAACGCGGGCATCGGCAACGAGGGCGGCGCACTGGCCGAGCTCGACGAGACGCTGTGGGACGACATGATCGCCGTCAACCTCGGCGGCGTCTGGAAGAGCGTGAAAGCCGGTGTCCCGCACCTGGTCGCGGCCGGTGGCGGCGCGGTCGTGCTGACCGGCTCGGTGGGCGGGCTCAAGGCCTACCCGAACGTCGGGCACTACGTGGCGGCCAAGCACGGCGTGGTCGGGCTGATGCGCACCTTCGCCGTGGAGCACGGGCACCAGTCCATTCGCGTCAACTCGGTGCACCCCACCCACGTCAGCACCTCCATGCTGCTCAACGAGGGCACCTACAAGCTGTTCCGCCCCGACCTGGAGAGCCCGGGTCCGGATGATCTGAAGCCGATCTGCCAGATGTTCCATACCCTGCCGACGCCGTGGGTGGATCCGGTGGATGTCAGCAACGCGATCCTGTATCTGGTCTCCGACGAGGCGCGGTTCATCACCGGTGTCTCGCTGCCGGTCGATGCCGGCAGCATGCTGAAGTAGCGGAGCCGAGCGATGCTGTTCGAGTTCGACTCCGAGCAGCGGCTGCTGCGCGAGATCGTGCGTGAGGTCGCCGCCAAGCACTGCCCGCCGTCCCTGATCAGGGACATCGCGGACAAGGGTGCCGACCACGCCGCGCTGTGGCGGACCTATGTCGGTCTCGGCTGGACCGAACTCGGCGAGCCCGGCGCCGCGGTCGAGCTGGGCATCGTCTGCGAGGAACTGGGCCGCGCCACCGACCCGACACCGTTTCTCGCGACGATGACCCAGTTCGCGCCGTTGGCACCGGCCGCGGCCTGCCTCGACCGGCCGGGGGCCGCGGTGTACGGCGGGATCACCGCCGCCCGCGACGGTGCGGGCTGGCGGTTGTCCGGCACGGCCCACCAGGTGCTCGACGGTGACCGGGCCGAGCAGCTCGCGGTGGTCACCGGCGCCGGGGTGTTCGTTGTCGGCGCCGAGTCGGTGATCACCCGCCGCACACCGGTTTTCGACCCGGTGCTGCATCTGGCCGAGGTCACCTTCGACGGTGTCGCGGTGGGCGGTGCCGACCGGGTCGAGGTCGAGGTGGCGCGGGCCCGTCAGGTCGCGCTCACCGGGGTGGCACTGGCCACCGTCGGTGCCTGCCGCCGGATCCTGGAGCTGGCGCTCGACCATGTTCGGGACCGCACTCAGTTCGGGGTGCCGATCGGGTCGTTCCAGGCGGTGCAGCACAAGGCCGCCGACATGCATGTAGCGATCGAACGGGCGCAGGCGCTGGGCTTCTTCGCCGCGCTGTGCCTGGCGGCCGACGATCCCCGGCGGCGGCTGGCGGCGTCGATGGCCAAAGCCGCTGCGGGAGAATGTCAGTCGCTGGTATTCCGGCACGGCCTCCAGCTCTTCGGCGCCATGGGTTTCACCTGGGAAAACGACCTGCAGTTCGCGCTCAAACGCGCGAAGGCGGGCGAACTGCTGCTCGGTGGCGCCGCCGAGCATCGAGCACTCGTGACGGAGGAATACCGTGCAACTCAGCTTTGATTCCGAGGTCGAGGCCTTCCGCGCGGAGTTCGTCGCCTTCCTCACCGAGCATCTGCCCGGCGCGGACGAGGCGGCGCAGCGCTCGGAATCCAGTGCGCACGTACCGGACTGGGCCCGGCGCTGGCAGCGGCTGCTCTTCGACAACGGGTGGCTGCTGCCCGGCAACACCCCGGAGTTCGGCGGCCGCGACGCCTCGGTGCTGCAGCAGTACGTCTTCCACGAGGAGCTGTCCAAGCGGCGGATCTACCACAGTTTCAACCCGCAGGGGGTCGGCATCATCGCCGCCTCGCTGCTGTCGTTCGGCACCGCCGAACAGCAACGGCAGTGGGCGATCCCGATCCTGCGCGCCGAGATCACCGCCGCGCTCGGCATGAGCGAGCCGGGCGCCGGTTCGGATCTGGCGGGACTGCGGACCAAGGCGGTCCGCGACGGTGACCACTACGTGGTGGACGGGCAGAAGGTCTGGACCTCCGGCGCCCACCACGCCGATGTGCTGCTCACCTTCGTGCGCACCGACCCGGATGCCCCCAAGCACAAGGGGATCAGCGTGTTGCTGATCCCGACCGACATCCCGGGTGTCACCCGGCGGCCGTTCCCGTCGGCGTGCGCGCCCGAGGATCTGGACTTCAACGAGGTCTACTTCGACGGTGTCCGGGTGCCGGTGGCCAATCGGGTCGGGCCCGAGAACGAGGGCTGGTCGGTGGCCAATGGGTCGCTCGGGCACGAACGCACCCTGCTGTGGCTGGGATTCGCCGATCGCCTGGAGGATCTGCTCGGCGACTTCCGGCCGCGCACCGAACTCGACCGTGACGCCTACGCACGGCTGGTGATGGACAGCTACGCGTTGCGCCTGCTCGGCTCGGCCGCGCTGGCCAGGGAATCACGCGGCGAACAGGACGTGCCCGCGCTGTCCGTGCTCAAGGTGCTCGGGTCCGAGGCGGTGCAGTCGGCCGCCGAGCGGGCGCTCGACGCTGTCGGTGCGGACGGGCTGGCGCATCCGGCGGTGACCTCGCCGCCGAATCCGCTGAATCTGGAGCACTTCTCCAGCGGCTGGTTCGAGCGCTACCTGCGCAGTTTCTCCGGGACCATCGCCGGCGGGACCTCCGAGATCCAGCGCAACATCATCGCGCAACGCGTCCTCGGCCTGCCGAGGAGCTGAACCGGTCCGGCCGCGGCCCGGGTTCCGTGCTCGGGCCCGGCTCAGGGAGGATCGCGCGTGCCGGTGGGGCCCGCGCGACCCGCGCGTCAGTGCCGCGGCCGTCCCGCGGTTTCGTCCGGTGTGACGCCGAAGGTGTTGAACGCCATGGCCAATGTCGTGTAGCAGCCCACGGTGAAGACGAAATCCATGCGCTGACGGTCGTCGAGCCGGGCGCCCAGTGCGGTCCACGTCGCGTCGGACAGCGCGGACTTCTCGTCCAGTTCGTCGACCGCGTCGAGAACGAGCCGATCGAACTCGTCGGGCGCGGTGCCGACCCGGCGGGCCGCGTCGATCTCGGCATCGGAAAGACCGGCTTCCCTGCCCATTTCGGCGTGATGCTGCCATTCGTAGGCGCAGTCGCGGCGGTGTGCCACGCGCAGCACCGCCAGCTCACGCAACCGGGGTTCGAGGGTGGAGCCGAACAGCAGATGCGTGTTGAACCCGAGGAAGGCGCGGGTCAGCCGGGGATGGCGGACCAGGACCGACAGCGCGTTGCCCGCCTGCGCCGGGTTGCGCCGCTCCTTGGGCAGCATGCGCGACAGCGCCGCATCCACCTCGTCGTCCCATCGGTCCTCGGGAAGCGGGGGCAGGGCCATGACGGCCTCCTCTCCGGCGCGGGAACAACCACACGCCGTTGACGGTTTGATTCTTCTCAAATGAGAATATACTTCTCCAATGACTGCACAGGACTTTCGTGGAGCGACCCGATCGGCGCCGCGGCGGCGAGCCGAGATCCGGCGGCACCATCTGCGCTACCGGCTCGCCGTGGTCGCCGGCACCGCCGTCGATGTGGTGCGGCACGCCGGTGGCTGGCTGTGTGACCGCACGATGGCGGGCTGGGAAGTCACCGTGGTGCTGGCCGATCCGCGCGACGCCGACGCGGTGGAGATCCTCGGCGCGAGCGTGCTCGACCTGGATGCCTCGCTCGCCGCGGCGGTCCATGATCCGTGGCCCCATGCGCTGGCCGTCGCCGCGGACCCGTTCACCGCCGATGCGCGAGTCCGCGCCGGGCTGCTCGACTGCCTCGATCACCGCCGGGCCGAAGTCGTGGTGTGGGGCGAATCGGTCCCGGCGAGCCTGGACGACCGCCTCGACACCGTGCACCACCGGATCAGCGTGGCGGCACAGACCTTCAAGGACTGTGCGCTGACGGCAGTGGGGTTGCCCGTGGTCGCGGGCGAGACGAGCGAGCGGTTCCGCTGCGGCGAACTCCTGGTCACCGGAGGCTGGGGCACAACGGATCTCGTCTCGGCCGGGTGAGCTGCCTCGTGAATATGATATTCTCCTGAACGGAGAATGCGATATCGCAGCACTGTTTGCGGCGACGGACATCGGCATGCCGTCGGACGGTGCGCGTGGAGAGGGTGCGACATGAGCATTTCGCTGCTGCTGGACATGGCGACGTCGAGCGACCCGGACCGCTGTGCGGTGGCCTGCGGCGAAACGCAGTGGACGGCAGCCGAATTGAGCGGCCTGGTCGGGGGCGGCGCCGCGGTGCTGACCGGCTCCGGGGCCCGCAGCCTCGCCTATGTGGGCACCGGCGGGCATCTGCTGCCGCTGCTGCTGTTCGCGGCCGCCGGCGCGGCGGTGCCGTTCACGCCGTTGAACTACCGCCTCGGCGCCGCGGCGCTCGGTGCGCTCGTCGCCCGGCTGGACACGCCGCTGCTGGTCTGCGACGACGAGTACCGCGACATCGTCGCGCGCGAGGTCCCCGGTGTCGCCGTGGTGCGCTCGGCGGAGTTCCTGGCACAGGCCACAGCCGCCGAACCCGCCACGGTGGACGCGGACCCCGACCAGGTGGCGGTCGTGCTGTTCACCTCGGGGACCACCTCGACGCCCAAAGCCGTCGAGCTGACCCACAACAACCTGTTCAGCTACATCACCGGCACCATCGAATTCGCCGCCGCCGCACCGCGGGACGCGGCGCTGGTGTGCGTGCCGCCCTACCATGTCGCGGGCATCGGCGCCGCCATGTCGCACCTGTACGCGGGCCGGAAAGTGGTGTACCTGCGGAACTTCGACGCGGCAGGCTGGATCGCCGCGGTGCGCCGGGAATCGGTGACAACGGCCACCGTCGTGCCGACCATGCTCGCCCGCATCGTCGCCGAGCTCGAGCGCACCGGCGCGACGCTGCCCTCGCTGCGGACCCTCGCCTACGGCGGCTCCAAGGTCGCCCTGCCGCTGCTGCGGACCGCCCTGCGGCTGCTACCCGAGGTCGGCTTCGTCAATGCCTACGGCCTGACCGAAACCAGTTCCACCATCGCGGTTCTCGGGCCCGAGGAGCACCGCGCGGCCCTGGCCGCCGACGACCCGGCGCTGGCCCGCAGGCTGGGGTCGGTCGGTACTCCCGTCCCCGGCATCGAACTGCAGATCCGCGACGAGCACGGCACCGTGCTGCCTCCCGGTGTGACCGGTGAGCTCTATGTGCGCGGGGCGCAGGTGTCGGGCCGCTACACCGGCATCGGCTCGGTCCTCGACGCGAACGGCTGGTTCCCGACCAGGGACGTGGCCCTGCTCGACAGCGACGGATTCCTGTACCTCGGTGGCCGTTCCGACGACACCATCATCCGCGGCGGCGAGAACATCGCGCCCGCCGAGATCGAGGACGTGCTGGTGGAGCATCCGCAGGTCCGTGAGGTCGCGGTGATCGGCGTCGACGACGTGCAGTGGGGCCAGATCATCGTGGCTGTCGTCGTGCCCGGCGGCGACCACGCGCCGGACCCGGAGGAGCTGCGCGGTTTCGCCCGCGCGGGCCTGCGTGGCTCGCGCACCCCGGACCGGGTCGTCTTCCGGGACTCGCTGCCCGCCACCCCGACCGGGAAGATCCTGCGGCGCGACCTGGTCGCCGAGTACAGCGGACAGTGACCGGCGGGCCCGGGCCGGTGACGGCCCGGGCGGCGACATTCACGACCGCGGCCGGAACATCGCTTCCTGCGCGTAGGAGGCCACCAGCTGTCCGTCCTCGGTGAGGATGTCGCCGCGGCCGAAGATGCGGCCGCCCGCCAGGATCGGGCTGTGCTGGCGCAGGACCTGCCAGACGTCGCTGCGGACGGGCCGGTGGAACCACAGGGTGTGGGTGGTGACCGCGGACAGGAAGTCGGTGCCGTTGCCGGTGTGGCTGATTCCCGCCTCGGCGCGCAGCGCGGTGCCGATCAGCGTGAGATCGGTGGCGTACGCGGTGAGCGCCGCGCCCAGCTCCGGTTCGATCGGGGGAGTGCGCATCCACAGGGTGTAGTCCGGCGACGCGACCTCGGTGCTGTCGAGGTCGTCGGCCGCGCGCGCCTCCCAGGGCAGCAGCGGCATCTCCACCCGATGCTCGGGACCGAGCAGTGGACCGGCCTCGGGCAGGCTCTGGCGCTGCGCCCCTTCCTCGGGAACATGCAGGGAGGCAAGGGCTGTCGCGATCACCTGTTCGCCCTGGCACGCGCGGATCGAGGCGGTGGCGAAGGAGCGGCCCTCGTGCAGCGTGTCCACGAAATACCGAATCGGGGTGTCGGAGCGCCCTTCCCGCGGGAACGCGGTGTGCAGCGACTTCACCGCCCTGTCCGGAAAGGAGAGCTGGGCCGCCACCATCAGCTGTCCGAGGACCTGGCCGCCGAAGACCCGGTGATACGGGAGGGTCTGGTTCCCGCCTTCCAGTGCGATGGTGTCGATGCCGACCACCGGTTTCAGGTCGAGGCAGGCGAGCAGGTCGTTCCACATGTCAGGCATAGCTGTTCTCTCATTCGGTCGGTGCGGTGATGCCACGCGCGCAGAAGGTCCAGATCTCCTCGGCGGTGAGCGGCCGTCCCTCGCCCACCGAGGCGCCAGGGGTCATGGCCATGTGCATCGTCATGGCGGCCATCCGGCGCGGGTGCAGGTCGCCGCGCAGGCGGGCGGCGTCGCCCGCCTCGGTCATCAATTCGGCGAACATCGTGAACAGCGCGGCGTGCGCCGAGCGCACCTCGGCCGGATCGGATCCGGTGAGCTGCGGCGCGAATTCCGCGAACAGCGGCCGGTGCGCGTCGGGGTCGGGGCGGCACAGCTGGAACAGCAATACCACTGCGGTGCGCAGCTTTTCGAGCGGATCGGTGCGGCTCGCGGTGGCTGCCCTGATCTGTGTCGTCGTCCTGCCGACGGCGTCCTCGTAGAGAGCTAGCAGCAGCTCGTGCTTGCCGTCGAACTGCAGGTAGAAACTGCGCAGCGATTGCCGCGAGCGGTCGACGACCTCCTGCACCGTGAAGTCGGTGGTGCCCCGCTCGGTGATGATGGCCTGGGCGGCGTCGAGGAAGCGCTGTACCCGTTCGCCTGCCCGCTGGGTCGCGGTGCGCAGTGACCGCTCGACGGCGCGCTGCTTCCATGCCGGCTGCTCAGCGCGGCTGCTCTTGGCGCCGTGGGGTGGGTCCTGGCGGATCGACACAGGGTGCCTCCGTTCGCGTCTGGCGACTGTATGGAGTATCCATTACCGTATTGCAAGAATGACATTCTCGCCGAATAACCGGAACAGCCGAGGGGGCATTATGACGATCACGCCCGAGCAGGAGACGTCGTCGGTGGCGCGGATGCTGCGCATCTTCGATGTCGCACCCGACGGCCCTGACTGTTTCACCGGCGTCAGCGACGGCGGATCGCGCCAGGTGGTGGACGGCACCCAGCTGCTGGCCCAAGCGCTGGTCGCGACCGCGAAGACGCTGCCGGAGAAGGTACTTCGCTCCGCGCACGCGGTGTTCACCCGTGCGGTCGACCCCGCCGTCCCGGTGCGGTTCGCGGTCGAGGTGACCCATCGCGGCCGGAGCACGGCCGCCGCGGTGGTCTCGGTCGAGCAGGCGGGCAGGCGATGCGCCACCGTCTCGGTGCTCGCTGATGTGCCGGCGCCCGATGTCGTGCGCCACCACGTTCCCCGCCCCGCGGTGGCGGCGCCCGCGGCGGCGCTGCCCGCGGACATGCCGATGACCGGCCGGGAGCTGCGCGTCGTCGGGGTCGCCGACGTCAACGATCCCGGCGAGGTCGGCCCGCCCGAACTGCACGCCTGGCTGCGCTACGACCCGGTGCCCGTGCGCGACGACCTGGCCAAGGCGCTACTGGCCCACTTCACCGGACATCTGTCGGTCTCCACCACCTTGCGCGCGCATCCCGGAATCGGTACCGCCCAAGCGCATCACACCCTGTCGACGGCGGTACTGACGGTCGCTGTGCGATTCCACGAACCGGCGGACTGGCGCGGCTGGCTACTGTATTCCCACGAGAGCATTCAGGTCGGTGCCGGCATGTCGTGCGTGCGCGGCCTGGTGCACACCGAGGACGGCAGGCTGCTCGCCTCCTTCACGCAGGAGGCGATGATCCGCGACCTGCGTGTCGACGACGTCGCCGTGCCCGCCGCGGCCCGGCTCTGAGGAGTGAGGACACCGATGACCGCACACCGAGGATTCCTCGAGCGCCCCGACTATCGGGTCGACATCCATCTCCGCCGCAATCTCGTCACCGTGCAGCTCGACGGCGCGCTGCTCGCGGAATCGATCAGGACCCTGCTGGTCGACGAACAGGACCACGGCCTGGTCTTCTATGTGCCGCGCGCCGATGTCCGCGTGCCGCTGTCGCGTGCGGAGGGGTTCACCAGCACCTGTCCGTTCAAGGGCGAGGCGACCTACTGGCGCTTCGAGGGCGACGGTGGTGAACCGGTGGTCTGGAGCTATGAGGATCCGGCCCCGCAGGTGGCGCGGCTGCAGGGCCATGTGGCCTTCTATCAGGATCGGGTGACGCTGCGGATCGGTGTCGCCACGCCCGCGGTGAGCGGCCGCTGAGCGACCGGAGCGGGGGCTTCGGTCCTGGCCTGCTCGCCGGCGGCGTTGCGCGGACGCGGCGTTCCGTGCCAGCCACACGGCAGCCCGCACGTCGGCAGTAGGGTGGTGGCGACGCGTCCGTCCGCGAGGACGACGACGGTCTCGGTGGCCTCGGCGGGGTAGTCGCACGCCGGGCACCGCTCGAAGAAGTCGAGTGCCTGGCGCACCAGCACGCGTGCCCGTGGTGTGGCCGCCTCGGCGGGGGTGGCGGTCGGGCGACGGTGGCTGCGGGGTGGGCCCGAACGTCCGGTGACATCGCGGGGATCGATTCGAGTGCGCATGATCGTTCCGTATCTCTCGATCGCGTGAGAATGATATTTCCACTATATCCACGAATTTCTGCGCGATGCTGGGAAAACTGATTGAAAAGCGTTGCTATAGCAGCGAGAATGACGTTATCGTCTGATCCATGGAACGATCTGCCGAAGTCGATCGATGGGAACCAGCCGGGCCCGTGTGGCTGTTCTGCCCGGCGGACCGGCCCGAACGGTTCGCCAAGGCGGCGGCCTGCGCCGACGTCGTGATCCTGGATCTGGAAGACGGTGTCGGTGCGGACGCGAAAGCCGTGGCACGCGAGGCGATCCGGGGCAGCCGCCTCGATCCGGCGCGCACGGTCATCCGGATCAACCCCCTCGATTCACCGCAGGTCGACCTCGACCTGCGGCTGCTCGAGCGGACGCCCTACCGCGTGCTCATGCTCCCGAAGGCCGAAACCGGTGACCTGCCTCCGGTTCTGGACGGATACGACATCATCGCGCTGGTCGAGACCCCGGCCGGTCTGCGGCGGGTCGACGAGATCGCCGGATCCCCGGGTGTGGTCGCGGTGATGTGGGGTGCCGAGGACCTGGTCGCCGCCCTGGGCGGCAGCGCGTCGCGGCGGGCCGACGGGACCTACCGTGATGTCGCCCGGCACTTGCGCGCGACGACACTCGTCGCGGCCAAGGCGCAGGGCAAACTCGCCGTCGACGGTGTCTACCTCGACATCCCCGATCTCGGCGGACTGGCCGCCGAAGCGGAGGACGCCGTCGCCTCCGGCTACGACATCAAGGTCGCCCTGCACCCCACCCAGGTTCCGGTCATCGCCGACGCCTTCCGCCCCGAGGCGGACGAGATGGAATGGGCGCGGCGCGTGCTGGCCGCGGCGGAGCATTCCCGGGGCGTCTTCGCGGTCGACGGCCGGATGGTCGACGCCCCTATCCTGAGTCACGCCCGCCGGATCGTCGCCAGGGCGGACGCGACCCGCGTCGGGCGGTGACCACCCGGCGGGGGATCAGCCGGTGGTCACCGCCGACGGCGGCAGGTCGAGGCTGGTGCGGATACCGGGCGGTGCCGTGCACAGGGCCGGGATCGTGTGGGCCGCGTGCTGGGCGGTGTGCGCGGGGGAGAGCCCGGCGGGTGACCGTTCGGGGGCGGGCGTGCGCACGGTGATCTCGACGGGCCCGCTGTCGCCGGTGAGTGTGGCGCGCCAGCCGTTGTGTTCGAGCGGCCACGCGGGGTCGAGGTCCGGCACGCGGTACCAGGTCGCCCGGTAGACGACGCGCGGGACCGTGGCGTGGCTGCCTGCAGCCGGCGATGCCGGGCAGCGGTGCGGCCGGGTCGCTGTGGGTGAGATCGGTGTACTCCTCGATCGTCACGGTGTCGACGCGGCGTTGCACCGCGCCGATCGTGATCGGCATCAGCTCGGTCACGGAGCCCGGGCTGACGCCGGTGCTGTGCAGCGAGGCGCGGCCCGCCCAGCAGGCGGATTCCAGGCGGGCGCACAGCGTGCGCTCCATGCTGTCGGGATGGTGCAGGTCGCTGCGGGTGGTGATCACATTGATCCCGGCCATCAGCATCCGGCACACCGTGTCGGTGTCGAGCACCCGCGGCATGTAGAGCACGCAGTCCGGGGCGAGGGTCAGCACGTCCTCGGTGGTGCGCAGGGTGGCGGTCTGCTCGCCGTGCGCGGCCGCGCCCGGATGGGGGTCGGTGCGGACGGCCAGCAGGTCCAGGCCCGGGTGCTCGCCGACCGCGGCCGCGAGGTGGCGCGCGAGCCGGCCTGCGGACCACACGACCACCGTGTAGCGGCGTGGGGTCGGTCGTATCGCGCTGCGGTACAAGGTATCCGGTTCCACGGCAGAGCCTTTCGGTAGCCGCCCGTGTCAGACGGGTTCGAACGAGGAGATGCGCCAGTGCGTGTCGACTCTGGTCAGGGTGACCCGGACACTGCTCGCCGTGATCGACGGATCGGGCTTCTCGGCGCTGGTGGTGGTCTGGTTGACGAACACCAGGACCACCGCCCGCTCGGGGCCGATCTCCGCGGCCGCCGCGCGCACGACGGCCGCGGCGGTGGACACCGCCTTCTCCTTGGCCGCCGGCGCGACGACCTGCTGGGTGAACTGGCTGTAGTAGGCCAGGAAATCACCGGTGAGATGAGTTCTGGCGGAGGCGAAGTCCTGGTCGACCGTGTCCGGCTTGTAGGAGAGCAGCGCGACGGTTCCGGTCGTGGCAGCCTCGACCGCGGCCCGCTGTGCCGAGGTGTCCACGGCACTGTCCGGACGGTACTGCACCGACCACAGGACCACGGCCACGATCGCCGCCACGGTGGTCAGCGCGAGCAGTGCCGCGATGCGCGCTTCGGCGCGGAGCAGGCCGAGGGCGCCGCGTGCTCCGGCGATGAACCGGCTGCGGCCGGACTGCTGCCGGGGTGCCGGGAAATCGGTGCTCATGGGACGAACTCGACCTTCGACATCTTGAGCTGACCGCCGTCACGGGTCACCGTGACACTCAGGCGCCACGTGCGCGGTTCCTGTTGGGCGCCCGCGGAATTGGTGACCTGGGAGGTGGCCGCGACGAGCACCACCGCGGTATCCCCGGTCATGGATTCCACGGCCGCGGCGGTCACCCGGCCCGCGGTGGCGACCTTCGACTGCTCGATCACGGTGGTGAAATCCGTTGCTCTGCCCTCGAAGTCGCTGCGGAAGGCGCCGGTCGAGAGGTCGAGCACACGGCGCACGTCCTGATCGGCGTGGCTGAAATCGAGCGAGGTCAGCGCGACGACACCGTGCTCGGCGGCAGCGGCGAACTCCGCGATCCGGTCGGCTTCACCGGCTGTCCGCTGGTGGTGCCAGGTGAGATAGCCGCTCGCCACAACGGCGGAGATCAGCACGAGAGTGGCTGCCGCCGTGAGCATTCGGCGCCGTCGTCGGTGGGTCGGAGCTTGCGGGGCCGGTGGCTCGGTGGCCGGTGGGTCCTCCGGCTCGGGCTCCGCGGGCGGATCGTCGGGCGGTGTGACGACCGGGGCTCGGTCGGTGGTGGCGGCGCGGCGGCGTAACCGGGCCGCGCGGGCCCTGGCGCGGGCGGCCTCGGCGACCGCGTCGGCGGCGATCGCCTCCTGTTCGGCTTCCAGCGCCTCGAGGTGCAGGGTGTCGGTGCCGTGCTCGTCGAGTTCCATTGTGTCGCGTCCGCTTTCGATCGATCGGGTCAACACCTCACGCCTGCTCCAGCAGTACGGACGACATTATCAGAATCAGTTTGAGCAGAAAGTGAATATGTTATTCTCGCCAAATAAGAATGCCGATATCGCAGGTCGGCACGGGTAGGGAGGTCGAACAATGGTCACCAGCGGGACGAGGCTACGCAGTCAGGTCTGTGACACCGAGGTCATCGTGGTCCGTCCGGCCGACAGTCTCGACGATCTGCGCGCCGGTGGCGTGCCGATGGTGCCGCTGGGGACAGCCGTCGCCGCCGGGGTCGGCCTCGACGCCGACTTCGCCGACGGGAACGTGCTCGGCAAGCGCTACGTCGACGGCTCCGGCGCCGAGGTCCTGGTGACCAAACCCGGGGCAGGCGCGCTGAGCATCGGCACGGTCCGGCTGGCGCTCAAGGGCGCCGAGCCGTTGCCTGCGAGCGACTGACATGCGTGCCGGCACGGTCACCCCGCGCCTCGTGCGCGACCGGTGGGTCCAGCTGGTGCTGGTGCGGACCGTGGTGGCGCTACAGCATCTGGCGATCTCGCTGTGTCCGGTCGAGGACCAGCGCCTGGACTATCCGGTGTGCTCCGCCGCCGGGCCGGACACGCCGGACCCCCGATGACTCCCGGGACCTCCCGCTGGGGCCGCGCGATGGCCGCGCGCGCGGCCGGACCGCTGACCGCGGTGGGCGGGTTGTTCGCGATGTCGGCCGACGCGGTGCGTTTCGCCTTCCGGCGGCCGTTCCAGGCGCGCGAGTTCGTCGAGCAGGCCTGGTTCATCGTCCGGGTGTCGATGCTGCCGACGGTGCTGGTGGCGATCCCGTTCACCGTCCTGGTGAGTTTCACCCTCAATATCCTGCTGCGCGAACTCGGTGCCGCCGATCTGAGCGGCGCCGGCGCGGCTTTCGGCGCGGTGACCCAGGTGGGGCCGATGGTGACGGTGCTGATCGTGGCGGGCTCCGGGGCCACCGCCATGTGCGCCGACCTCGGCTCGCGCACCATCCGCGAGGAGATCGACGCCATGCAGGTACTCGGCATCGATCCGGTCCAGCGGTTGGTGACCCCGCGCATGCTCGCCTCCGGGCTGGTCGCGCTGCTGCTCAACAGCCTGGTCTGCCTGATCGGGATCCTCGGCGGCTACACGTTCTCGGTCTTCGTCCAGGACGTGAATCCCGGCGCGTTCGCCGCGGGCATCACGCTGCTGACCGGGCTCGGGGAACTGCTGATCTCCGCGGTGAAGGCGCTGCTGTTCGGCTTCGTCGCCGGGCTGGTTGCCTGCTATCGCGGGCTGATCGTGACCGGTGGCGCCAAGGCGGTGGGCAATGCGGTGAACGAGACGGTGGTCTACGCGTTCATGTCGCTGTTCGTCATCAATGTCGTCGTCACCGCGGTCGGGATCCAGCTGACCGGGCGATGAGCGAGGGGGACGTATGACACTGATCGCACGACCGTTCCTGAGCCTGGCCAGGATCGGCGACTACGCCATCTTCTCCCTGAAAGCACTGGTGTACGCGCCTTTCGCGGCGATCCATCACCGGCGCGAGACCGTCCGGCTCATCGCCGAGATCAGCATGGGCGCCGGCGCGCTCGCGGTCTTCGGCGGCACGGTCGTGATCGTCGGGTTCCTGACCCTGGCCACCGGCGGCACCCTGGCGGTGCAGGGCTACAGCTCCCTCGGCGACATCGGGATCGAGGCGCTCACCGGATTCCTGGCCGCCTTCATCAATGTTCGGATCTCCGCGCCGGTGGTGGCCGGGATCGGGCTGGCGGCGACCTTCGGCGCCGGGACCACCGCGCAACTGGGGGCGATGCGCGTCAACGAGGAGATCGACGCGCTGGAATCCATGGCGATCGAACCGGTCTCGTATCTGGTGGGTACGCGGATCGTGGCCGGGATGATCGCCATCACCCCGCTGTACGCGCTCGCGGTGGTCGCCTCGTTCGTCGCGAGCCGGTTCACCACGGTGTTCCTGCTCGGCCAGTCACCCGGTCTCTACGACCACTACTTCACGACCTTCCTCAACCCCGCCGACCTGGCGTGGTCGTTCGCGCAGGCGCTGCTGATGGCGTTGACGGTGCTGATCATCCACACCTACTTCGGTTTCCACGCCGCGGGCGGTCCGGCCGGTGTCGGTCTGGCGGTGGGCAACGCGGTGCGCACCTCGCTGATCGCGGTCGTCTCGGTGACGCTGCTGGTCTCGTTGGCCGTCTACGGCGCCGACGGCAACTTCGATCTCACGGGTTAGGGAGGGCCGATGCTACGCACCCTGGGCCGGGTCGTCGCCGGGCTGATCGCGATCGGCTGCGGCTGTGCGGTGCTGGCGGGCAGCTTCGTGTTGTTCCGCGGCGGACTCGCCGGCACCGCGGTGGTGACCGTGATCGCGCACCGCGCGGGACTGGTGCTGAACCCGGACGCCGATGTGAAGATGCGCGGGGTCACCGTCGGGCGGGTCACCACCATCAGGGAGCGACCCGACGGCACCGCGGCACTGGAACTGGCGGTCGACACCGATGCCCTCGCTCTGATCCCCGCGGACGTGCGGGTCGCCATCGCCTCGACCACGGTGTTCGGCGCCAAGTACGTGCAGCTGAGTCCGCCCGAGCGGTCGGTGGCGGGGTCGCTGCGGGCCGGTCAGGTGCTCACGGCCGATCGGGTGACGGTCGAGATCAACACCGTCTTCGAACAATTGACCACGGTGCTGGCGGCCGTCGAACCGGCGAAACTGAACGCGACCCTCGGCGCGATCGCCACCGCGACCAGGGGACGCGGCGCCGAGGTCGGCGCGATGCTGGGTGATCTCGAACAGTTCCTGGCGACGCTCGAACCGGCACTGCCCGCCCTGCGCACCGATCTCGCCCTGGCGCCACCGGTGCTGGACGCCTATGCGAATTCCGCGGGCGCACTGGTGGATACGGCGCGCAACGCCACCGCGATCAGCCGCACGCTGATCGACGAGCAACGCAATCTCGACGCCCTGCTGGTCTCGCTGATCGGGTTCGCCGACACCGGCAACCGGGTACTGGACACCAATGCCCCGGCGCTGGCCCGGTCCCTGGATCTGCTGGTGCCCACCACCGCGCTCACCAGCGAATACCGTGCGGCGCTGTTCTGTTCGCTCGACGGCTTCGGCCTGCTCGCCCACTCCGAGCCCGTCGACGTCCCCGGCCTCGGTCTCTCGGCGAACTTCCTGTGGGGCATCGACCCGTACCGGTATCCGGAGAACCTGCCCAAGGTCGCCGCGACCGGTGGGTCGCAGTGCTCGGTGCTGCCGGTCGGCTACGAGGAGAAGCCACCGTTCGTGGTGGCCGATATCGGCGCCAACCCGTTCGCGCGCGGCAACGAATCGGTGATCCTCAACGTGGACAACCTGTCCCAGCTGCTGTTCGGCGGTGCGCGATGAGCCGCCGCAACGCGCCACTGGTGAAATTCGGGATCTTCGCGGCCGTGATGGTGGTGCTGTCGGGCTTCCTGGTGGTGGTGTTCGGGCAGTACCGCGGCGGCGACACCGACCGGTACACCGCGCTGTTCACCGACGTGTCGCGGCTGCGCACCGGCGACTCGGTGCGGGTCGCGGGCGTGCGGGTGGGCAGCGTGCACAGCATCGAACTGCTCGCCGACCACACCGTGCGGGTCGGCTTCGACGCCGACACCACCCTCCACCTGAGCACCGGCACCACCGCCGCGGTGCGCTACCTGAATCTCGTCGGCGATCGCTACCTGGAACTGACCGACGCCGCAGGCGTGCACGAGCGGCTCGGTCCCGGCGCGGAGATCCCCCGCGAACGCACCGCGGGCGCACTGGATCTCGACCTGCTGCTCGGCGGGCTGAAGCCGGTCGTGCAGGGCCTCAGCGCCCAGGAGGTCAACGCGCTGACCTGGTCGCTGCTCGAGATCGTGCAGGGCAGGGAGGGCACCGTGAACTCGCTGACCGCCGGGACCGCGGCGTTCACCACGACCCTGGCGCGGAACAACGCCGTGGTCGAGCAGCTCATCGACCACCTGAACACGGTGATGACCACCCTGGCCGACCAAGGCGGCCAGTTCGCGGGCACTCTCGATCGCCTGCAGAGCCTCACCACCGAACTGGCGCGCGAACGGGAACCGATCGGTGCCGCCATCGACGCACTGGATCGCGGCACCGCCTCGGTCGCTGATCTGCTGGGGCAGGCGCGAACGCCGTTGGCGGGCACGGTGAACGAACTGGCCCGGCTGGCGCCGCTGGTCGACGACGACAAAGCCACCCTCGACGCCGCCCTGCGGCGCGCGCCGGAGAACTTCCGCAAACTCGTGCGCACCGGCGCCTACGGCAACTTCATCCAGTACTACATCTGCGCGATCACCGTCCGGGTGACCGACGCGAACGGCGAGGTGCTCGTCATGCCGTGGATCGAACAGACGACAGGACGGTGCAGCCCGTGAGTATGGCGCAGTATCGCGGTGCGCACCTGGCGCGGCCGGGCCTGGTCGGCCTCGCGCTGGCCGTGTGCGTGATCGCCATCGGTCTGCAGTCCCAGCAGTTCATCCTGCTGGCGACCACCGTCCGCTACGGCGCGGTCTTCGAGGAGGCAGGCGGGCTGACGGTGGGTGACGAGGTGGTCCTGTCCGGGGTCACCGTCGGCCGGGTCGTCGGGGTGCGCCTCGACGACGGAAACGCCCGCGTCGACTTCGCCGTCCAGGACGACATCGTGCTCGGCGCCGACACCGAGGCCAGGATCAAAACCGGTTCCCTGCTCGGCCAGCGAATACTGGAACTCACCTCGCGCGGCGAGCACACCCTGCGACCGTACCGGGTGATCCCGGTGGAGCGGACCTCCTCGCCCTATTCGCTGACCGACGCCGTGGGCGACCTGACCACCAACGTGCGCGAGATCGACACCGCCGCCCTGGACCGATCCCTGACCCTGCTCTCACAGACCCTCGACCAGATCGCGCCACACCTCGGCCCGGCACTGACCGGGCTCACCGAGGTGTCCCGGTCGGTCAACAGCCGCGACCAGTCGCTGCGCGGCCTGCTGGCCGCCACCGCCGAGGTCTCGGGCATCATCGGCGAACGCGGCAGCAGGCTGAACACCATGCTGCTGGACGCGAATTCGCTGCTGCAGGTGCTCGCGCAACGACGGCAGGCGATCGTGGACCTGCTGGCGAACGTCGCGGCCGTGGCCGCCCAGCTGTCGGGCGTGGTGGCCGACAACGAGGCCGAACTCGCGCCGACGCTGGACCGGCTCAACTCGATCACGGCCATGCTCGAGCAGAATCGCGACACTATCGCCGCCGCGCTGCCCGGCCTGGCGAAAGTATCCCTGACACAGGGCGAAGCGGTCTCCGGCGGCCCGTTCTACAACGCGTTCGTGGTGAACCTGCTCGACGGTCATCTGCTCCAGCCCTTCATCGATCAGGCCTTCGGTGTGCAACCGCAGAGCCAGTTCCCGGTGCCGACGCCGGCGGCCCCCCGATGACCCGCCGGTGGCTCCTGCGCGGCGGTGTCGCGCTGGCCGTGGCCGTGGCGCTGCTCGCGGGTGCCCTGGCCGGCTGGCGAGAGCTGTTCGGGCCGTACACGATTCGGGCGGTGTTCACCTCCGCCACCGCGATCTACCCCGGCGACGACGTCCGCGTGTCCGGGGTGAAGGTGGGCTCGATCGTGTCGATCGAACCGCACGGCACCACCACCGAACTCGTCCTCGAAGTCGACCGCGCGGTGCCCGTCCCCGCCGCCGCGCGCGCGGTGATCATTGCGCAGAGCCTCGTCGACTCCCGCTACGTGCAGCTCACCCCCGCCTACCGCGACACCGGCCCACAGCTGGCCCACGGCGCGACGATCCCCCTGGAGCGCACCGCGGTACCGGTCGAATGGGACGAGATCAAGACCCAGCTCACCCGCCTGGCCACCGATCTGGGCCCCGGCAGCGAGGTCTCGTCCAGTTCGCTCGGGCAGTTCGTCGACAGCGCGGCGAACGCGATGGCGGGCAACGGCGACACCCTGCGCCAGGCACTCACCGAGCTGTCCGGGATCGGGCGGATCCTCGCCGACGGCAGCGGCGACATCGTCGGGATCATCCAGAATCTCCAGCGTTTCGTCACCGCGCTGCGCGACAGCAATGTCCAGGTCGTCGAATTCCAGAACCGGCTGGCCTCGCTGACCAGCGTGCTAGACGACAGCCGCACAGCCCTGGACTCCGCCCTGACCGAACTCGCGCACGCGGTCACCGAGGTGCAGCGCTTCGTCCGCGACAACCGCGACCGGGCCGGACAGCAGTTGCGGGGACTGGTGAACGTCACCCAGAACCTCGTGGACCATCGCGACGATCTCGAGCAGTTGCTGCACATCTTCCCGACGAGCATGGCCAACTTCTACAACATCTACAACCCGGACACCGGTACGGAAGCGGGCGTCTTCGGGCTCAACAACTTCTCGAATCCGGTGCAGCTGGTGTGCTCGGCGATCGCGGCCATCGAGAACACCACCTCGGCGGAATCGGCCCGGAAATGTCACCAGTACCTCGGCCCGGTCCTGCCCCTGCTGAACACCGCCGAGCTGAACAATCTGCCGATCCCGATCACTCCGCTGCTCAGCCCGGCCGCCCGGCCGGAGAACCTGATCTACACCGAGCCCGACCTCGTGCCGGAGGCCGTCGGAACGCCCGCGCCGCCGTCGTCGCCGCTGCCGACGCTGGCCGACATCCTGTTCCCGGGAGGACCCCGATGACCACACGGACGCGAATCACAGACGGGCGCAAGAAGATCAGCGCGCTGGCCGCCACGACCGTCCTGCTGTCGCTCACCGGCTGTGGCTGGCAGGGCGTGAATTCGCTGCCACTGCCCGGCGCCGAGGGCGGGCCCGGGTCGGTGACACTGTCGATCGAGATCGCCGATGCCGGGACACTGGTGGCCAATTCGCCGGTGCTCGTCGACGATGTGGTGGTCGGCAGCGTGCGCCGGATCCGGCTGGCCGGTTGGCACGCCGTGGTCGACGTCGACATCCGCCCCGAAACCACCGTGCCGGGCAACGCGGTCGCAACGATCGGCCAGACCAGTCTGCTCGGGTCGAGCCATCTCGCCCTCGGCATCCCCGACGGTGTCGCCCCCGCCGGTGCGCTGGCGCCGGGCAGCACGATCGGGCTCGACCAGGCCTCGACCTATCCGTCGACCGAGCAGACCCTGGCCTCGCTGTCGGTGGTGCTCAACGGTGGCGGGCTCGGTCAGCTCGACGACATCGTCTCCGGTCTCGGTGACGCCTTCGACGGCCGTCAGCAGCAGATCGGCACGCTGCTCACCCGGCTCGACACCGTCATGGGCACGCTGGCGAACCAGCGCGACGACATCGTCGCCGCCCTGCGCGGACTGGAACGGCTCTCGGCTACCTTCGCCGGTCAGCGCGACGTGCTCACCGGCGCACTGCGGGAACTGCCCGCCGCCCTCGACGTCCTGCTGGCCGAACGACCAGCCCTGACCACCGCGCTGGACCGGCTGCGGGTCTTCGGCGACACCGCGAATTCCGTGGTGACCGAGGTACGGTCGGATCTGGTGGCCAACCTGCGCAATCTCGAACCGACCCTGCGCGCGCTCGCCGACGTCGGCCCGAACATCGACGCCGCGCTGGCCTACGCCACGGTGTACCCCTACGGGCAGTCGGTGATCGATCGCGCGGTGCGCGGCGACTATCTCAATCTGCACGCCACGGTCGACCTCACCGTGCCGCGGTTGCGCCGGGAACTGCTGCTCGGCACACCGTGGGGCGACCCGACCGCCGTCGTGCAGGCGGCCGTCGGCGATCCGGGCTATGCCAGGCCGACGACCGATCCGCTCGGGGTCGGCGTCGAACCTGTTCCGGGAGAACGCTGATGCTGCTGTCGAGACTCGTCCGCGCCCAGTTGGTGATCTTCGCGGTGCTGTCGGTGATCGGGGCGACGGTGCTGCTGACGGTGTACGTGCGCCTGCCCGCGCTGCTGGGGGTCGGTACGCACACCGTCTACCTCGAGCTGCCCGAATCCGGTGGCCTGTACCGGTTCGGCAATGTCACCTATCGCGGCGTGCAGGTCGGCGAGGTCACCGCCGTGGAGCTGACCGCGACCGGGGTCAGGGCGACCATGACCGTGGATGCCGGGCGGCCGATTCCGGCGGATCTCGAGGCGCAGGTGCGCAGTGTCTCGGCGGTGGGGGAGCAGTACGTCGATCTGCGGCCGCGCACCGACGCCGGGCCCTACCTGCGGGACGGGTCGGTGATCACCGCCGCCGACGCCACCGTGCCCCAGCAGGTCGGTCCGATGCTGGACCGGCTCAGCGCCCTGGTCGGAACCGTTCCCGTCGACCGGCTGCACGACCTGCTCGACCGGTTGTTCCAGGGTGTCAACGGGGCGGGACCCGAGCTGGACTCGCTGCTCGCCTCGGCCGCGACCATCACCGAAAGCCTGAACTCCGTGTCGGATTCGACCGCGACGCTGATCACCGACAGTGTGCCGCTGCTGGACGCGCAGGCCCGCACCACCGATGCCGTCCAAGTGTGGACGCGCAGCCTGGCCGGTGTCACCGGACAACTCGTCGCCGACGATCCGCAGGTCCGCTCGCTGCTGCAGACCGGGCCTGGCTTCGCGAACGAGGTCGGCGCGCTGTTCGGGTCCGTCGAGCTGACGCTGCCGGTGCTGCTGGCGAATCTCACCACGATCGGGCAGCTCGCCGTGACCTACAACGCCGGCCTCGAGCAGATCCTGGTCCTGCTGCCACCGGCGATCTCGATGATCCAGGCGGTCCAGCCCTCCCGCAACGCCTCGGGCCTCGGCCTGGGTGACTTCCGCTTCGGCAATCTGTCCGATCCGGTGACCTGCACCGTCGGCTTCCTGCCGCCCGCGCTCTGGCGGTCACCGGAGGACACCGAGACCATCGACACCCCCGACGGCATGTACTGCAAGCTGCCCCAGGACTCCGATATCGCGGTCCGCGGCGCCCGCAACATCCCGTGTGCCGCGCGCCCGGGGAAGCGGGCGGCGACGGCGGCGCTGTGCAACAGCGACGAGGAGTACGTCCCGCTGGCCGCCACCCAGCCGGAAACCGGTCCCTATCCCCGTGATCCGGGCCTCGAGGAGCAGGGGGTGCCCTCGGATACCCGGCCGGTGCCGCCGCCGGGCGATCGGCCGTCCAATGCCGTGCCGCCGGGAATCGGGGCAGGTCTGGCCGAATACGATCCGCGGACCGGCAACTACGTCGGTCCCGACGGCAAGCTGTACCGGCAGGGCGATCTCGCCGAGCCGCCCGCCGGGCAGTGGCAGCGCCTGCTCCCGACGGGCTGACCAGCTCAGCGGGCATCTCGGAGCAGAACGACCGATCACCCGCGCCGGTGAGGACGAGTACCCGGCGGTCGGTGCCACTGGTCATGATCAACTCCCTATGAGACGCTGGTTCTCTCAGTTCAAAATTTCAATTCTCGACCCTTGAAGGGGAACAGCGATGGCCCGATCGAAGATGCTCGTGTTCTCGAATCCGGTGGCAGGTCAGGAGACCGAATTCAACGAGTGGTACGACACCGTGCACCTCGGTGAGGTGCTCGCGGTCCCCGGCGTGGTGGCCGGTGAACGGTACGGGCGGGTGCCCGCCCAGCTGCCGGGTGCCGGTTCCGCCGGGCAGAGCTACCTGGCCGTCTACGAACTCGACGACGACCCGGACAAGGTCGTCCAGGCCTTCCAGGAGAGCGCGGCCGCGGGCAAGGTCGGGCTCAGTCCGGCTCTCGATCTCGCCTCGCTCGTCGTCACGGTGTGGCGCGCCCGCGAATAGTCAGGCCAGCAGCTGTGGTCGGCGGCGCGCGGTGTCGAGGAGTTCGGCGACCGAGACGAGCTTGACCCGTGGGCGGGACCGTGCCGCGCCGCGGTCCCGCTCGGCGGCATCGATGGCGCGCCAGCCCGGCCAGTCCACCGGCGTCAGTCCCCGGTCGGACATCGTTGCCAGCAGGGCCAGGCGATCCGCGACCGGGCGATCCAGCTCGCCGTTCGCGTGATCGGCCAGCAGGCCCGCGACAGTCTCGGCGGCGCAGCTCCGGTTGGTGCCGATGACACCGCGCGGCCCGCGCTTGATCCAGCCGGTCACGTATACCCCTGGCACCGCGGCGCCGTCGGTGTCGACCACCCGGCCCGCCCGGTGCGGGACGGTGCCGGTGCGCGCGTCGTAGGGCAGGCCGTCGACCGGCCGGCCGCGATAGCCGATCGAGCGGAAGACGAGGGCGGTCTCGATCGGCTCCGGATCGCCGCTCACCCGCAGCGCTTCGACATGCTCGGTGCCGACCAAGGCGGTGGGTGCGGCATGGAATCGGAAGACGATGCGCTTGCTGCCCGGCGTCGGCGGGCGGTCGGCGTACTCGCGGGCCAGCTCCAGTTTCGCCGCGGTCTCGACGTCGTCGTCGGGATCCGGTGCCAGGTCCCCGCCCTCGATCACGATATCGATCCCGTCGAGATGACCGAGCGCGCCGAACTCTCCGACGGAGAAGGCCGCCTCGCGCGGCCCGCGCCTGCCGAGGATCACCACCTCCTCGATGTGCCGCTCCGACAAGGCTGTCAGCGCGTGGTCGGCGATGTCGGTCGCGGCCAGCGTGGCCGGATCGGCCAGCAGCATCCGGGCGACATCGAGGGCGACATTGCCGTTGCCGATCAGGACCGCCCGCCGGGTCGTCAGGTCGAATCGGTGGGCGGCGTGGTCGGGATGCCCGTTGTACCAGCCGACGAAATCGGCGGCGGCGTGATGCCCGGACAGCTGCTCGCCGGGGATACCGAGCTCGCGGCTGTCCGGGGCGCCGACGGCGTAGATCACGGCGTGATGATGGTCCAGCAGGTCCCGGTGGGTCAGCGCGGCGCCGATCTCCACCGCGAGATGGCAGCCGAAACGCTCGGTGCGAAAAGCGTTGTCGAACACCCGGACCACCGATTTGGTGCGCTGATGATCCGGCGCGACCCCGAAGCGGACCAGACCGTAGGGCGTGGGTAGCCGGTCGAACATGTCGACCTCGATGCCGTCGATGCCGAGCAACTCGGTGGCGGCGTAGCAGGCCGCTGGACCGGCACCGACGATCGCGACCCGCAGGGCGCCTGGCGTGACGGCGGCCCGCTGCGCGGGGGCGGTGATGTCACCCATCTCGAGCGGATGCCGTTGGAAATAGGCGGCATTGAGCTCACGGAACCGCTCCTGTTCCGGCGGCAGATCGTGTTCGGAGTAGATCGCGTCGACCGGGCACTCGTCGGCGCACGCGCCGCAGTCGATGCAGGTCTCGGGGTCGATGAACAGCATCTGGGTGCCGTCGTCGCCCTCGCTCGGGCGGATGCAGTCCACCGGGCAGGCCGCGATGCACGAGGCGTCCTTGCAGCAGTTCTGGGTGATGACGTAGGCCACGGCGGTTCCTCGGAGTCCGGAAATCATCTTCTTATCTGAAGAGTACATACTATCCTGAGTATAAGAATGGCATTCTCACCGTGGGTGGGAGAGGAGTCCGGTCGGATGTTGCTCGAGTTCGACGACGATCAGCGGTTGTGGCAGCACACCGTGCGCGAGGTGGTCGCGAAACACTGTCCGCCCACGCTGGTCCGGGCCGTCGCCGACCAGGGCGCGGACCCCGGTCCGCTGTGGCAGCGCTATGTCGAGCACGGCTGGACGGCGATGACCGACCGGGAGAACGCCGTCGAATTGACCATCGTGCACGAGGAACTGGGCCGGGCCTGCGATCCGACGCCATACTTGGCGACCACCAGCCAGTTCGCGCCGCTCGTGCCGCAGGCGCCCGCCGAGGTGGCCGGTGCCGCGGTGTTCGGCGGCATCGCGGCCCGGCGCGAGGGCGCCGAGTGGGTGCTGCACGGTTCGGCCGAGGTGCTCGACGGTGATCGTGCCGAACTGCTCGCCGTCGTCACCGGCGCCGGGGTCTTCGTGGTCGAGGCGGGGCGGGTGCGCACGCGCCGCTCGGCGATCTTCGATCCGGTCCTGCACCTGGCCACCGTCACCTTCGACCACGTGCGGGTCGCGGCAGGCAGTGCCACCGGAGCCGATGTCGCGACGGCCCGTGCGAGCGCGTTGACCGGGCTGGCAGCGACCATGGTCGGCGCCTGCAGGCGCGTACTCGACCTGGTCGTGGCGCACGTGCGCGAACGCCGCCAATTCGGTGCTCCCCTCGGGTCTTTCCAGGCGGTGGCGCACAAGGCCGCCGACATGCACGTCGCCGTCGAGCGGGCAGGCGCGCTCACCTACTGGGCCGCGCTGACGCTGGCCGAGGCCGACGAGCGCGCCGGGCTCGCCGCGGTGATGGCCAAGGCGGCCGCCGGTGAGTGCCAGGAACTGGTCTTCCGGCACGGGCTGCAACTGTTCGGCGCGATGGGCTACACGTGGGAGAACGACCTGCAGTTCGCGCTGAAGCGGGCCAAGGCGGGGGAGATGCTGCTCGGCGGAACCGACGAGCACCGGGCGACGATCGCGAGGCAGTACCGTGCGACTGCGGTTTGACCAGGACGTGGAGGACTTCCGTGCCGACCTGATCGCCTTCCTCGACGAGCACCTGCCCACCGACGCGGGCGCGGCGCCACGCCCGCGCTCCAGCGCGCACCTGCCGGACTGGGCGCGCCGATGGCAGCGGGTTCAGTTCGACGCGGGCTGGCTGGTGCCGGGGTATCCGCCGGAGTTCGGCGGCCGCGACGCCGGGATCGTGCAGCAGTACGTGCACCGCGAGGAACTGGCCCGGCGCGGCATCCACGAGAACTTCAACCCGCAGGGCGTCGGCATCGTGGCCGCCTCGCTGATCACCTTCGGCACCGCCGAACAGCAACGCCGCTGGGCGATTCCGGTGCTGCGCGGCGACCTGACCGCGGCGCTGGGCATGAGCGAGCCCGGCGCCGGCTCGGATCTGGCCGGGCTGAGTACCAGGGCCGTGCGCGACGGCGACCACTTCGTCGTCACCGGGCAGAAGGTGTGGACTTCGGGTGCCCATGATGCCGACGTGCTGCTGGCCTTCGTGCGCACCGATCCGGACGCGCCGAAACACCGTGGCATCTCGGCCATCCTGATCCCCACCGATCTGCCCGGCGTCGAGCGGCGACCGTTCGCCTCGGTGGCCGACCCGGACGACCTGGACTTCAACGAGGTGTTCTGCACCGAGGTCCGGGTGCCCGCGGCGAACATCGTGGGCGAGGTGAACCAGGGCTGGAAGGTGGCCAACGGCTCGCTCGGCCACGAACGCACCCTGCTCTGGCTGAGTTTCGCCGGCAGGCTCGACGGCCTGCTCGCCGACTTCCATCCGGCGACCCCGCTCGACGCCGACCGCTACGCCACTCTCGCCCTCGACGCCCAGGCCATGCGCCTGCTCGGTTCACGCGCACTCGCCGGCGCCGCCCGCGGCGAGGACGACATCGCGGGCCTGTCGGTACTGAAACTGCTCGGCTCCGAAGCGGTCCAGGCCGGTGCGTCCGCCGCGCTGACCGCCGCGGGCCCGCGCGGGCTCGTCCACCCCGACGTCACCGCCCGCTACAGCCCGCTCAGCCTCGAGGAGTCGGCCCCCGGCTGGTTCGAACGCTACGTCCGCTCCTTCGCCGGCACCATCGCCGGCGGCACCTCCGAGATCCAGCGCACGATCATCGCCGAACGCATCCTCGGCCTGCCCCGGCCCTGAGTCAGGGGCGCTGCAGACCGCGCACCGCGGGGGCGACCCAGATGGTGAGATAGTCGCGCAGTTCGGTGCCGCGGCGAGGTGGGCGCCCTGGATCGAGCACGAAGGATCCGACGATGCGGAGCATGTGCTCGACAAGGTCGTCGAGGCGGCCGCCGGTGATGCCCGCCTGCTCCCAGTCGACGGCGAAGCGTTCCAGGATGCTGCGGCCCAGTGCCAGCGCCGTATCCGAGGTGACCTCGGCGGGGAACGAACTGGCGCGGCCGGGAGTCAGCAGCAGGCTGAGGTAGCGGTCCTCCGGCAGCGTCTCGAGTGTGTACGCGATGCCCTCCACCACCGCCTCGGCGGGATCGGTGATGCGGTCGAGTTTCGCGGCAAGGACATCGAGGAATCGCCCGGTCTCGGCCAGCGCGGTCGCCGCGATCAGCGCGTCGGCGTTGGGGAAGTAGCGGTAGACCGTCTGCCGGGTGACGCCCAGTTCCCTGGCGATCTCGGCCATGGTGAAGGCCGCGCCGGACCGCTCTATGACCGCCCGCGCGGCCGTCAGGATGCGGTCGACCGCCTCGGCGTCGGTGCTCGGCACTGTGCCCGACCAGCCATGCCTGCGCAAGCGAACCTCCCTGGGAAACCGGTGTGTCGCCGACCCTATCGGCTGAGTGCCGTTGTCACGGGTTCTCGTCGATTCAGACCATACATCTGAGTTGATATGTATGGTCTGAACGATCTCGTGAAAGGACAGCCCATGCCGCACCGGCCCGACCTGACCGCCGCAGGACTCACCGACGATCTGACCCGCCGCGCCCTGCGGTTGGTGCTCGACGGCACCACCGACATGGCCGAATCCACCCTGCGCGTCCCGCTGCACTACTACCGGGATCCGAAGATCACCGAGGTGGAGGAATCGCAGATCCTGCGCCGCACGCCACTGGCGGTCATGCCCTCGGCCCGCATCCCCGAACCCGACGACTACGTGGTCCGCACCGTCCTCGGCGATTCGCTGCTGATCACCCGTGATCGGACCGGCACCGCGCACGTGCTGCTGAACTACTGCAGGCACCGCGGTGCGCAACCCGCCTGCGGATCGGGCAAGGCCGCCCGCTTCACTTGCCCCTATCACGCCTGGACCTACCGCAATACCGGCGAACTCGTCGGCGTGCCGGGCAAGGCCGGGTTCACCGGGATGGACCGCGGCGACTACGGCCTGGTGGAACTGCCCAGCCAGGAGCGGCACGGCTTCATCTGGACGGTGCTGACCGCGGGTGGCGAGATCGATGTCGATGCTCACCTCGGCGCGATGGGGCCGGAGCTCGCGCAGCTCGACTACGCCTCCTACGGGTACCACGACGAACGCGAGTTCGTCTCCGAGGTCAGCTGGAAGGGCGCGCTGGAGGCCTTCGCCGAGAGCTACCACTTCCCGTTCGTGCACGGCGAGAGCGTGATCGGGCAGAACACCGTCGCCGACACCTCCATCCACGATGCCTTCGGCCGCCACCACCGCATGGGCTTCCCGTTCACCTGGATCCGCAACCTGGACGCCGAGCCCGCCGGCGACTGGAGTCCGCTGATGAACATGGGCGTGATCTACTGGATCTACCCGAACCTCGTGCTGGCCAACAGCCCGGTCGGGGTGGAGATCCTGGACATGCTGCCCGCGGGCGCGCCGACGCGCTGTACCGTGCGCCACAGCTGGATGGCCAGGATTCCCGCCGCCGACGACGCCCAGCGCGCGGTGTACGACAGCATCTACCAGCAGGTGCACGCCGCGGTCAGGGACGAGGACTTCGCCATGTTGCCGCAGTGCGGTGAAGGGGTGCGCCGTGGCCAGCACGACCATATGATCATCGGCCGCAACGAGATCGGCGTGCAGCACATGATCCGTACCTTCGCCACCGAACTCGGTGTCGCGCTCGGCTGACGCCCGCCCCCTTCTCCTGGAACGAGGAACCATGACCCACCCACCCCGGCCCGCCCAGCTCGACTCCCCGCTGTTGCCGAAGCTCTTCTCCCTCGCGGGAAAGGCGCACGTGCGGCTCTACCGGTTGACCGGTGGCAGGATCGGCGGACTGTGGCGGGTCGGCGCGGGGTGGCGTAAACCGGTCCCCACCCTGTTGCTCGAGCACCGGGGCCGCAAGTCCGGGGTGTGGTACACGACCCCGCTGCTCTACCTGGTCGACGGCGCGGACACCGTGATCGTCGCCTCGCAGGGCGGGCTGCCGAAACATCCGCAGTGGTACCACAATCTGCGCGCCGAACCCGATACCCACATCCAGATCCGCCGCGATCGGCTGCCGGTGCGCGCTGAGGTCGCCGATGCCGGGCAGCGTGCCCGGCTCTGGCCGCTGCTGGTGGACATCTACGCCGACTTCGACACCTATCAGTCGTGGACCGAACGGGAGATTCCGGTCATCGTGCTGCGCCCGCGGTCGTGAGCTGTCCACGATCGACAGCGCGGCCCGCGGGCATTGCGCGACCGCGTCGCGGATCAGGGCCTCGGTGCCGGGGTGCAGATCGGGATCGCCGACGTGCAGGACGTCGTCCTCGTCCAGGGCGAAGATCGCCGGCGCGATGCCCATACAGACGCCGTTGGCCTCGCAGATCCGCGGATCGACCGTGACTTTCATGGTTGCCGCCCCTTGGGTTGTGGTTCGAAATGATCTGTGGCACAAGTCATTTCAGGTGTTCAAATACGAAGGTGGGTGTGGTCCGCGCGGTTAGGCTTGGGGACATGAGGACCGCGGTTGTACGCATCGATGTCGACCCCGACCGGACGCTGACCCCGGCGCGGCGGGCAGCCGGGCTGCGCGCGCTGCGGGCCGACGCCCCACCGGGACCGAGCGCGGGCCCTGAACTGCGATTCCAGATCGCCACCGACGACCCCGCTGCCACCGTGCGCGACCTGGTCGACGCGTGCGCGCGTGCGTTCGGGACCGAACCGGTACCGGGCGCGGTGACCTTCCTCAGCCGCGGCACCGACGACGACGCGCACGGCGTGCTGGCCGGGTTCGGCCTCACCGGTGACGTAGGCCGGGTCGCCGGCGCCGCCGGCTTCGACGTCGTCACCGTGACCCTGCGCGCGGCCGACCTGACACGGATTCCGGAGAGCCGGGTGCTGACCGCGCTCGAGGCGGCACTGAACGCCGAGGTGCGCCTGCTGGTGCGCTGATCCGGCCGGGCGACTCATGGGCGGGCCAGGAACTCGGCGATCGCCGGTGCGGCCAGCACCCACGTGTCGAACAGGTTGAACCGGTCGACCCGCCCGGTCGCCCGATCTTCCATGGCCCGCTCCCAGGCGTCCTCGGGCCACGGCGGATCGATCAGCTCCGCGCCGTCGATCAGACACGAGATCTCCAGCGAGGTGCGCCGCGGATGATCCAGATCCCCGGTGCCGCCGCGAATGATCAAGGTGGGCACCCGGATCCGGTCGAAGAGCTCGTCGTCGACACCCGGCACGGTCTGGCCGGGTTTCTGCACGTAGGCATTGAGCCAGCGCAACGACAGCTTCACGAACTCGTCGCGGTCCATGGCCAGCAGCCGCTGCTCGTTGCCGGGATTCTCGGCGACGCGTTCGCGCCACTCCCGCAGTTTCAGCAGCCCGGGAATCCCGGCACCACGGACCACCTGCAGGCTCGGCAGGATGTAGTGCGCACCGAGATTGAACAGGCCGTAGGTCCCGCCGACGATGTTCCACAGCACGAGCCGGGTGACCAGCTCCGGATACTCGATCGCGGTCAGCAGCGAATCCCGGGCGCCACCGGACCCGCCGGCCAGCACGCACGGACCCAGATCCAGCTCGGTGAGCAGACCCGCCAGCGTCTCGGCCCGCATATGGGATTCGCTCACCCCGTAGAACTGGACGTCGGAGGCGCCACAGTTGGGCCGGTCCCACAGCAGCACGGTGTGCCCGTGCTCGACCAGGGCTTCGGCCAGTGGCCGCAGCCCTGGAATGTCCATCCCGAACCGGCCGCCGGGCGTCAGCACCACCGGGGGGCCTGTCGTGCCGAGGATCTCGTAGACGACGCGGCCGCCGTTCACCGTCACAGCGGGCATGGCAGGTCCGCTCAGGCCTGGACGACGACGGCGCCGTCGACCACGCGCACCGGGTAGGTCCGGATGCTCCACTCGGGCTTGACCGCCGTGGTCCCGGTGGCCAGCTCGAAGCCCCACTGGTGCCACGGGCAGTAGAGGAACTCGTTGTCGCGCACCATCACCGCGTCGCCGGGGACACTCTCGTCCACCACGGTCCGGCCCCGCGTCCGCCCGGAACACAGCGGTCCGCCCTCGTGCGGGCAATAGTTGGCGATGGCGTAGAAGGTGCCGCCGACGTTGTAGACCCCGACACCGAACCGGCCGATCGGCACCACCTTCGACGATCCGGGCGGAATCTCCTCGACGGTGGCGACCACGTGCTCGCGGCCCTGCGCCAGGCGCGGCTGCTCACCGGATGTCGCGCTGTCCTCGGTCATCTCAGCGCCTCCGCCGCGGATCGGGCAGTGCCGGAACGAATTCCGGCAGGTGGTAGGTCTCGATGCCGTTGCGGAACATCACCCGGTCGCGAGCCGCCGCGGGCAGATGCTTGACCAGCCAGCGCGGATCGTCGAAGGTCCAGTGCGGATAGTCCGAGGAGAACAGCAGGATCCGGCCCGCGTCCATCCATTCCAGCGCCCGCGTCAGCTCGGTCTTGTCCTCGGGGTAGTCCAGCGGCTGGGTGGTGAACCGGATGTGCTCCTTGACGTACTCCGAGGGCTTGCGCCCGATCGTCATCCACTGCTTGCGCGAGGCGTAGATCGCGTCCATCCGCCACATCAGCGGCAGAATCCAGGTGAACGCGTGCTCGACGAACACGAAGCGCAGCGCCGGGAAACGGTCGAAGGTGCCGTCGAAGATCAGGCTCATGATCTGATTGGCGGCCAGCAACGAGTAGCTGACCATGAAATCGTGGTTGTAGCTGGGGAATCCGACCGGCGACATGGGCATCGTCTCGAACGCGCCGCGCCCGAGATGACAGCTCACCACCAGGTCGTGCCGGGTCGCCGCCGCCCAGATCGGGTCGTACTTCGGATCACCCCAGGACGGCCGCGGTTCGGCCTTGAGCAGGATCTGCGCCATGTACGGATGCCCGGCCCACTGCTCGATCTCGGCGACCGCGCCGATCGGATCGTCCACGGCGACACAGATCGACCCGCGCCAGCGCTGATGCCGGTTGGTGACCGGATCGAGCCAGTGGTTGGCCTGCCAGTGATTGATGCCGGTGGCCATGGCCTGGGTCGCCTGCGGCAGCCGGGTCGCCCGCACGGTCGGTTCCAGGATGGCGATGTCGGAGCCGGCCTCCACGATCAGCTGCCGGTAGGCGAGCTCGGGATCGCTGCCGGGGAACTGGCCGTCCGCGGGGAACGCGTCGACGCGCATCGCGTAGGAATGCGCGTAGTCGGGGGCGTCGTAGATGATCGTGTCGCCGACGCGGTGACTGAGGAAGTAGTCGCTGCGGTGCGGTTCGGGGATGTACTCGACGAGTTCGCCGCGGCGGGGCACCGGATGCACGTCGGAGTCGACGACCCGGACGGCGACCTGCTCGGGTGCGTCGGCCCGCTGCTCGTGCTGGATCGGCGGCATACGCGTCCTTCCTGGAACTATCTGGGGACCGCGGCCGCGGTCGGTACCTCGATGCCGTAGAGCCGGGCCGCGTTACGCCAGCTGAGCTTGTCGCGCTGCTCGGCCGTCAGGCCCGGTGACAGGGAGTCCACGTCGACGGCCTGCCAGTGCGGATAGCTCGAGCCGAACATCACCATGTCGTCCTTGCCGGTGAAACCCAGCCATTCGGCGGCGAATTCGGCGTCGGCGGGCGGGCCGTCGTGGCGGTCCTGGACGAAATACACGTGGTCGGGCAGGTATTCGCTCGGCATCCGCGGTGCCCACGGGGTCTGCTCGAGATGCGGCCTGCCGAAGGTGTCCATCCGCCAGCTGAACGGCGTCAGCAGATCCGCGCCGCCGTCGGCCCAGACGAAGCGCAGCTCGGGGAATCGCTCGAAGACGCCTTCGGCGATCATGTTCAGCAGGTGATAGATGTAGTTGAGCGACATGAACCCCAGGTACTGCTCATAGGTCCGGGTGTGGCCCGACGGCGTCGGCGGGAAGGCGATGCTCTCCCCGGTCTCGATGTGCACCGCCACCGGCAGCCCGGCCGCGGCGGCCGCTTCCCACAGCGGCCAGAACTGGGGTTTGCCGTAGAGCTCGCGCGCCTGCAGCGGCACCCCGACCTGCACGATCGACGGATGCTGCCCGTAGCGGGCGATCTCGCGCAGTGCGCCGGGAATGTCCTCCGGGTTGACCCGCAGGGTGCCGCGGAACCGGTCGCCGAACTCCTCGTGCCCGAGCCAGCGGGTGACCAGCATGTCGTTGTGCGCGGCCAGCACCGCCGAGGTCAGATGCCGGTCGGGCAGGATGCCCCTGGTCATCGGATGCAGGATCGCCACGTCCACGCCGCGGTCGGTGAACAGCTGCCCGGCGACCACGGCCGGGTCCGAACCGGGTGCCCGGCGGCCGGAACTCGCTGCGCCGGCGAGGTATTCACCGCCCGGCGCCCCGTACCAGTCCAGCTCCACATCGGGCACGCCCCGGCTCTTGAACGGCTCGCGCAGGTGATCGCGCAGGTCCCGGTTCGAGGCGAAGAAGACGTGCACGCTCGCATCGATGTACGGGGTGGTGGTGCCGTCGGCGTTGGTGCGCATCAGTCGATCCGGGCCATCTCGGGCCGCACCGTCACCGAAGCCGCCAGCTGCTGCTCGTCGCAGATGATCTGGAGTTTGGCCAGCGTCTCGTCCAGCCCGGCGCCGAGCCGCGGGCCAGGGGCGAAGGTGGCGGGCAGCTTGCGCATGCCCTGGATGACACCGATCGTGTCGTAGTGCACGGTGCCCGCCGGATCGCAGACGAAGTCGGGCATCCGGTCGAGCACGGCGGTGAGCATCGACTTGAACACCGTGCGCGCCACATTGGACCCGATACAGCGGTGCACGCCGAGCCCGAAGCTGAAGTGCCGGTTGCCGCGCCGGTCCAGCACGATGTCGTCCGGATCGGGGAACACCTCGGCATCGCGGTTGGCCATCGCCCAGGACAGCCAGAGCCGCTCGCCCTCTTTGAATGCGGTGCCCTCGATCTCGACGTCGGCCGAGATGGTGCGCCCGTCGCCGGGAGCCGGGGTGAAGTAGCGCAGGAATTCCTCGGTCGCGGGCGCGAGCAGGGTGTCGCGGTCACGGCTGAGCCGGGCGCGTTCGCCGGGATTCTGCGACAACCACTCGAGCGCGTGCGCGGTGAGCGCGGTCGTGGTGTCGAAACCGCCGCCGATGATCAGGCCGAGCATGCCGAGCAGTTCGAGATCGGGCGCGGGTTCGCCGTCGATGCGCAGTTCGGTGAGCGCCTCGAGCAGACCGGGGCGCGGATGCTGTTTGACCTCGGCCAGACTCGTCAGCAGGTCGATGCCCATCGCGCGGTGCAACTCGGCCACACGCGCGGCATCTGGGGAGTCCTCCGGGGTGTACACCGCGGCGTGC
The DNA here is from genome assembly GCF_053608285.1 of Nocardia sp. NPDC055053. Classification (NCBI taxonomy): domain Bacteria; kingdom Bacillati; phylum Actinomycetota; class Actinomycetes; order Mycobacteriales; family Nocardiaceae; genus Nocardia; species Nocardia sp. NPDC055053. The sequence continues at coordinate 73,560 of NZ_JBSGVD010000002.1, read as the reverse complement.
ACCGGTTCGCTGTAGAGCGACCACTTCGTCAGCGGGATACCGAGCATGGCGAGCGTGAGCACCGCAGGCACGACATTGGCGAGGTCGTCGACGAAATCGATGCGGCCCGACTCGATCTTCTCGTCGAGCGCGGCCCGCACGATCTCGTCGATCACCGGTTCCCAGCGGCGCACCGCGGCCGGCGACAGGTACGGGTTGAGCACCTGCCGGTAGAGCCGGTGCTCGGGATCGTCCATCTCGAGAATCCCGCCGCGCACGAGTTGCGCGCGCTGCGCGGTCGGAATCGAGATGCCCTTGTACCCGTTGCGTTGGCCGGTGAGGTCGTGGTCGTTGGACACGTGCGGGCAGCGGGCGAGTTCGAAGACCGCGTTGGCCCCGGCCGCCACCCAGTGGCCGTCGTAGGTGTCGGTCCAGGCGACCGGGCACTTCGCGTGCAGGTCGTGGGTGATCTCGGTGAAGCGGTGCCGATATTCCGGGGTGTGCCGGTCGAAGTGGTATCGGTTCGCCTTGCGGTCCCGGTCGGCGGCATCGTCGATGCTCACGGATGCTCTCCTGTTCCAGCGCAGCTGTCGCGCGATCGGAGCGGCACGACAGGAAATTCCGTGCAAGAACAAGACTTGCCGGATGAGAGAACCGTACTCTCTCGCCGCGATGCGCCGCAAGCGAAAGTGGCGGGCCGTGGCTCCGAAAAGATTTCGGCACTCGCTGGCGGAGAATGACATTCTCGTCATACGATAACTTCAATCTCGCTCGGTACTGCGTCATTCGGCGAGGTGAGAGCGGTCGAGAAGGAGAGCGGGACAGTGACTTCGCAGCAGGAACCGTCATCCCTGACGTGGGACACCGAGGTCGATGTCGTCGTTCTCGGCAGCGGCGCGGCCGGCCTCACCGCCGCACTGAGCGCGGCGAGCGCGGGCGCGTCGGTGGCGGTGTTCGAGAAGGCGCCGACCGTCGGCGGCACGAGCGCGGTCTCCGGCGGTATCGCCTGGATTCCCGCGCACGACCGGGCATCCGGGGAACCGCTGACTGTCGCGGACGCGATGGCCTATCTGCGCGCGCAGTCCTTCGGTTCGATGGACGAGGACCTGGTGCGCACCTTCGTCGAAACCGGCGCGGCCACCGTCGCTTTCGTCGAGGAACACAGCGGTGTGCGGTTCGGGATCGCCGACGGGTTCCCCGACTACAAGCCCGAACTCCCCGGTGGCAAGCCGGGCGGCGGCCGCTCGCTGAGCCCGGTCGCCTTCGATCCGGCCGAGCTCGGCCCGTGGCGCGATCGGATCACCAGCTTCCCCGCCGACTGGAGCAATGTCGGTTTCGACGCCGAGACCAGGGCCCGGCTGCACGCCGCGGTGGGCGAGGACAGCGCCGCCGACCTGTGTGTGGCGGGTACCGCCCTGGTGGCAGGCCTGCTCGCGGGCGTGCTCGCCTTGGGCGTGGTGCCGCGCACCGGTGCCCGCGCGGTCGAGCTGATCGCCGGCGACGGCGCGATCACCGGGGTCCGGATCGCCACGGCGGCAGGAGATTCCACCGTGCGCGCCCGCCAGGGTGTGATCCTGGCGACCGGCGGCTTCGAGTGGGACCCGATTCTGGTCAAGGCCTATCTGCGCGGACCCATGCGGGGCCCGGTCTCACCGCCCGGCAACACCGGCGACGGCCTGCGGATGGCCATGGCGCACGGCGCGGATCTGGGCACCATGAGCGAGGCCTGGTGGGTGCCGGTGGTGCGGATCCCCGACGACACCATCGACGGCCATCCGCGCAGCCGCAGCGTCCGGCTCGAACGCACCAGGCCGCGCAGCATCATGGTCAACCGGCTCGGGCGCCGCTTCGTCAACGAGGCCTCGGAGTACAACTCGATGGCCGGTGCCTTCCACTACCTGGACCCGCGCGAGGGCTACGTCAACGATCCCGGCTGGATCGTCTTCGACGCCGAACACCTGCGCCGCTACGGCTTCCTCGGTATCGCGCCGGGCGAGCCGGTCCCCGCCTGGTTCAACGAATCCGCGGACCTGCCCGCCCTGGCCGGGCGCATCGGGGTCGACGCGGACGGCCTGGCCGCCACCGTGGCCGGCTGGAACCGCGACGTCGCGGCGGGCCACGATCCGGCCTTCGGCCGCGGCGCGAGCGCCTACGACGGCTGGTGGGGCGACCAGGACGCGCCGACCGCGGTGGGCCGCACCCTCGGCCCGATCGATACCGGGCCCTACTACGCGGTGCCGGTGACGGTCGGCGCGATGGGCACCAAAGGCGGGCCGCGCACCGACCGCGACGGGCGGGTGCTGCACGTCGACGGCTCGGTCATCCCCGGGCTGTTCGCGGCGGGCAATGCCATGGCCGGGGTGACCGGCCGGGCCTACGGCGGCGCGGGCGGCACCATCGGCCCCGCCATGGTGTGGGGCCACCGGGCCGGGCACGCGGCGGCGACCGGCAAATCGGTGGAGTGCTGAGCGCGGTGAACAGCCGACGGACAGAGGGAGTGACGAAGTTGTCCGAACACGAGAGCGTGTGGAGCGACCTGCAGGGCGTGCCGTTCAGTCAGGGTTATCTCGACGTGGGCGGGGTACGCACCCGCTACCTGCACGCGGGCGCCGAGGACCTGCCCACCCTGGTGCTGCTGCACGGGTCCGGCGGGCACGCGGAGGCCTATGTCCGCAATCTGGCCGCCCATGCCGCGCACTTCTCCACCTGGTCGATCGACATGCTCGGCCACGGCTACACCGGCAAGCCAGGTCACGCACTCGAGATCGCGCACTACGTCGACCATCTGATGAGCTTCCTCGACACCATCGGGGTGCGGCAGGCGTCGCTGAGCGGGGAGTCGCTGGGCGGCTGGGTCGCCGCGCGCGCCGCCGTCGACCACCCCGACCGGGTCGACCGCCTGGTGCTCAACACCGCGGGCGGCTCCCAGGCCGACCCCGAGGTGATGCGCCGCATCGTCACGCTGTCGATGGCCGCGGCCACCGAACCCACCTGGGAGACCGTGCGGGCGCGGATCACCTGGTTGATGGCCGACAAGTCCAAGGACTACGCCGACCTGGTCGCCAGCAGGCAGCGCATCTACCGGCAGCCCGGGTTCCCCGCCGCGATGCACGACATCATGGCCCTGCAGGACCCGGTGATCCGGGAGCGGAACCTTTTGGGGGAGAAGGAATACGGGCAGATCACCGCGCCGACTCTGGTGGTGTGGACCAGCCACGACCCGACCGCCGATGTGGCCGAGGGGCGGCGGATGGCCGCGATGATCCCCGGCGCCCGGTTCGTCGTGATGCAGAACTGCGGGCACTGGCCGCAGTACGAGGACGCCGCGACCTTCGACGCCCTGCATCTCGACTTCCTGCTCGGGGCCTGAGATGACCGGCACCGATGTCCTCATCGTCGGCGCGGGACCGGTCGGCCTGACGCTGGCCAATATCCTGGGCGCCGCAGGCGTGCGCACCCTGGTGGTCGAGGAGCGCGCGACGCTGATCGACTACCCGCGCGGTGTCGGTCTCGACGACGAGTCGCTGCGGACCTTCCAATCGATCGGCCTGATCGAGCGGATCCTGCCGCACACCACCCCGAACCAGATCCTGCGTTTCGTCGACGCCCGGCGTCGGCTGCTGGCCGAGATCGCGCCGGCGGACACCTCGTTCGGCTGGCCCAAGCGCAACGGCTTCGTGCAGCCGCTCGTCGACGCGGAACTGCTCGCCGGGCTCGACCGGTATCCGTGCGTGCGGGTGCTGTGGTCGGCGGCGGTGAGGTCCTGTGCCGACAAGGGCACGCACGTCGACGTCGGGATCGGCACCGGCACCGGCCCCGATGTGGTGCGGGCTCGGTATGTCGTCGGGTGCGACGGCGGGCGCAGCGTCACCCGCAAGGCCATGGGCGTGAGCTTCGACGGCACCACCTCACCGACCCGGTGGCTGGTGGTCGACATCGCCGCCGACCCGCTCGGCCACCCCAATATCGAGGTCGCCGCCGACCCCGCGCGACCGAACGTGTCGGTGTCGATCGCGCACGGAATCCGCCGCTTCGAGTTCATGATCCACGACGACGAGTCCGACGAGCTGGCCGAGGATCCGGCGTTCGTGGCCAGGATGACCGCACCGCTGGTGCCCTATCCCGAACGCCTCGACATCATCCGCCGCCGCGTCTACACCCACCACTCGCGCATCGCGGGCGCCTTCCGCGCCGGCCGGATGCTGCTGGCCGGCGACGCCGCGCATCTGATGCCGGTCTGGCAGGGCCAGGGCTACAACAGCGGTATCCGCGACGCCGCGAATCTGGGCTGGAAGCTGGCGGCCGTGGTGACCGGCCGGGCCGATGCCGCCCTGCTCGACTCCTACGACACCGAACGCCGCGCCCACGCCCGCGCCATGATCGACCTGTCGACCCTGGTGGGGCGGGTCATCTCGCCGACCGACCGCCGGGTCGCCGCGATCAGGGACGTGCTGGTGCGGGCAGCGGCGGCGATCCCGCCGGTGCGCAGCTACGTCCTCGGGATGAAGTTCAAGCCGATGCCCCGCTACGAGCGGGGTGCGGTGGTGCACCGCTGGTCGCGGTCGGAGCCCTCACCGGTCGGGACGCTGTTCGTGCAGCCGGTGGTGCGCACCAGGACACAGCCGGAGGTGCTGCTCGACGAGGTGCTCGGCCCGTGGTTCGCGGTGCTGTGCTGGAACAACGACCCGCGCGCGGTGCTCGGCGACGAGGTGTTCGCGCGCTGGCGGGAGTTCGGCGCCCGGTTCGTCGCGGCCCGGCCCGCTACCCAATTGTCTTGGGCCGGACAGGATCACGAGGACGTGACCGTCGTCGGTGACGGCACCGGCGCGCTCGAGCGCTGGTTCGACGGTCAGGCCGACTCGGTGCTCTTCCTGCGCCCGGACCGGGTCGTCGCCGGGTCGTCCATCGCGCAGTTCGCCCCCGAACTCGGCACCGAGCTGCTCGACACCTTCGCCTCGACCCGAGGAGGTCCCGATGCCGCTGGCCGTGTGCTGCGTCTCGCACAGCCCTCTTCTTGATCTGCCCGGTCCGTCACCGGAACTGCGCACCGAGATCGGGGCGGCGCTCGACGACGCCGCCCGCTTCGCGCGCGAGTTCGATCCCGAACTGGTGGTGACCTTCGCACCCGACCACTACAACGGCTTCTTCTACCGGACGATGCCCCCATTCTGTATCGGCACAGCCGCTTGCGGCGTCGGCGACTACGGCACCCACGCCGGGCCGCTCGACGTTCCGGCAGCGCTGGCGACCGAGCTCGCCGAGGCGGTGCTGGCCGCGGGTGTCGACGTCGCGATATCGACGGCGATGGACGTCGACCACGGCACCGTGCAGCCCTTGGCGCGATTGTTCGGCGCGGTCACCGCCCGCCCGGTGATCCCGATCTTCGTCAACGCTGTCGCCGTGCCGCTCGGGCCGCCGCACCGGGCCGCGGCCCTCGGCACCGCGGTCGGCGCGTTCCTGTCGACGCTCGACGCGCGGGTGCTGGTGCTCGGATCCGGTGGGCTGTCCCACGATCCGCCGGTACCGCGCCTGGCCACGGCGACCGGCGCGGTCCGCGACCGGATCGTGCACGGCGGGCCGATGTCACCCGAGCAGCGCGCCGCCCGCAGTGCCGCGGTGGTCGAGGCCGCCCGCGAATTCGCCGCGGGCGAAGGCGCCCTGCGACCGCTGAACCCGCGGTGGGACAACGAATTCCTGACCCTGCTCGACGACGGCAAGCTCGCCGAGGTCGCGAACTGGGACAACGCGGCCATCACCGCCGCCGCAGGCAATTCCGCCCACGAGATCCGCACCTGGGTCGCGGCATTCGCGGCGCTGGCCCAGCAGGGCCCGTACCGGACACCGGTGCGCTACTACCGGGCCGCCCCCGCGCTCATCGCCGGTTTCGCGGTGCGCGCCGCCGTGCCCGCCGACCCGGACCCGACGACGAAGGAGGGCCGCGCGTGACCGCCGACTCCGCACCGGACCCACAGTCCGCCACCGCATTCGACGACGAGGTCGACGTCCTGATCGCCGGCTCCGGCGGCGGCGGGCTCACCGCCGCGCTCAAGGCCGAGGCCGAAGGCCTGTCGGTGCTGATCGTCGAGAAGGGCGCCGCCTACGGCGGCTCGACCGCGCTGTCCGGCGGCGGCATCTGGGTGCCCAACGCCCCCGCGCAGCGGCGCGCGGGCTTCGCCCTCGACCCCGACGATGTCGTCGCCTATCTGGCGACCATCACCGAAGGTCTGGTCGACACCGCGCGCCTGCGCGGCTACGTCACCAAGGCCCCCGAGATGATGGAGTTCCTCGAAAACCGCAGCCGCTGGCTGGAATTCGTCTGGAAGCCGGGCTACGCCGACTACTACCCGGAGCTGCCAGGCGGTTCCGCCCAGGGCAGCACCATCAATGTCCCGCCCATCGACCTGCGCGAACTCGGCGAGGACGAGAGCACCCTGCTCGCGCCACTAGCCCTGGCTCCCAAGGGCATCTGGCTGGGGCCCAAGGATCTGCGGCTGTTCTACCAGGTCCGGCAGAACTGGCGGGGCAAGGCGATCCTGCTGAAGCTGATCTGGCGGATGGTACGCGCACACGTCTTCGGCGACCGCATCGTCACCATCGGCCAGTCCCTGGTGGCGCGGCTGCGCCTGGCGCTGCGCGAACACGGTGTCCCGCTGTGGCTCGACGCCCCGATCACCGCCCTGCACATCGAGGACGGCCGGGTCGTCGGCGCGACTGTCGAGCGCGACGGTGTCCCGGTGCGGGTGCGGGCCCGGCGCGGGGTGATCCTGGCGACCGGCGGCTTCGACCACGACATGGCCTGGCGCACCGCCGAACAGCCTGCCGTGGACCAGGACTGGAGTTTCGGCAACAAACTCGCCCTCGGCGACGGCATCCGCCTCGGCCGCGAGGCGGGCGGCGACACCGCGCTGATGGACGAGGCCTGGTGGTTCCCGGCCATCCAGTGGCCCGACGGCAGGCTGCAGTTCCTGCTCAACGAGCGGATGATGCCCGCCCAGTTCATGGTCAACGGCGCGGGCGAGCGCTTCATCAACGAGGCGGCGCCCTACATGGACTTCGGCCACGCCATGATCGACGGCCAGAAATCCGGCGTCACCCACATCCCGTGCTGGCTGATCACCGACCACCGCTCCTGGAAGCGCTACGTCATCGGCGGCCATCTGCCGCTGCCGAGGATTCCGCTCGCGCCGGTACCCACCGGTTTCACGATCCCCGCCGCCTGGCTGGAATCGGGCGTGGTCAAGGCCGCAGGCAGCTGGTCCGAGCTCGCCGCGCAGATCGGTGTCCCCGCGGAAGCGTTGCGGTACACCGCGACTCGCTTCAACACACTGGCCGAAGCGGGCCACGACGACGACTTCGGCCGCGGTGACAGCGTCTACGACAACTACTACGGCGACCCCACCCTGCCGAACCCGAACCTCCACCCGATCGGCAAGCCGCCGTACTACGCCTTCCGCGTCATCCTCGGCGATCTCGGCACCTCGGGCGGCTTGCGCACCGACGAACACGCCAGGGTCCTGCGCGCCGACGGCACCGCGATCGCGGGCCTGTACGCGATCGGCAACACCTCGGCCGCGGTCATGGGCCGCAGCTACGCGGGCGCGGGCGCGACCATCGGCCCGGCCATGACCTTCGGCTACATCGCGGCCGAGCACCTGACGCAGCACCCGGCACCCGCCGCCCCCTCTGGAGGTACCCGATGAAAATTTCGCTCTTCTACGAATTCGCGCTGCCGCGGCCGTGGACCGACGACGACGAATACCAGATGTTCCAAGACGGTTTGGACGAGGTCGAACTCGCCGACCAGGCCGGCTTCGCCACGGTCTGGCTCACCGAGCACCACTTCCTGGAGGAGTACTGTCACTCCACCGCACCGGAGATGTTCCTGGCCGCCGCGAGCCAGCGCACCGAGAACATCCGCCTCGGCTTCGGCATCATGCACCTGCCGCCGGCGATCAACCATCCGGCCCGCGCCGCCGAACGGGTCGCCACCCTGGACCATCTGTCCAACGGCCGCGTCGAATTCGGTACCGGCGAATCGTCCTCGGTCGGTGAGCTCGGCGGGTTCGCCATCGACCCGGCCGACAAGCGCGCGCAGTGGGAAGAGGCGCTGCAGGTCACCGTGCGCTGCATGACCGAGGCGCCGTTCACCGGTTTCAAGGGCAACCACCTCGAGATGCCCGCCCGCAATGTCATCCCCAAGCCGCGCCAGACCCCGCACCCGCCGCTGTGGGTGGCCTGCACCAGGCCCTCGTCGGTGCAGATGGCCGCCCGGATGGGTATCGGCGCACTGAGTTTCGCCTACACCGGGCCCGAGGCACTGGGCGACCGGGTGCGCGGCTATTACCAGGAATTCGAGGACCACGCCGCGCCGATGGTGCCGCGGATGAACCCGAACATCCTCGCCATCGGCGGCGACCTGTCGATGATGGTCGCCCCCACCGACGAACAGGCGATCGAGCGCCTCGGTGTCGGTGGCGGGTTCTTCTCCTACGGGATCATGCACTACTACATGACCGGCATGCACACCCCCGGCCGGACCCAAGTGTGGCAGTCCTACCTCGACGCGGTCGGGGACGACCCGTCGGTCGCCTACGGTCCTGGCCGCGGCGCGATCGGTTCCCCCGGCACCGTGCGCGAATTCCTGCGCGGCTACGAGGCCAGCGGCGTCGACGAGATCATCCTGCTGCTCAACCCGCGCAGCCACGAGGCCACCATGGAATCGCTCGAGATCATGGGCACAGAGGTACTGCCCGAGTTCATCGAACGCGACGAGAAGGCCGTCGCCGAGAAGGCGAAGCGGATGGCGCCGATCCTGGCGAAGGCCGAAGCCCGGCGCGTGCCGATGCCCTCGCCCGCCTTCGACGAGGACTACGCCTTCGGCGGACTGCCGACCGGTCGCGGCGGTACCTTCACCGCCGGCGAGATCCCCGAGGCGATGGCCGAGATCGAAGAGGGTCAGAAGCAGGCCGCGGCCCGGCTCGAAGAGCAGCAGCGGCTGCTGGAAGAACGCGGCCGGGGCTGAGGCGATGGAGACCTTCGAGCAGCGGTGCCGATTCGACGGGCAGCGGGTGGTGGTCACCGGCTGCGCGTCGGGCATCGGCGCGTGTGCCGCCGCCGAGGTGTCGCGCCTCGGTGCGCGCGTCGTCGGTGTCGACCTGCGCGAACCGGGCCGCGACGAGGTCTTCGACGAGTTCGTCGCGATGGACCAGGGCGACCCCGCCTCCATCGATGCCGCGCTCGCCCGGATCGGGGGCACGATCGACGCGCTGTTCAACGTCGCGGGAGTGTCCTCGGGCATCGGCGACCCGCACCAGGTGGTCGCGGTGAACTTCCTGGGACTGCGGCAGTTCACCGAGGCGATCGTCGCGGGCATGGCGCCCGGTGCCGCGGTCGTCTCGGTGTCCTCCCTCGCGGCCTCGGCCTACCACGAGAACCGTTGGGACACCGCCGGATTACTCGACACCGCGTCCTTCGCCGACGGGCTGGCCTGGTGCGCACGGCATCCGGAGATCGTCGCCGACGGCGGCGGCTACCGCCTGGCCAAGGAAGCGCTGATCCTCTACACGATGCGGCGTTCGGCGGGCCTGGCCGCCGCGGGCATCCGGATGAACTGCACCGGGCCCGGCGTCACCGACACCCCCATCCTGGATCAGCTGCGCGCCACCTACGGCCCGCAGTACCTCGACAGCATCCCGAAACCGCTCGGCCGTTCCGCTGACCCGGCCGAGCAGGCGACGGCGCTGCTGTTCCTCAACAGCCGGGCGGCCGCCTACATCACCGGCCAGGTGCTGTGGGTCGACGGCGGCACGCTCGCCGCGCGACTGGCGAACGAACTGGCCGGCCCCGCCCCGGCCACCCGGCAATAACTGGAAGGAATCCACCGCCGTGGCAACTCTCACCGATTTCCACTCGCTCGCCGAGCGGGTCCGCAACTGGGGCCGCTGGGGCGCCGGCGACGAGCTGGGCACCCTGAACTTCATCACCCCGGCCAAGATCGCCGCCGCCGCCGGACTCGTCCGGCACGGCAAAGTCTTCCCGCTCGGGATCGACTTCGGCGCCAGCGGCCCGCAGGGCGCCTTCCAGTTCCGGCAGAACCCGGTGCACCTGATGACCGTCGACGGCGGCGACGCCAGGACCCTGGCCGACTACGGCCCGAAGTGGTTGCGCAACAGCGTCGCAGGCGAACTGAGCAGCTTCTTCGCCGACAACCCGTTCCGCTTCAACGACGACCTGATCATCATGCCGCTGCAGGCCGCCACCCAGTGGGACGCGCTGTCGCATGTCTACTACGCCGACCAGCTCTACAACGGCTTCCCCGCGGAATCGGTGACCAGCCAGGGCGCCTTCCACTGCGGCATCGACAAGGTCGACGGCAAGGGCATCACCAGCCGTGGCGTCCTGCTCGACCTCGTGCGACACCGCGGCGCGGACACCTACCTCGCACCGGGCGCGCCCGTCACCGCCGACGAACTCGACGAATGCGCCGCCCGCCAAGGCGTCACCATCGAATCCGGCGACATCGTGCTGGTGCGCACCGGCTGGTGGGACCGCTACCGCGAGGCCCGCGACGGTGCCGAACCCTATTCCGGCCTGGACTGGACCTGCGCGCTGTGGTTGCACGAGCACGAGGTCGCCGCGGTCGCCGCCGACAACCTGATGGTCGAGGACCCCACCTCCGGGGTCGACGGCACCTTCCTGCCGCTGCACATGCTGTGCCTGCGCGACATGGGCCTGATGCTCGGCGAGTACTGGGACTTCGCCGCCCTTGCCGCCGACTGCGCCGCCGACGGGGTCTACGAATTCCAGCTCGTCGCACCGCCGTTGCGCGTCATCGGCGCGGTCGGGTCGCCCCTGAATCCCCTCGCGATCAAGTAGCGGAGGTCGAAGACGATGACTGTCAGCACGACGAGCGAGCCCACCGCCACGCCGGTCGCCGACGGACGCCCGTTCGTCGTCGGTATCGGCGGCACCCTGCGTGAGGACTCCTCGACCGAACGCGCACTGCGGCACTGCCTGGCCGCGGTCGAGCGGCGCGGTGGGCGCACCGCCCTGTTCAGCGGCACCGACATCGACCTGCCGATGTACAGCCCGCACGAACCGGACCGCACCCCGCGCGCGGCGGCCCTGGTCGACGCACTGCGACAGGCCGACGCCGTACTCGTCGGGTCACCCGGCTATCACGGCGGAGTGTCCGGCCTGGTGAAGAACGCCCTCGACTACATCGAGGACATGCGCGGTGACACCACGGTGTATCTGGACAACAAGCCGTGGGGCTGCATCACCTGCGCCTACGGGTGGCAGGCCGCGGTCGGCACGCTCGGCCAGCTGCGCGTCATCGGCCACGCCCTGCGCGCCTGGCCGACGCCGCTCGGGGTGGCGATCAACTCGGCCGAACCGATCTGGGACGCCGAGGGCGCGCTCACCGACACCGGCATCGAGGCGCAGCTGGACATGCTCGCCGGGCAGCTGCTGTCCTTCGTCCCGGCGGGCGGCGGGCTGTCATGAGTGAGAACCGCACGGAGACCGGGCATCCGGCGGTGTCCACCGCCCTGGCCGCGCTGCGGGCGGGCCGCGTGATCGTCGTCGCCGACCCGGCGGCCGACGGGGTGCGCGGGCATCTGGTGCTGGCCGCCGAACACGTCACCGCCACCGCCGTCACCGTGCTGAGCAGGCTGGGCTGCGGGCTCGTGCAGGTCGCCCTGCGCGCCGCGACCCTCGACGCCCTCGCCTTCCCACCGGCCGACCCGGCGGGTACCGGCCCGGACCGATCGCGCTACCGGGTCTCGGTCGGCCTGTCCGGCGCGGCCGGGATCGGTGCCTCCCAGCGCGCGGCCACCGTGCGCGCGCTCGCCTCGGCCGACGCGAACGCGGCCGAATTCACCAGGCCGGGCAACGTCTTCCCGATCGGCACCGCCGCCGACGGCGTGCTCGAGCTACCCGGGATTCCGGAAGCCGCCGTCGATGTCACCGAACTCGCCGGCCTGCGGCCCGCCGGGGTGCTGTGCGAGATCACCGGCGCCGACGGCGAATACCCGACCTGGACGGAACTGGCCGAACTGGGCCGCACCCACGGTTTCCCGGTGATCTCGGTCGCCGAGCTGGTCGCCTACCGGCGCCGTGAGCTGTGCCGGGTGACCCGCCACGGTGCCGCGCGTATCCCGGTGCCGCTCGGGGAATTCCGGGCCATCGGGTTCACCGACGGCCTCGACCGCGAACACGTCGCCTTCGTCCACGGTGACCCCGCCCGCGCGAGCGCGCCCCTGGTCCGGTTGCACTTCGAATGCCTCGTCGGCGATGTCCTCGGGTCACGGGCGTGCGGCTGCCGGGACGCGCTGCACGGTGCCCTCGCCCGGATCGTGGCCGCCGGCTGCGGCGTGCTGATCTATGTGCGGTCCGGCGCGGCCGCCATCGGTGCCACGCTCCGGGCGAGCGCGCACGGTGCGGAATCGGCGGTGCCCCAGGCGCATCCGGTGGGACACAGCGATCTGCAGTCCGCCTTCGACATCCTCGACGACCTCGGGATGCGCGAGATCCGGCTGCTCACCGAACCCGGCGAGACCCACGCCGTCCCCGGGCACGTGCGTGTCGTCGAACGCGTCGCGCTCTCGGCGGCCGAGCGGGTGGAGCGGGCCTCGTGATCGCCGGCTACCGCCGTCTCGTTGTCGACGGGCACGAAACCGCCTATCTCGACACCGGTTCCGGCGAACCGGTGGTTCTGCTGCACGGCGGCGAATTCGGCGCCGACGCCGCACTCGGGTGGGAACACGCCGTCGACGCGCTCGCCCGCCACCACCGGGTGATCGCCCCGGACATGCTCGGCTTCGGCCGTTCGGCCAAGGTCGTCGACTTCACCGACGGGCGCGGGCTGCGCATCCGTCACCTCGCCGCCCTGCTGGCCGTCCTCGGCGTCGACACCGCGCATTTCGTGGGCAACTCGATGGGCGCGATCAACCTGCTGGTCGACCAGACCGTCGCGCGACCCCGGCTGCGGGCGCGCAGCCTGGTCGCGATCTGCGGCGGCGGCGACATCCTGCGCAACGAACACGTCGACGCGCTCTACGACTACGACGCGACCACCGAGGGGATGCGCCGCATCGTGGCGGCCCTGTTCCATTCGGGCGCCTATCCCGCCGATGTCGCCTACGTCCGGCGCCGCTACGAGTCCAGTGTCGCGCCGGGCGCCTGGGAGGCGCTGGCGGCCGCCCGGTTCCGCCGTCCCGGCGCCGACGCGCCGGCTACGCCGTCCGGTGATCGCGCCTACCACCGCATCACGGTGCCCACCCTGTTCGTCGAAGGGGCCCGCGACAAGCTGCTGCCCGCGGGCTGGGCGCAGGAGCTGGCGCGGCGGGTGCCGCACGGTGTGAGTGCGGTGGTGCCGGACGCGGGGCACTGCCCCCAGCTCGAGCAGCCCGACGTGCTCAACGCGCTGCTCCTGGATTTCCTTGCCCGCCACGCCCATTCGGTGCAGCCACTCGCGGGTGCGCCGGTCGTGGCGCGATGACCGGATCAGAGAAGGGAGAACGGATGACCGACGAACTGGCAGGCCGGGTCGCCGTCGTCACGGGCGGCGCCTCCGGCATCGGTGGGGCGATCGTCGCGCGCTTCGTCGCCGCGGGCGCCCGGGTGGTCGTCGGTGACGTCGACACCGAGCGGGGCCGCGCCTCGATCACGGGCTACGGCGGCGCCGCGGTGTTCGAGCAGATCGACGTCGCCGACCCCGAGCAGGTGCGGCGGCTGGTCGACCGCGGTGTCGAGACGTTCGGGCGGCTCGATGTGATGTGCAACAACGCGGGCATCTCCGGGGTGATGCACAAGGACTTCCTGCACGACGACCTGCTCGATTTCCACCGGGTACTCGGGGTGAACCTGCTCGGCGTGATGGCGGGCACCCGCTTCGCCGCCGCGCACATGGCCGCGGCCGAGGGCGGGTCGATCATCAACGTGTCCTCGATCGGCGGCATCCAGGCCGGCGGCGGCGTGCAGAGCTACCGCGCGTCCAAGGCCGCGGTCATCCACTTCACCAAGTCCGCGGCGATCGAGCTGGCGCAGTACGGGATCCGGGTCAACTGCATCGCGCCCGGCAGCATCCCGACACCGCTGCTGGCCTCCTCGGCCGACCGGATGCCGAGCGGCGTGAGCGAGAAGTTCACCCGCATGGTCCGCGAGTCCATGCGCGAGGATCGGCCGCTGCGGCGCGACGGTGAGCCCGGAGACGTGGCCGAAGCGGCCGTCTACTTCGGCAGCGACCTGTCCCGTTACGTCACCGGGACCGTCCTGCCGGTCGACGGCGGCACCGTGGCGGGCAAACCGCTGCGCCGCCGCACACCCGCCGAGCAGGGGAGTGCGCGATGAAGCGTGGCACCGATGTGCTGGTGGTCGGCGCGTCGACGGCGGGCCTGGCGACGGCGGAAGCTCTTCGGCGCGAAGGCTTTCCGGGGCGGATCACCGTCCTCGGCGCCGAGCCGCACCTGCCCTACGACCGGCCGCCGCTGTCGAAACAGATCCTGTCGGGCCAGTGGCGTGCCGAACGCACGCTGTTGCGCCCGCCCCGGCTCCTGGCCGGGCTGGACCTCGAACTGATCCTGGGCTCGCCCGCACTGGCCCTTGACGCCGCGAACCGGACCGTGCGCATCGGTCGTGGAACGATCACCGCCGACCACGTGGTGATCACCACCGGTGCGGCCCCTCGGACCCTGCCCGGCCCACCCGGCCTGCGCGGCGTCCACGTCCTGCGCACCCTCGACGACGCGCTCGCCCTGCGGGCCGGGCTGAACGACGCACAGCGCGTGGTGGTCGTCGGCGAAGGCGTCCTCGGCAGCGAGATCGCCGCCACCGCACGCGAACTCGGCCGCGACGTGACGCTGTGCGGGCCGCTGTCCGCGCCGATGGCCGGTCAGCTCGGTGACCTGGTGAGCGCCCGGCTCGGCGCGCTGCACCGGGACAACGGTGTGCGCCTCGAACTCGGCGCCGCGGTCGACGGGCTGACCGACCGCGACGGGGCGGTCACCGGAGTCGCCCTCGCCGGCGGCACCGTGCTGCCCGCCGACCTGGTCGTCGTGGCGATCGGCGCGGCACCGGTCACCGGCTGGCTCGACGGCAGCGGACTGCCGATCCGCGACGGCATCGTCTGCGACGCGTATTGCCGTGCGGCCGAAGGGATCTACGCGGCGGGTGACGTCGCCCGCTGGCACCACCCTTGGCTCGGCACCGAGGTCAGGTGGGAGAACCGCACCAACGCCACCGAACAGGCCGCGGTCGTCGCCGCCGCCATCGCGGGCACCCCGCGCCCGCACGCGCCGATCTCCTACTTCTGGACCGACCAGTTCGGCACGAAGATCCAGGTCCACGGCACGGTGACGCGTGCGGCATCCGCCCGGGTGGTGGACGGCGACCCGGCCGACGGGCGCTTTGTCGTCCGGTACGAGCAGGAGGGCGCGGTGACCGCGATCCTCGGCTGGAACATGGCGAAACAGGCCAGGATTCGCCGCCAGGAATTGATCGACGGGCGGGCTGACCCCGTCCCCCAGGAGAGCAGGTCCCGATGAAGGTGACAGTCGACCAGGTCAAGTGCGTGGCCGCGGGCCACTGCGTGATGCACGCCGACGAGGTGTTCGACCAGCGCGACGAGGACGGCGTCGTCGTGCTGCTCGACGCCGAGCCACCGGCCGCACTCGCCGACGACGTGCGCACAGCCGCCGCCGTGTGCCCCGCCATGGCCATCCACATCGAGGAATGACCGCGCGCCCGCGGTTCCGCCGCGGCGCCCACCGAAGGAGTGAACCGTGTCCGAAACACCGGCCGAGACCACCGCCACCGCGCCAGCCCCCGAGTACCCCATGCTCCGCGCACCGGGCTGCCCGTTCGCCCCACCCGCCGAGACCTTGCGGCTCGGCCGCGCCGACCCGCTGCACCGCGTCCGGATCTGGGACGGCAGCACCCCCTGGCTGGTCACCGGGTACGCCGAGTACAAGCAGCTCATGTCGGATCCTCGGGTCAGCGTCGACGACCATCGTCCCGGGTTCCCGCACTGGAACGAGGGCATGCTGGCGATCGTCGACAGCAGGCCGAAATCGGTGTTCACCACCGACGGCGCCGAACATCAGCGCTACCGGCGCATGCTCACCAAACCGTTCACCGTCAAACGGGTCGAAGGGCTGCGCCCGGCGATCCAGCAGTTCACCGACGAGCACCTGGACCGGTTGCTGGCCGGGCCGAAACCGGCTGACCTGGTGCAGGCGCTCGCCCTGCCGGTGCCGACCTTGATGATCAGCGAGATGCTGGGTGTGCCCTACGAGGATCACGAGTTCTTCCAGCAGCACGCCGGCGTCAATGTCGACCGGTTCGCCACCAAGGAGCAGGCCGCCGCTGGCCGCGCCGGACTGGCCCGCTATCTGGTCGAGCTGATCAAGCAGAAGCTGGACGATCCGGCCGAGGACGTGGTCTCCGATATCGCCGAGCGGGTGCGTTCCGGTGAGATCGATATGCGCGAGGCCGCCCAGCTCGGCACCGGACTGCTGATCGCAGGCCACGAGACCAGCGCCAACATGATCTCTCTCGGCGCGCTCGCGCTGCTGGAGAACCCGGCGCAGTTCGCGCTGCTGCGCGACACCGAGGACCCGGCGATCGTGATCAACGCGGTCGAGGAGCTGCTGCGGTTCCTGAGCATCATCCAGAACGGGCAGCGGCGGATCGCCGTTGCCGACATCGAGATCGGTGCCCGGACGATCAACGCCGGCGACGGACTGATCTTCGACCTGGCACCGGCCAACTGGGACGAGCGGGAATGGGAATCACCCGACCGGCTCGATCTGGCCCGGCCCGCCGCCCACCATCTCGGCTTCGGGTTCGGCCCGCACCAGTGCGTCGGCCAGCAGCTCGCCCGCGCCGAACTGCAGATCGTCTTCCGGACGCTGGTGCGCCGGGTTCCGGCACTGCGCCTCGCGGTTCCGCTCGACGAGGTCGAGTTCAAGCACGACCGCCTGGCCTACGGCCTGTACTCGCTACCCGTCACCTGGTGACGTATCCATTTCTAGTGCCGTGAGGGGCGATCCGATGACTGCCAGCACCACCGACGAGGTGTTCTACGACCCGTACGACGTCGAGCTCAACGCCGACCCGTTCCCGATGTTCAAGCGCCTGCGCGACGAACTTCCCCTGTACTACAACGAGACCCATGACTTCTATGCGGTGTCGCGCTTCACCGACGTCAACGCCGCGCTGCTCGACAAGGACACCTTCAGCTCGGCCCGCGGCGCCATCCTGGAACTGATCAAGGCGGACATCCCGATTCCGCCCGGCGTGCTGATCTTCGAGGACCCGCCGATCCACGACATCCACCGCAGGCTGCTGTCGCGGATGTTCACGCCACGCAAGATCGCCGCGCTCGAGGCGCAGATCCGTCAGTTCTGCGCGGACAGCCTCGATCCGCTGATCGGTACCGGCCGGATCGATTTCGTCGCCGACATCGGCGCGCAGATGCCGATGCGTACGATCGGGCTGCTGCTCGGCATCCCGGAACAGGATCAGGAAGCCATCCGCGACTTCGCCAACGACCAGATGCGCACCGAGGAAGGTCAGCCGATGAAGGCCGCCTCGGAGGGCATGTCCGGCGGTGAACTCTTCGCCGCCTACATCGACTGGCGCGTCGAGCACCCCGCCGACGACATCATGACCGAACTGCTCACCGTCGAGTTCGAGGACGAGCACGGTGTGGAGCGGCGCCTGAGCCGCGAGGAACTGCTGACCTATGTCAACGTCGTCTCCGGCGCGGGCAACGAGACCACCACCCGGCTGATCGGCTGGGCGGGCACAGTACTGGCCGAGCATCCCGGCCAGCGCAGGCAACTGGTGGAGGATCCGGGCCTGATTCCCAAGGCGATCGAGGAACTGCTGCGGTTCCAGCCGCCTGCCCCGCACGTGGCGCGCTACGTGACCCGCGACATCGAATTGCACGACCGGACGATTCCGGCGGGCAGCGTGATGATGATGCTGATCGGTGCGGCCAACCGCGACGAGCGGCACTTCGCTCCGGACGGTGATGTCTTCGACATCCACCGGATCTCCCGCCCCCACCTGTCGTTCAGCGCGGGCACCCACTACTGCCTCGGTTCGGCGCTGGCCCGCCTCGAGGGCAGGATCGCGCTCGAGGAGATCCTGCGCCGCTTCCCGGAATGGGAGGTAGACATGTCCGCCGCCCGCCTCTCGCCCACCTCCACGGTGCGCGGCTGGGAGACCGTGCCCGCCATCACCCGCTGACGGCGCTCACCAACCCCGAGCGCCCGGCATCGTTCGCCGGCCTGCCCCGAGATCCGGTGCAGGCCGGCGTCTTTCGTTGCTGCGCGGACCGAACGGCTAGCGCACGCCGGTGCGGATCGGGGCGACCGCCGGTTGACCACCGACCACTCCCGCGGTGATCAGTTCGCTGATCTGTGCGGCGTCCAGTCCGAGGCCGGTGAGCACGGCGAGGTTGTCCTGGCCGAGCAGCGGTGCGGGCGCACGGTGAAAGCGGTACGGTCCCGCCGAGAAACGGGACGGCACCGTACTGTGCCGTGCGGTCCCGCTGACCGGATGGGTGAGCTCCTCGAAGAAGCCGCGGAACGCGAGTTGCGGAATATCGGTCTGGCGATGCGGCTGCATCACTTTCGCCACGGGAACCCCCGCGTCCCAGAGGATCCGGACGATCTCGTCGCTGTCGCGGTCGGCGCACCACGCCGTGAGCCGGGTATCGATCTCGGTGTGCCGGGCCCGTCGGCCCGCCGCGCTCGACAGCGCGGGATCCAGCATCCAGAACGGTGTGCCGAGGGCTTCCCTGAGCCTGCGCCAGTGTCCGTCGGTGGCGACCGCGATCGCCACCCAGCAGTCCCGGCCACCGAATTCGTCGGCGCCTGCGGCCCGGTACAGATTCTGTGGCGCCGCGGCCGGGCCCCGGTTGCCGTCCCGGTGCAACAGCACCCCGTTCGCGGAGTACTCCACCACCTGCTCGGCGGCGACATTGAGCGCGGCTTCCACCATGGCGGCTTCGATCAGGGTGCCCGCGCCGGTGCGGCGCCGGTGGGTGAGCGCCAGCAACAGGGCGTTGAGGGCGTGCGCACCGGCATTGGGGTCGCCGATCGAATAGGGCTGCACCGGGTTCTCGTCCGGGTGGCCGGTGAGCCAGCTGATGCCCGAGGTGTCCTCGATGACATAGGCGAACGCGGGATTGTCGCGCCAGGGTCCGGTCGTCCCGAAACCCGGCATGCGCACCATGATTCCGTCGGGCCGCAGCGCACGGTAGGCGGGATAGTCCAGCCCGATCTGGGCGAGCACGCGCGGGGTGTAGTTCTCGACGACGACATCGCAGCTCGCGGCGAGCCGCGCCAGCACCGCGCGCCCACGTTCGTCGGCCAGGTCCAGCGTGATGCTCTTCTTGCCCGCGTTGAGCCCGGAGAAGATCGGCGATTTCTCCCACCACCGGTCCTCGCTGACGGGCACCCCCGCGATGAGCCGGGTGCCGTCGAGCCGTGCGGCCGACTCCACGTGGATCACCTCGGCGCCGAGCATCGCCAGGTAGTGCGTGCACGACGGACCCGCCCAGAAGGTAGTGAGATCGAGCACCCGCATTTCCCGGAACGGCAGCTGTTCGTTGCTGCCACCGCGGGTCCGGCCACCGGTCGCCGGTGCGCGGTACTGCTCGGTGTGCTCGCCGAGCCGGGGCGCGGGGCCCGGCTCCGGCAGCAGCGGGGGATCGAAACGGTAGGGCGGACCGGGACGGACGAACCCATCCCTTGGATCGGTGACGAACGACCCCCGTGCCAGATGATGATCCATCTTCGGGGCGTTCGCCCCGTCGGCGACCGGCC
Source organism: Nocardia sp. NPDC055053 (assembly GCF_053608285.1). NCBI lineage: Bacteria > Bacillati > Actinomycetota > Actinomycetes > Mycobacteriales > Nocardiaceae > Nocardia > Nocardia sp. NPDC055053. The sequence goes on along the minus strand of NZ_JBSGVD010000002.1, from coordinate 53,743 downwards.
CGTTGGGAATCCGGAAGGCCGAGGCCAAGTCCTGCACCACCTCGACCGGGTGCTCGGCCAGCCAGGCATAGATCTGCGGTGCCCTGGCGGCGGCGCGCTCGGTGATCGAGGCGTCGGTGTCATCGTCGATCCACTCGGGGTGCCCGACCATCGCGCACAGGTCGAACCACTGCTGCACGGTGCCGCACCCCACCGAGACCAGGCCGTCGGCCGCGGTCGCGATGCCGGGCACGCTGCGCTGTCGCCGGGTGAGGAACGGCCGGCCGAGCGCGTCGTGGAAGGTGACGGGAAAGTAGGTCAGCCCGAGGATCTGGGCTTCCAGCATCGACAGGTCGATCAGCTCACCCGAACCGCCGCGCAGCCGCGAGGTCAAGGTGGCGACGGACGCGTGCGCGCCGGCGAACCATTCGCCGATCCGCCCGCCGACGGCCACCGGAGCCCGCTCCGGTGCCCCGCGCCCGAGCCCGATGATGCCACCGGACCAGGCCTGCAGCGTGAACTCCGTGGCCGCCCGGCCCGCCCACGGCCCGTCGAGCCCGAACGGCGTGATCGCGGTGACCACCAGGTGCCGGTGCGCGCGCCGCAGCGCGGCGGGGGACCGGGCCGGATCGTCGGTGACCGGCGAACCGGGTTCCCACACCACGACATCGGCGGTGGCGAGCAGCCCGTCGAGCACGGCTCGGTCTCCTGGCACCCGCACATCGACGACCACACTGCGCTTGCCGCCGCTGAGGAAGGTGAACAGCGGCCCGTCGGCGCCGGGCGCGGGCGGGGTGTGCGAGGCCGACCACCGCCGCAGCGCGGCGCCACGCGGCGGTTCGACGACGACGACCTCGGCGCCGCCGTCGGCCAGCAGTTTGGCGCAGTAGGCCCCCGCGATCCCGGTGGACAGGTCGAGGACCGTCCACCCGGACAGCGGTGCGGCCGGAGTACTCACCGGTCTTCCTCGCGCGCGGATTTGCTCAGCCGGAACTCCGGCGGGAAGCGGGCGTCGTTGTCCTTCACCGAGGCACTGAGCCCACTGTCGTAGGCATCCCCGAGCATGAGTTCGTCGTCGGCGTGGATGTGCCCGCCCATCGACTCGAAGAACCCGCTCAGCAGGCTGCCCATGTACTCGCCCTGCTGCTGCTTCATGATCTCGAAGAAGACCTTCTGCATGAAGATCGTGTCGGTGGGGCGATTCCGGGCGCAGGCCAGCGCGTACTTGGCGGTCTCGGCCTCCAGTTCGTCGCGCGTGACCACCTTGGTGAGGAAATTGCAGTCGGCCATCTCCCCGGCCGTGAAGGCCCGGCCGGTGAATACCATCTCCTGGAACTTGCGCAGCCCCATGGTCTGCGCCCAGGTCCACATCCGCGGACCCCAGCCGTAGTAGCGGAACGACGGATGACCGAAGAGCGCGTCGTCGCTCGAGATCACCAGATCGGCGTCGGCGGCCTGATAGAAGTGCCAGCCGTAGCAGTAGCCCTTCACCTCGACGATGCTGATCTTCTTGAACTCCTGCAGACTCCGGCAGCCTGCCTGCGCGTTGGCGTACCACTGGCTGACCGTCGCGCCGTGCCGGAACGACCCGGCGGGCGGGTAGCGCACCCCGTCCTCCGCGCCGATCTTGTACTCGGCCAGCCGTGGCCCCTGGTCCGGATCCCGCTGCGTAGCGAGGAATTCGGGCAGATCGGCACCACTGCCGAAATCGTCGCCCGCGCCGCGGACGACGAGCACCTTGACCTCGTCGTCGACGCTCGCGCGATGGATCAGATCGCCGTAGCGCAGCCGGGCCGCGCCGGTCGGGGCGTTGAGATGGTCAGGACGGTCGAAAGTGATGGTGGCGATACGGGTTTCGGGATCCTTGTCGTAGCGGATGATCTCCTCCGCCGACGGCTGCTCCGGTCCGGGCACGATAGGGCTCCTTCGCCTGGACGACGCGGCCCGCCCGGCAGGCGGCCCGCCTCGAAATATGTTGCGGGTCAGTGCGGCCAGTGCGGCGCGTCGGTGAGCACCTCGGCGCCGTCGGTGGTGACCAGGACGGCGTCCCGGCCGAAGACGGCACCGACGCCGGGCTCCCAGACATAGCTGGTGACCGACAGCACCATGCCGGGCTCGAGGCGTTCGGCCTCGGCGGTCCGCCGCAGCAGCGGCGAGACGACCGGGGCGTCGAAGCCCATACCGAGTCCGCGGGCCACCGGCATCGGCGGCAGCGCTTCACCGGCGAGCTCGTAGGCGGTGAGCAGACCGGCGGTCGGCGCCCCCGGACGACAGGCCTCGACGAGCCTGTCCCACAGCACGTCCCAGCGCCGGTAGAGCGCGCGCACGCCGGCGCCGCCCTCACCGTCGGCGGGCCAGGTGCGGCCGACCTCGCCGATGTAGCCCTCGCCGAGAATGCCCGCCGAGAACGCCACCAGGTCACCGGCTCGCGCACGTCGATCCGCACCGGCGCGCTGCCACGGATGCGCCCGCGAGGTCACCCACGCGGAGTCCTGCGAGGCGGGCGTACTGATCCCGCCCGCGGCCATGGCCTCGAGCAGGATCCCGATCAGCGACTGCTCGCTCACGCCCGGCGCGAGCGCGGCCACCGACGCCGCCAGCCCGGCCTGCGCGACGGTGAGCGCACGCCGCAGCGCGAGGATCTCCTCGGGTGTCTTGATCCGCCGTGCCGCGCTCATCGCCGGTTCCCCGTCGACGAGTTCGGCCCGCGGGAACGCCTGCGGCAGCAACTGGGCGAAGGTCGGGGACAGGGCGTCGGTGCCGACCCGGCGGGCCGTGCTCGCCCCCTCGATGCGGCGCAGCACCTCGATGGTGGTCAGCGGATTCCACGCCAGGCCGTAGAGATTGTCGTGCGGGATGTCCTCGGGGATGCCCTCATCCCAGGTACTGAGCAGGTGCACCGCGCCGGTGTCGCGCACCAGGGTGGCGACGGGGCCGAAGGGCCGGGTTCCCGCCACCCACAGTTGCGGGGCGCCTGCCACATAGCGGGCATTGGCCTGCCTGCCCAGGACGAGCACGTCGAGGTCGCCGGCATGCATCTGTGCCAGTGCGCGAGCGCGCCGTCCATGCCGCAGGGCGCGCTCGTCGGGCAGGATCTCAGTACCCATACGGGTCATACGGGTAGTCGGTGAGGGGCGCGAACCCCTGGTCGGTGATCACCACGATCTCCTCGCTTCGATATCCGCCGGTGCCGTCTTCCCAGACGACCGGTTCGAGCACCAGCACCATCCCGGGTTCGAACACGAAGTTCTCGTCGTACTCCGCGCCGAGATCGGTGCCGATCATCGGCATCTCGGCGGCGCTGACGCCGATGCCGTGACCCAGATAGAAATGCGGCAGCCAGGGTTTGACGCCGCCGTTGGCCGCGATCGCGGCCCGGGTGAGGTCGGCGGCCGTCGCGCCCGCCCTGGTGACCGCGAGTACCGCGGTGACGATCTCGTGCCAGCGTTCGAACTGGCGCTGCTGGCGCGCGTTCGGGGAGCCGCCGACGATCCAGGTGCGGCCGAAGTCCGAGCAGTAACCGCCGTAGGTGATGCTGACATCGGTCCACAGCACGTCACCGGCCGTGAGGGCACGCTCGGTGGTGAGCAGCGGCAGCGCCAGATCGCCGTGCGTGGTCCACACGCCCTCGGCCTTGGACCGCGGCATCACCTGCCAGATGGCGTCGAGCATGTTCGCGGTGGCGCCGAGTTCGAAAGCGCGCCGGACGAATCGGGCCGACAGGTCGATCTGGCGGCGCCCCGGTGCGAGGTCGGCCTGCACCTCGGCGATCGCCTGCTCGGTGATCCGGTTGGCGATGCGCAGGCACGCGATCTCGTCGGGTGTCTTGATCAGTTTGGCTGCCCCGACGACCAGCGCGGCATCGGAGGGAGCTCCGCCGGGGAACAGCGCGTCCTGTGCCCGGCGCATCGCACCGGTGCATTCGTCGACCGCGACGGTGGCCCCTGCGGGCACGAGATCGGCGAGTACACGGCCGAAACTGTCAACGCCCTCGTCGAATTCGAGGTAGACCGGTCCGTGCAGGTGATCGGCGGGCAGTTCGGCCTCGTCGGAGGCGCCCTCCCGGAACGGCAGGAACAGGTGCGGCCACGGATCACCGGCCACCACCACGGCGACGGGACGCTCGACATGGGAGAGCCCGGCATCGCCGAGCGGCCAGTTCGCGCCCGTGGCGTAGGCGACATTGGTGTTGTTGAGCAGGACCAGCGCGTCGACGCCGCGGGCGGCCATCGCCACCCGCAACCGGGCGCCGGTCTCGCGCCGCATCCGCGCGCGGTCGGGGACATCGGGGATCTCGAAGGCCGCGGACCGCGCGGCTGTGCCGGACACCGTCATCTCAGACGCCGAGGAAATCGCGGATGTTGCCGCTGACGATCCGGGCCGCCGCCTCGGGCCCGACCGCGGCGACGACCGCGGCCAGGGACTGCTCGGAGTAGCCGAAGGTGCTCTCGTTGTGCGGGTAGTCCGAGGACCACATCACCCGGTCGATCCCGATGTGATCGATGAGGGAGAGCCCGAGCGGGTCGACCATGAACGAGGCGCGCATGTGGTTGTCCCAGTAGTGCCGGATGTCGTGTTCCACCGGCCGGTCCAGCATGTGCTGGAAGGAGGCGAGCATGTGCTCGGCGTCCTGGATCGCGGCGGGCACCCAGTTCACGCCGCCCTCGAACCAGCCGATGCTCAGCCCGGGATGCCGGTCGATGATGCCGCTGAAGATGTACTTGGAGAACAGTTCCCGGAACGGCGCGACATTGTGCATCATGCCGACCGCGACACTGTTGACCTCGCACGGTGCCGACAGCGGCGACTCACCGATGTGATGGGACACCGGGACGCCGGACTCCTCGATGGCATCCCACACCGGGATCATCGCGGTGCTGCCGTAGTCGATGACGGCCCCGTCGTCGTCCTTGCCCGCCGACAGCGGTAGCAAGAAGGTCGTGAGCCCCAGCGACTTCAGCTCGTCGAGGGTGCGGCGCGCGCCATCGGCGTCCCACCAGTTGATCAGGCCGACACCGTAGAAGGTGCCGGCGGACTGCTCCTGGAGCTCGGCGATGTAGGCGTTGTAGACGCGGAAACAGAGCTCGCGGATCTCCTTGTCCGGGTAGAACAGCAGCGCGAGCAGCGCGTTGGGGAACGCCAGTTCCCTGGCGATGCCGTCGGCGCGCAGATCGGCGCCGCGGGCAGCCGGATTGGCGCTGCCGGAGCCCTCCAGGGGGTCGTACTGCATCAGCACATGGCTGAAATCACCGGGCAGGAACGACTTTCCCTTGCGACCGAGCTGATAGGCGCCGTCCTCGTACCAGACCCGCGGCGCGCGGTCCTTGAGGTTCTCCGGGAACCGCTCGTAGAAGATGTCGTGCGCCAGCGAGATGTGGTTGTCGGCGGAGAAGACCTCCGTGCCCGCGGGCAGTCCGAGCGTGCCTGCCGCCTTGCCGCGCCGGTCCTTCGGCGGGCCGAATCCGCCGGGTGGGTACAGCGGGGCGCTACTACTGGGAACCGGCATCCTGCCTCCAACGTAGTTCTCCTAGTGCGGAAATAACGTTATCACAGGTGGAGAGTCCACCGGTCAGCAGTTTTGCCATGAGCGCGATTTCGTCCACACGGCCACGCAAGAACGCTATTCTCATCAGTGGGCCGGCTCGGGAGTGGTGAGACCGTTGTCACACCGAGCAAACCAACCTACTGTGTGTTCACTAGGTTTTGTCGAACAGGGTGCCGCGCATGACTTCTCCCCGTCCATACGCCTCGCTGCTAGCCAAGGGAGAGGATCGCCGCCAGCGCATCGTCACCGTCGCGCAGCGGCTGCTCGCCCGCAACGGCTGGCGCAACACGAGTCTGGCGATGATCGCGCGTGAGGCCGGAGTGAGCCCGGCGGGGCTGCTGCACCACTTCACCTCGAAGAACCAGCTGCTGCATGCGGTGCTCGATGCCCGCGATGCCGACGACCTGCAGCAGGCGGACCTGCACGGGGACCTGATCGCCGAGATCGAGAAGGTCGCCGAGCGTATCCAGCGCTCACCCGAACTGGTCGGCACCTTCGCGGTCCTGCTCGTGGAGAACCTCCAGCCCGAGGCTCCGCTGCACGACCGGATGCTGGACAGATGGAACCTGGCCGTCGGCATCGTTACGGCGCTCATCCGCCACAACCAGGAAATCGGCCGCTACCGTGCCGATTTCGATCCCGGGATCCGGGCGGTGGAGATCGTCGCTTTCATCAATGGAATGGAGATCTCATGGCTGCTCGATCATTCGATTCCCCTGACCGAGGTGTTCGCCGAGTACACGAGGTCGCTGAAACGCGACTTCGCCCCGGACCCTCCGCGATGAGGTATCGCCTCGACGTCGTGGCGACCAGTGTGGTCGATGTCGTCGAGCATGCCGGGGGCTGGCTGTTCGATCGCGCCGTCGCGGGCTGGGATGTCTCGGTGCTCGTCGCCGAGATCTCCGACGCGCGACCGCTGCGCATCCTCGGCGCCGAACTGGTCGACCTGCATCAGGTGCTCTCCGCGCACGGACAGGGCCGCAAGCCACACGCACTCGCGATCGCGGGCGACGTCTGCTGTCGCGACTCCCGCGCCCACCGCGGCGTTGTCTCGGCCCTGCGCGACGGTGGAGTGGAAGTCGTTGTCTGGGGCGACGATTGGTCCTCACCACCGGAACATCGCGTCGACCCGGTGGTGCACCGCCTCAGCGTGGCCGCGCGCGCGTTCAAGGCGCAGGCGCTGACCGCGGCCCGCCTGCCCGCCGAATCGGTCGCCACGACCGAGGTCTTCCGCAGTGGGGTATCGATGTTCCCACCCGTCGGGGCGGATCTGAGCCCGGTCGGCTGAACCGCCGCTGATTCCCGTCTTCGGCGCCCAACAGGCCTCCAGAAACCGCCATCTACCAGCCGATTAGTACCTTCGCGGAATGGTGCGGTAATCTTTTCGAGCACCCGGAGACGGGGGCAAGAGCGGGCTGTGGCGCAGCTTGGTAGCGCACCTGACTGGGGGTCAGGTGGTCGCAGGTTCAAATCCTGTCAGCCCGACAGTGAAAACCCTCTCTGACCTGGGTCGGAGGGGGTTTTCTTGTACCGCGAGATTTGACGTGGTTTGGCCAAACTACACAGAAACTCAACAGTTTCGATTCTGATCAGGCGTCCAGTATGTCGACGCGGCGCTCCTGGGAGCTGACCTCAGGGCGGTCGGCCGTCGTCGAGTTGGTGTGCAAACGACTGCAGGTGCGTGCGTCGACGGCGGTACCGGCTGGTGTGAACGGCGCGGGTATGCATGCCGGTGTTCGTGCCCTAGTCGAAGCCGGCTATCTCGCAACTGGCGGTGACTGCAATCGGCTGTGGCACTTGTTCAGACGACATGGGCTCGCGCATTCGAGCATGGCTGGGCGAGGCTTCCACATCCACGATCTTGCGATGCATAAGCTGGATCGCGCCTGCGCCGTGGCGGCGGTGTAGGAACGTAGGGGAAGGGTCTCGCCTCGGTGAGCAATTGGCTGAGGCGAGACACCCTGTCTGAAGTCTCTCGAAGCTGGGGGTATGAGGAAGTCGCTGGCCATGCCACGTCGGTCGAGGTCTGCTGATCCACCCGCACAGGGTTGGCCCTGGCCGACGACCTACACGGTTGTAGATCTGCGGTGTCGAGCGCGATACAGTGCGCCCGATCGCGGAAGCAACCCGCGAGGTGAATCCCGGATCGAGAAGGTCAGGGGTTCGATTCCCCTTAGCTCCACAGTATGCGCAGGTCAGGCCGGGTTACGAAGATCCCTTCGAAACCCGGCCTGAACTTTTCCCCACTAAGTCACCACTAATTCGGCCGAGGACTCTGCGAACCCACACCTCGACAACCATGCGGCGCCACGCGCAGGAAATAGGCGAGGCAAGGGACCGACACATGCGAACCCCGAAGTGGATGTGCCAAATCAAAAGTGAATGAAAAACGAGGTGTCGCGCGACAACAATGCTGGTCAACAAGTGTCGTCCCCACACGCGTGGGGGTGAGTCCAGGTGTGGGGGCGTGCGGTTTTCGATCCGGCCGTCGTCCCACACGCGTGGGGGTGAGTCCAGCGCGGCGGCCTGGTCGGCAGGGCGGGATCGGTCGTCCCCATACGCGTGGGGGTGAGTCCCCGCTCGTCGGCGGCGTGACGGCGAAGCAGGTGTCGTCCCCATACGCGTGGGGGTGAGTCCCGCAGTCCGTAGTGGGCGGCGTGCTCGGAGGCGTCGTCCCCACACGCGTGGGGGTGAGCCCTGGATGTCGACGTTCTGCGTCTGCGAGTTGCCGTCCTCCCCACCCGCGTGGGGGTGAGCCCACGTCTCAGCGCATCCAGGTGACTCGGGTGGCGTCCTTCCCCACACGCGTGGGGGTGAGCCCCCGCCGACCTTGCTCGGCCAGCTCATGACCAAGTCCTCCCCACACGCGTGGGGTGAGCCCGGCGCTGGGCCTGTATAGGACCTATACAGGCCCACCGTCCCACACGCGTGCGGGTGAGCCCCGGCACTTCGGGCACTCGCGGGTCGTGCCGCGATCGTCCCCACACGCGTGGGGGTGAGCCGATGTCTCGCAGCAGCTCAAACTTCGCCTTGGCGATGCCCTCTCCTCGCACGCGTGGGGGCGTGTCGGCTGCTGTTTTGCGGTCGTGTTGTCCAGCGGGCTGCCCCGTCGGTTGTTGTCGGTGGGGTGGTCTACGGTTGCCGTTCGTCGGGTCGGACGAGGGGCGTGGATGGCTGATCATGGGCTGGTCGATCTTCGGTTGTGGGGCAAATCGAAAGGATTGCCCTCCGCGTATCCGTTGATGTGCCATTTGCTGGATGCTGGTGCCGCAGCAGGGGTTTTGTGGGATCAGTGGCTCTCACCCGGTCTGCGGCGGTTCATCGCTCGCGGGTTGGGAGTGGACGAGGCGGGGGCTCGTGCGCTGGTGGTGTGGTGGGCAGGGCTGCACGACATCGGCAAGGCGATGCACTGCTTCCAATCTCTTGATCCGGTAGCGTTTTCCGGCCCTGTGGTCGACTATCCGCCTGGTGTTGGCGAGCGCCGTAGCCATGAGTACGGCTCGCACGCGTGGTTGGTATCGGCGTTGACCGGGTACGGGTTCGCGCGTCGTCCGGCGAGGATGGTGGCACAGCTGCTCGGCGGCCATCACGGTTGCTTCTTCGACGTCGACGTCAGGGTGTGGGCCAAGCCGTTGGCGTTTGTCCCCGAGCTGGGGAGTGGACGGTGGGAACAGCAGCGGCTGCTGATGGTGGACGCGATCCACCGGTGCGCTGGTTCGCCTTCGCCGACGGCGTCGATCGATCCGGCTGCGGCGGCGGTGATTTCGGGCTTCGTTGTGCTGGCCGATTGGCTGGTGTCGCAGGAGTCGTTCCTGCAGAAACGGTTGGGCGATCTGCCTGCGGACGGGAGCCGAGAGCAGCTGCACGCCTACTTCACGCGGGTCCAAGCCCGCATTCCGGGTCTGCTCGACGAGGCCGGTCTGGGCCGGTTGTCGCTCGCGGCAGGTGATTTCGAGGCCGAGCACGGGTTCGCGCCGAACGCGTTGCAGGCTTCGGTCCAGGAGCAGTTGCCTGTGCAGATGGGGCGCTGCGGTGGGCTGTTGATCGTCGCAGCACCGACCGGGATCGGGAAGACGGAACTGGCGCTGTCCGCGGCCCGGGCGATGGCCGAAGCGTCGGGAGCGTCGGGTTTCGTGTTCGGGCTGCCGACGATGTCGACGGCGAACCAGATCTATGAGCGGTTGATCGAGTACGGGCAGCGGCGGGTGACCGGCCGGGCGTCGTTGGCGTTGCTGCACTCGATGGCGTGGATGCACGACGCCTACGGCCCCGGGGCGGTCGGCGATGGCGTGGTGACCGGTGAGGGAGTGGTGGGGGATCCGCTGGCGGTGACCGAGTGGTTGATCCGCGCGTATCGGGGGTTGTTGGCGCCGTGGGCGACCGGGACCATCGATCAAGCCCTGATGGCGGGAGTGCGGGTCCGGTACAACATGTTCCGGCTGCTGGGTTTGGCGGGCAAGGTCCTCGTCGTCGACGAGGTCCACGCCTACGACGCCTATATGCAGCGACTGTTGTGCGGGCTGTTGACCTGGCTGGGCCGTATCGGGGCACCGGTGGTGTTGCTGTCGGCGACGCTGCCGACCGCGGTCGGGCAGCGGTTGGCACGCGCCTACCTGGCCGGTGCCGGCCACCGAAGCACCGCGGATCTGGAAGGCTGCCCGTACCCGGGCTGGCTGTATGCCGACGCCGAAACCGGGACGGTGTCGAGGGTTTCGGTCTCAACACCGACATCGACACTGGTTCTGCGCCAGCATCGGGTGCCGATCCGGCAGAACCGTCCGGTCAGGGAAGAGGCGCTGCGAAGGCTGCTGGCTGGACTGGTCGAGTCCCGGTCGGGCTGTGTCGCGGTGATCTGCAATACCGTCGCCGATACTCAGATCACCTATCAGGTGCTGCGTGAATGGTTCGACACCGAGTTCGGCTCGGAGGGACCGGGGTTGTGGACGCTTCACGCGCGGTTTCCGGTCGATCGGCGAGACGAGCTCACCGACGAAATCGTCGATGCCTACGGCAAGACCGGGCTGCGGCCCTGGGGCGTGGTCGTCGCGACCCAGGTCATCGAGCAGTCGATGGACCTCGACTTCGACCTGATCATCAGTGACCTCGCTCCGCTGGCGTTGCTGCTGCAACGCGCCGGGCGCGGACAACGCCACCAGCGCGAGCAACGTCCGGAGTGGGCGCACGAGAAGCGATTGGAGGTGCTGATCCCTACCGGCGCAGAAGGTTTGGTGATCCCCGGCGGGTGGCCGATGGTTTATCCGACCTCGCTGCTGGAACGAACAGCCTCGCTACTGGCGGCCGACCGAGAGGTCGAGATCCCCTCCGACGTACAAGGATTGATGGAGCAGGTCTACGACGAATCGTTCGCCGACGGCCAGCCCAGCGCATCCGACCTCGACCGCATATCGGATGAACGACTCGCGCGGGCGGTGGCCGAGCAGGTCGGGATCCCGGCCCCCGGTGCGCTGGTGGAGTTGGCGCCGCTGACCTTCGCCGATCTGGACCCGGAGCTCTACTCCACTCGCCTCGGCGCCGACTCGGGGCGCGTCGTGTGCTGCTACACCGACGCGGCCGGACAACGTTGGCTCGATGCCGAGCACACCGTCGCGTTGCCGCTGCCGACCAACGGTCGTGATCGCCTCTCCCCAACGCAGGTCAAAGCGTTGCTGTCCAAGTCGATCCCGGTACCCTGCACCTGGACTCGCAACCTGGCCGTGCACAACCAACCACCGGCCGGGTGGGCGAAGCACCCGCTGCTATGCCGCGTCGCGCTGCTGACCGCCACCACGTTCGGTGCCGCGATGTCGTTGGGTGAGCGCGAATGCGTTCTCGACCACGACCTCGGCCTGGTCGAGACGCGGCACCTGATCCGATCCTGACCATGTCCGGCCTACATCCGGGCGGCCTCATCCGCGCGACCGCGAACCTGCTGGTCGCTGTCACTGCTTCTCACGAAAGTGGACAGTCCATTGAACCTTCGTCGTTCGCCGTGGATTCCTGTGCGAAAGAAGGGCCTTCTCCAGCCCGAAAGCCTGGAGTCGTTGTTGCTGAACGCGCATCTGGTCGAGGACCTGAGCGTGGACCTCGCCCCGGCCGCTGCTGGCCTGTGGCGGATCCTGACCGTCATCGCCGCCCGCGTGACCGGGCTGGACAACCGAGACCTTCTCCCGCACGAGTGGTTCGCGCTACGCGACACGATCCTCGATCAGGGCGCCTTCGACCCCGGCGCGGTGAGCAGCTACTTCGACGAGCACGCTGGGCGGTTCGACTTGTTCGACCCGCAGTGGCCGTGGCTACAAGACCCGCGGCTGGCAGATCAGTGCGCTCGGGCGACCGGGTTGAACACCGTGGTGTTCGGACGCCCGGCAGGCAACAACCAGTCCTGGATGTCGCATCACCGCGACGCCGACCCCGTCCCGATCGACGCCGGTGAGGCCGCCTTGCAGTTGATCGCCCAGCTGTATCACGGCGCACCGGGTCGCTGCACCGCTCGCACCGTGGATGGACGCAGCGAAGCCAACGCCAAATCCGCACCCTTGCGGGGCTTGGTGTCCTATCACCCCGTCGGGCGCAACGTCTTCGAGTCGCTGCTGGTCTCGATCCCGTTCCTCGAGGATGACCCCACCGCAGACGGCGAGGACTACGCGTGGTGGGAACTGCCGCGACTGCCCGACCCGCTGGCACCACCGCAACCGACCCGCGGTGTGGGTGGTGTCCTGGCGGGCAGGTTCTGCCATGCGCTGCTGCTGGTCGCCTCGCCCGATCGCGAACAGGTCGTCGACGGGTATCGGACGTGGGCGTTCCGGCATCCGGTTCCGGCGGTGGAGGATCCGTTCCTGATCTATCAGACCAGCAAGGCCGGTCAACGGTATGCGCGTTTCGCCAACGCCGATCGCGCGTTGTGGCGTGATCTGGACGGGCTCCTGCTCGACGATGCCGGCATCCAACACAGCCACCGCCCGAAGGTCTTCGCTCACGCGATGCAGCTCGACGATCCCGAGGTGCTCGAACGGTTGCGGGTGCGTGCCTTCGGGTTCGACCAAGACCGCGCCCAAACCAGCGACCGCCAGTGGTACACCGCCACCACCCCACCTGTGCTGCGGCGGCTGGCCGACCCGGAAACTGCGGCCGCCCTCAGCCGCGCCCGAATCGCGGCCGAGATGATCGCGCGGCGGATGGACCGGGCGGTGCGCACCGCGTGGATCGCGATCAACGACCCGGGCAACGGCGGGCCCGACAGCCTCCCGGCAGACAGTCGCAAGTCCGGGCCGGTCCGCCGCGAGTCCGACATCGACCCCGGCCCCTGGGTGGCCACCGCGGCCGCCCGGTACTGGCCCACCGCGGAACGCGAGTTCTGGCGCCAGATCCGCGACAACGACTTCGATCGCCCGCTACGCCGTTTCCGGACGCTGGGGTTGCAGGCCTTCGACGAGACCACCGACGGTGGTGCCGGGCACCGACCACGCACCCGGCGAGCGATCGAACGTGCCCGCACGCTGCTGTTCGAAACCCCCGAGAAGAAATGACCACCCCGCCTCCGAGGACAGGAACTGTGATGGCTGCCTACCGGCACCGGCTCGATGGCCACGCCCGCGCGCTGGTCGAACGGGTCAACCGCATCAACCGCGCCAGCAGCGCCAGCAGCGGCGACCGCGCCGACCTACGACGCAGCCTGCGCCTGACCCCTGACGATCCGCGAACTCGCCGATCCCACCGCATCGTCGCCCGCTACCTGCCCCCGGACCCGAACCCAGCAATCGAGCGGGCCTTCTACGCGATCGCAGCCATGATCGCCGCCCAACCCCGCGCCGCCCGCGACCAAGAGAACGAGACCGACAACGCCCACGCCGACAACGCCGATCCCTCCACAGCCGACTCAACGGAGCAGGATCTGACCGGCGACGAGGAGACAGAAGTGGCTGGGCCGCCGACCGGCACGGACGCCCAACCCGATGCGACCCCGCCCGGACCGAGGCCGGGCTGGATCGATGTCCGCCAGGCACTGGGACAGAGCCTGGGAGTGTCGCTGGCTCGCGCAGTGTCGGCGAACCTGCTCAACGCCGACACCACCGCCGCGCGGCTCCAACTGCTGTGCCGCCAAGGACTGCACGGTGTGCACCGCCAGCTGCCTGGGCTGGTCCTGCAGATCCGCGAGAAGAAGGTCGACGTCGCCTGGGAGCGGCTGCTGGTCGACCTGGCCGAGTGGGACACCACCCGAGATCGCGTGACCAAACGCTGGCTCCAGGACTACTACCGCACCCTCCACCAGCTCGATCGCTCCACCAACACCATTGCCGCCACCGGATCTGATACCGAAGGGACCCACCGTCCGTGACCACCGCTGCTGCTGTTCCGCGTTTCCTCGACATCCACCTGTTGCAGACCCTGCCCTACAGCAACCTCAACCGCGACGACCTAGGCTCCCCGAAACAGCTGATCTACGGCGGCACCGAACGCACCCGCGTATCGAGCCAAGCCTGGAAACGCGTCACCCGCCACGCGGTCGAGAACACGACGGCAACGCACGCCGTGCGCACCCGCCGCGTCGCCCCCGAAGTCAGCCGCCGCCTCCAAGATCGCGGCTGGCCACAAGAGCTGGCAGACGCCGCCGGCGTGCAGGTCCTCAAGTCCGCGGTCAAGGACGCCAAGAAGGAAGGCCTGGCCGTCGAAGCGAACGGCAGCAGCTCGGTCCTGCTGTACCTGCCGACCGACGCACTCGACGCGCTCGCCGACCTCGCCGAGACCCACCGAGCGGCGATCGAAGCACAAGCCACGGCGAAGAAACTCGTGGGAGTGCTGCCCACCAGCGAAGTCGCTGCGATCCTGACCAGCCGCAACGGCAGCATCCACCTGCTCGGGCGGATGCTGGCCGAGCTGCCCGGCGGCGACGTCGACGGCGCGGTCCAGGTCGCGCACGCCTTCACCACCCACGGCACCGAACCCGAGATCGACTTCTTCACCGCCGTCGACGACATCCCCTCCACCATCCGCGGCAGTGGACACATGAACAGTGCCGAATTCTCCTCCGGGGTGTTCTACCGCTACGCCAACGTCGACCTGCAAGGCCTGCGCACCAACCTCGGCGGCGACACCGCGATGGCCCGCGAGCTCGTGGCCGCGTTCCTGCACGCGTTCGCCACCACAGTCCCCACCGGCAAACAGAACTCCACCGCCGCACAAACTCTGCCCGAACTCATCCACGTCGCCGTCCGCACCGACCGGCCCGTGTCGTTGGCCGCCGCGTTCGAAGCACCCGTCACCGCCGGCACCAGCGGGTGGGCGGCGCCGTCGCGCACACGGCTCGCCGAGTACGCGACCCGCCTGCAAAGGATGTGGACCGCGGCGAGCGTGGCCTGGGACGGATTCACCAGCATCGACGACGAGTCCTACACCGGCATCGGCGCCCGCATTGACAGCGTCACCGACCTGCTTGCCACCGCGACTGCGACCGCGTACCCGGACGCGGGCGCATGAGCGGGCTGCTGCTGCGGCTGGCGGCGCCTTTGCAGAGCTGGGGGGAACACAGCGCGTTCGCTCGCCGCGACACCCAACCATTCCCCACCCGCTCCGGACTGATCGGACTGTTCGCCGCCGCCCACGGAATCGAACGAACCGACGTCGACGGGTTGTCCGTGCTGGACCCGCTGCGGTTCACCATCCGCATCGACCGACCCGGAATCCAGATCCGCGACTACCACACCGTCGGCGGCGGCCGATCACCTCACCACACCGTGCCCACCGCCGACGGCAAACGCCGCAGCGCCGGTAAAGGCACCATCGTGACCAACCGCTACTACCTCTCCGATGCCGCATTCACCGTCGCTGTCGAAGGACCTGACGACGTGGTCGCCGAACTGGCTGTCTCGCTGGCCAACCCACGATGGCAGCTCTACCTGGGTCGCCGGTCATGCCCGCCCGAACAACCCATGCTCCTGCGCTACAGCGAGACCCCTGTCCAGGATCTGCATACGGTGGTCCCGATCCATGCGCGGCGCCGATCCAGCATCGACGTCGTCACCGAGCATCCCACCGAAACCGGCACGACCACTGAAATGGCGGACGTCCCGGTGAGTTTCGATCCAGTCCGGCGCCGCTACCGCAGTCGAACCGTCACGGTCACCGCGCGCAGCAACCTCCCCGAAGGGCTGTGGCATGCGTGGCCGCTCGACTATCAGCAAGCACTGTTCACCTATATGGGAGTGTCATGACATTGTGGCTAACCCGGATTCGGCTCAACCTGCGCGACCGCGCCGTGCGTCGCGACCTCACCAACGCCGTCGATCTGCACCGCACGATGATGTCGATGATGCCCGATGGCCTCGGAGACAACGCCCGCCAACTGACCGGACTGCTGTATCGGCTCGACGAAACACCCATCGCGACAGAACTACTCATCCAAAGCCGCCACGCACCGAACCTGACCGCGCTTCCCTCCGGATACGGCGAAGCCGCGACCCGGTCGCTGGATCAACTTCTCGACCACCTCACTGTCGGGGCGCAAATGCGGTACCGCTTGGTCGGTAACCCGAGCAAACGCACACCACGTGGCCACGAACGTCCTGGCAAGATCGTGGCATTGCGCGGAGCTGATGCCGATCAATGGTGGATCCAACGCGCCAGCAACTCTGGTCTCGTGGTCAACACGATGTCGGCGATCGCGCTAGCCGACATTCGCGGGCGAAAGGGACGCGAGACCAACCCGGTCCGCCATGCCGCGACTCGCTTCGACGGCACCGCGACCATCGCCGACGTTTCCCAGCTTCGGGACGCAATCACCAGCGGGGTCGGGCGCGGGAAATCCTATGGTTGTGGGCTATTGAGCCTCGTCCCGACGCGTTAGTCCTTGCAAGGGCCTCGGCGTTCCAGAGTTGGATGAAAGTGAATGAAATTCTGCAGACATCGGCTACAAGCTGCTGGTCAGGAAGTGTCGTCCCCACACGCGTGGGGGTGAGCCCAGGGTGGGCGGGTTGTCGATGAGCACCAGGTCGTCGTCCCCACACGCGTGGGGGTGAGCCCTCTTTCCGGTCCAGACGCCACTGCTACGCCCCGTAGTCCCCACACCCGTGGGGGTGATCCGGCCGCGGTCGAGACGATGATCGCGAACCTGCCGTCGTCCCCACACGCGTGGGGGTGAGCCCCGCATCTGCTCATCCGTGGGCAAGAACGGTTCGTCGTCCCCACATGCGTGGGGGTGAGCCCCGGATCAACCGTGCCTTGATCGCGGCGGTGCTGTTGTCCCCACACGCGTGGTGGTGAGCCCGACGACGGCATCGCCATGTACCCGGTGACACTGTCGTCCCCACACGCGTGGGGGTGAGCCCCAGAGGTTGATCGTGTACGGGTTGGCATCGAGGGTTGTCCCCACACGCGTGGGGGTGAGCCGCTGATCGGGCCGATGAGGACAGGCAGTACAGGTCGTCCCCACACGCGTGGGGGTGTGTTCCAGCAGGCACTCGACACAGGCTTTGACCGGCTGTCGTCGGCCTGGCACGCGACCAAGACGACCATCGATCCGCTGGGTCGAATAGGTGAGAGGAGCTGGCACAGATGATCTTCCGCATAGCCGATACCAGTGCTATTGCGAGCGTGTTGGTCGTGTTGCGAGGTAACTCTGGCTCAGGCAAGTCGACTGTGGCTCACGCGGTGCAGCTGCGGTTTCCGCGTGCCAGATGCCTGGTGGTTTCACAGGATGTGGTCCGCCGGAGGATGCTTCGCGAGCTCGATGCTCCCGCCGCAGTCAACATCGATCTCATCGAGCATGTCGCTACTTTCGGGCTAGCTCGCGGGCTGATCGTGATCGTGGAGGGCATCCTCGATGTCGGCCGGTACGGCAAGATGCTCGAACGACTCTCGGTGTCAGCGGGGTCGGTGCTGTTCTACAGTTTCGATCTGTCGTTCGAAGAAACGGTCCGGCGGCATGCGAGCAGGCCCCAAGCGCAGGAGTTCTCGCCGGCCCAGATGACGCAGTGGTACCACGGATGGCAACCGTTGCCGTTCGTCGAGGAAGTCCGCATCGATGCGAGCTGGAAGCTCGAGTCGGTCGTCGATCAGATCGTTCGCGACGTCCGGGTCGCAATCGATCTCGATCGACGACCGGCGCGATGTGATGGCACGACCGATGAGACCTCGCCGTAGCCGACGGCAACACCGTGGCGCGTGACTGTGACCGACGTTGGACCGGTCACGCGTCAAGATCCACTGGTGCGTCGCCAACGGCGCGGTCGAGGGCGTTCGCCGCGGTCCGGTGCGGGCGTCCGCGCGCCATGTAGTACCGCTGGGTCATCGAGACGTCGACGTGGCCGAGGACGTCAGCGGTGACACGCGCCGACAGGCCCGCGTCATCGAGGATCGTGGCGACGGCGTGGCGGAAGCTGTGCGGGGTGATGTCCTCGGCGAAGCCCAGTGCCTCGCGAACCCGCTGCCACGCGTGGCCGACGTTCTGTGGGTCCCGCAATGTCCAGACCGCGGATGGGAACACCAGATCCAGGTCTTCGATTCCGGGTTGTGGCGGCGAGGTCAGGCGCCGGGCCGTCATTGCGTCTTTGCGGCGTTTGAGCATGGCGACGGCGAAATCGGGTAGCGCCATGATGCCGGTGTGGTTCTTGGGGTCATCGTCGTCGGTGACCCGGACCAGTCCTTTGCCGCCGACTCGGACGACCTTGCCGACCGGGTGCAGTGTCGCTTCGTCGAGGTCGATGTCGGACCACACGAGTCCGAGCATCTGGGAGCGGCGTAGCCCGGTAGCGGCGTAGAGGGTGATGACGTCGGCGAGGTCGGCGCCGTCGCAGTAGGCCGCGACCGTGGGTGGAGTGTAGGCCTTGACCGGTGTGCCTCTGGAACGTTCGGCTTTGGACAGCTTGCGGGGACACGGCGTCTGCGAGGTTCGGACCGAGGACGGGATGAAGCGCAGTTCGTCGACGGTCAGGTCACCGGCTCCGCCGGTGCGGCCCTTGGCTCCGACGTTTTCGGCCATCTTCGCCTCGCGCACCGGGTTGACCTCGAGCGGGGTCCGGCTGCACGCGAACCGGAACATCCCCGAGAGCACGTTGCGGGCGGTGCGCATGTTCGACGGGCCTCGGGCGTGCCCGACCTCCTTGAGGAAGGCTTCCACGGTCGCTGTCGTGACTTCGAAGAGGCGTCGGCCGCCGAAAGCGACGTCGAAGGTCTTGGCGGCCTCGTCGTAGCGGCTGATGGTGCCCGCGGCGCGGCCGAGGGAAACGAGGTGGTCGCGGTAGTGGCCCCACAGCTGTAAGACGGTCATCGAGTCCGACAGCTCGTCATCGAGGTCGACGCGGATGTCGACGGCGGCAGCAAGCACGGCATCGAGCGCGCGCTGGCCGGTGCGATCGGGCAGCTCGCGCCCTTGAGCATTGAGCTTGATCGGGGAGAAGCGGGTGACGTCACGTCGCCGGCCGGAGGTGTCTCGGATGTAGATGCGTGCCTTCCAGTGTCCGGGGGCGATCTCGGTGAGCATCGGCTTGCCGGGCACTCCGAGGGGGCGCGGTGGTCTACCCCGTCTCACCGTCGTGCTCGGGTGGCAGATCGCCCGTGTTCGCGAGGGCTGATTCGAGTTCGTTTATGTCCCAACGGAATTCCCTTCCTACTCGGATAGGTTTGGGTAGCCAGGTGTGTTTGCCTGGCTGGCGGGCCCAGCGCCGCAGCACTTCGGGGTGGATGCCGAGGTGGTCGGCGGCGGTTCTGGTGTTGACCCACCGGCGCAGCGGCGCCGGCTTCGGGGTCGAGGTTTCATCACGCACCGGCGTGTCTCCGGCCGTACTCGACGTGGATCACGGGTGCGCGGTGCTGGGCGCCACACCTCAGAGGCGAGTGGCAATCGCCGAGAAAACTCGCGTTCGTCTTCTGGGTGCGGCGGGGAACCAGGTGCCGAAAATTGCGCAATCCTGGCCGGGCAGCGTACGAGTCGGAGTCACGATCAGTTGCATTTGATGACCGGAATCGCCTCCGGCGACACACTGCGATGGCTTGTGACAACAGCGCTGAAGGACCCTTGCGCAGATGGCTTGGGACTGTAGTTGCATGAAATTGCATCGGGCACCTCTAGGCCCGATCAATGACTCTTCCCGCATCCAGGAAACCTGAAAACGCGGAAGTTCGCCACCAATTTCCTGCCCGGCGAGGAGAAATTGGTGACGAACCGCGCACAGCCGCATAGCGTCTTTTCTGTGTCCTGTCACAAGGCCCCGACCGGCCGCAGTGAGTTTGTCGCCACTGCGCCGGTCGGATGTCGTCGACGGCTAGTTGCGGGCGGGTCTGGAGCACGCCTCCGGTGTGGCCGTGACGAGCTGGACGTGATGAGCCGCTATCCCGACGCTCAGTGAGAGCAGGTAGGAGACTCGTTTGCGGTCGGCGTCATAGGCGTGCAGCAGGCATCGTGAGTCGCGTCCGTAGGAGACGTTCACACTTGCTGCCCATAGCCGCCTTGCGTCGCTGATCGGCGCCAGGGCGGACACGAGTTCGTTGGCTTGTGCTGAGCTGCGGTGGCGTCCCAAGGCTGATTTCAGCATCGCGACCGTCCACGAAGCTTCGGCTTCGTAGTCGACGATCACGCGCTTGGCCTGCTCGCTCAGCACCCAGACCGCCACGGAGCGGTGGTCGTCGATGCCGGGAATGGTGTCGGCGTATAAGTCGTTGTACGCCAGCACATTCCAGAACGGATCGATGAAGGCAGCTGGGATGGCGCGGGCCTGAAACCGTTCGAGGTTGAGCATCAGGGACTTCTCGGCCTGGACGTACGTGCGCAATGCCTCGGGTGGGGCCAGCATGACCGGGGGTCCTGCGAGCTCGCGAAGATGTGAGGCCAGATCTCGATCGAGGCGGTAGCCGCTGATGATCCTCTCGAGCGTGTCGAGGGGCGGTTTGGCCTCCCCGCGTTCGAAACGCCCCAAGTGAACGGCACTGAAGTTGAGCTCTGCGGCTGCTTGGGACTGGGTGAGTCCGAGATCGTCTCGAATCCACCCCATGGTGGTACCGAGGTCCGGGATCGAGACTTGTGGTCGGTTGGAGGCACGTCGACGTTGGCGTCCCTTGTGGGGCCGTGCAATTCGGTCGTTCATAGTTCTCCCCCCCCAGGAGTTGTGAGTGAAGTCACAGAATGAGTGGTTTGAACGGAATATTTCGACTTCGTGACGAGAGATGTGTGCTTGCTGTAGGGGCGTTGAGGAGGGAGTGGGAGGTGTGTGAAGGGCGGAAGAGGGTGCGGTAGTTGCGGTGCGAGGCATGGCGGAGGGTGGGTGTACGGGTGGAGGGCGAGCTGTGGTGGGCTGGGTGGAGCTGAGCTTGAGCAGGAGGGGTTGGACGTCGGGTGCGGTGAGTGTGGCCGCCGCGCCGGAGACGACACCAGCAGCGACGGCCACGGACGGGCCGAGGTTCGCGAGCGGTCGAGAGAATCTGTATTGGGTGGTGGTTCAGCGGGGTGGGGGTACCTGCTGCCAGCCCACCGGGCTACACGCGTAGTGGCGGGTGCCGAGCGCGACGACGTCACCGACCGACAGCGACCGGTGACATTTGCCGTACCAGCGATCGGTGAGTGCCTCGTCGCCGTCGTCGGGGTGGCCGTTGAGCGCGGCGAAGACACGGTCGAGCACGACCTGGTGGTCGAAGGCGGCATCGAAGATCCGTTGCAAGATCTGAAAGTCGGCGGTGCGCATCGAGATGTCGAGAGCGGACCGGTCGGCGATAGTCACCGAGGTATCGGCGGTGTAGCCGCCGAAGAAGGAGTCGTCGCCGAGATACACGCTGACCCACAAGATGTGGGCGCGTCGTGTCTGCGCGGCGACGAAGCGGCGGCGGGGTCGGGCGTGGCGAGCACGATGAAACACCGGCGAACCTCCACTGGTTGTCGGGGTAGGTGGGCGCGAGGTCAGTGGCCGGACGCGGGAGGGTCTAGCCGAAGATCTCGCTGATCGTGGTCGGCCCGTCGACGAACACACCCCGCAGTTGCGAAGCGGGGTCGCGGGTGGGGGCGGTCGAGGTGACCGGTCGCCGGGTGAGGGCGTAGCCGCCGGGGCCGCGGTCGACGGGGTAGAGGATCCAGCGCGTCGGTGTGATGGTGAAATCGCCGTCGCCGAGAAAGTGGCGGGTCAACGTGCCGTCGGCGGCGATGGCGAGGACTTCCCAGTCGCCGACCTCGACCAGTGCCATCGCCTGTTCGGTGCTGTCGGCGGCGGGCTGCGGCCCGACAGGGACGACGGGAGCCCCGGGCGCCAGCGGTGCGCGGTCTTCGACGGCGAGGTAGCCGACGATGACGGCCGCGGTGCCGTCGGTGAGGGTGACTCGGATCGGACCAGAACCCGGGTCGGCGACTGTGAGGATAGGCGCGGTGATCTGTGCGGCGGTATCGGTGGTGATGCGGGTGAGGTCGACGTGGCGTGCGAGCTCGCGCAGGATCTCGGCGACGGTCAGCGGTGGCGCAGTGGCGGTGTCGAAGACGAAGCCCGCGATGTTGACCGGCGAAGGGTCGGGGGTGAGCGTTGCCGCGGTAGCCCAATCGATATCGCCGCCGGCGGTGCGAGGGACCTCGATCGTATCGGTGGTTTCGGCGAGAGCAGCCAGGGTCTTCCAAGCGGTGAGTGAGCAGACGCGGTTGACGTGGCGCTCACTCCCGGTGAAGGGATGGAACGAGTAGCCCAGGAAGACGGTGACGTCGGCGGAGGTGGGTCCGTCGGTCCACGACAGCCACAGGTGGTCGGTGCGGGCCCAGGTGTCGACAGGCCGCACGGCGAAGGCGGCGCTGCGCCAGCGTCGTTGGAGGCGTGCCTGGATCAGCGCGCCCCAGGCGGGGTGGTCGTCGGTGTCGTGGGGTGCGATGAGGTAGTGGGTGGTGGTGGAGCCGGTGAACCGGATCAGCGCACCGGTGGCGTGCGGGGTGATTTCGCGGACGATCCCGATCGTCGCCGACAACTCGGCCAACGCCGCGTCGAGCGTGTCGAGTGCTTCGTCGAGGGAACCGGTGATGACGGCGTTGTCGAGGTAGACGTCGTAGGTGGGTGTCCTCATCGTGGACTCCCGGATTCGGTGGTCGTGGGTGAGGTGAGGCGTAGCGGCTGGGGCACCAGCACTGGCGGTGCCCCAGCCGATGACAGGATGGGAATTGGTCAGGCGGCTACGAGGCGCCGCTCGCGCGGCCCGGGCACATACAGGCCGAGATAGACCCGGCAGATTGTGCAGAACCCGTCGTCATGCACGGGCACATACTTCGTGCACCCTTCGCACCTGCCGGGCCGCTGCCCGGGCGGCAGGACCCGCTCGCGGCGACGCTTCGTCGGGACCGCTGTCGGTGCGGGCTCGGCGTCGACCTCGACCGGTGCCGGTGCGCCGGGCAGGTCGGAGTGCTCGGCGAGAAACCGGTCGATCACCGCGGTCAGCCACTCCGGGGCGCGGCGGCGGACCTCGCCGAGCAACGCGCACGCCGAATCCCGGTAGTGCTGGGTGAAATACGCGCAGTAGGCGGCGGCGAGATCGGCACCGGTGAACCCGGGCGCGAGCTCGGGCAGACCGGTGCGGCCGTCGCTACGGCAGTAATCGCAGAGCCCGTCGTCGCTGTGCAGCACATGACCGCGGGCGTGGACGGGACGCTGGTCGGCGGTGGGGCGTTCGATGAAGCACGACACGCACCGCCACCCCGCGACCGGGGTCATCGCGGTGCGGAAGTCGTCGAGACCGTTGCCCTGGAACAGATACGCCTCGCGCCGGTCGCCGCGCGAGCGCAGTCCGGTGCGTTCGGCCGCCCACGCGTGGGAATGCTCCGGTGACTTCACCGATTCACCCGCCAGCGCGCGTTCGTGGTCACGCTGATCGGCGACGTGTGCGCAGTACTGGTGATCCCAGATCGCCTCGGACAGCTCCGCGGGCAACGGCGGACGTTCACTGGGACGCCGCGGGGTCCACCCACGCGGCGCGGACGCGGTGGGAGTGATTCCGCGGGCAGCCAGTTCGGCCCAACGCTGCCGCAGTCGGGCTTGGTCGGCGACTTCGGTGTCGACGAACAAGCTCTCCCGCACATAGGTCGTGACAACCGACGGCTCGAGCTCGGCGGGTCGGCGTCGGCCGCGGGCGGCGACGCGGGCTCGGATCTGCTCGGGGCTGAACCGGGACGCGTCGATGCGTTTGGTCGGCGCCAGAGACAGCCGAGGTAGCGGGTTGTACCAGGTGCGGATGGACTGGCGGGGCAGTTCGGCGGCTGCGAGCTGGACTTCGAGCTTGGCCCGTTCGTCGTCGACGGTGGTGCCGTTGCGGCGCGCGCGAGTGGCCAGGATGTGGTTGAGGTCGTGGTCGCTGTGGGAGTGCAGGCCGGGATCGGTGTCGGGCACCAACGCCAGCATCCGTTCACGCCCAAGCTCGTCGGCGTGCTTCCACAGTGCGTCCAGGCGCCGCAGTGCGGCTTCGCGCGGGTGCAGGGTGAACTGTTCGACCATGAAGTCCAGCAGCCACCAATCGGCGTCGGTCGCCAACACGAGTGCGGCGGGGAACGCCTTGAACGCCGCCCGCCGGTCGAGGTCGAACTGGAGCTCGATCTGGAAGATCGCGTCGAGGAACGCACGAGTTCCCGCCACCTG
The DNA here is from genome assembly GCF_053608285.1 of Nocardia sp. NPDC055053. Lineage (NCBI taxonomy): Bacteria > Bacillati > Actinomycetota > Actinomycetes > Mycobacteriales > Nocardiaceae > Nocardia > Nocardia sp. NPDC055053. The sequence goes on along the minus strand of NZ_JBSGVD010000002.1, from coordinate 29,644 downwards.
CCCCGGATCGATGACGGCAGGCTCGGCGACGGTGGGTTCGGCGGTCGGTGCTTCGAGGAACTGGGGGTAGGGGTGAGCGGTAGTGGACACAGCAGATCTCCTGACTTTCGGACGAGAGATACCGGCGGCACCCGGGCGCGCTGGAACGCAACGCTTTTCACGACAAAGGAGGGTGCCGGGCTGGGGTGGACCCAGCCGAGGGCGACAAACCAGGACAGCGGGCGACACGGCGGAGGGAACGCGCCATTGCGTGCGGGGGCGAATTCCCCGCGCCCATTAGGGCCAGACCGGTGGGTGCGGCTGGTGGCGGCGTGGGGAATTCGTTTCCGCCGGGCGCGGGCCCGTAGCCGTGGCGCACGATGGCCTGGTAGCCCTCGAAGGGCTGGGTCCACCCCAGACCGTCACCCGGACCCACCACCGATGGACCCGCTCCCGGCGGGGATCGCTGACCAAAGCTGCGTGAGGATCCGCCTGCGCCGGTATCGCGGACTGCCAGGTCCGATGCTGTCGGCGTCAGTGCTTGCCGGTGATCGTGCCGGTGAGCGTGCGGACGAAGGTGTCGCCGTCGGGCAGCTCGCTCAGAGGGTAGGTCGCGACGAGTCGCACGGGATAGCAGTCGCGCGGCGCAGGGCGGTCGCAGAACCGGCCCTGCTGGTGAGGGGAGTCCTGAAAGCCACCCTTGTAGATTTCCAGCACTTCCCGATCCAGATCGAGCAGGTAGCCCCACTCGCACCAGATCGAGTCACCCGGCCAGTCGGGATTGTGTCCGGTGTATCCGGCTTTCAGGATCTCAGCGGGGTCGGTTTTGGGTCTTGCACTGCGGTTGGTAGGAGTCCGGCCAGCCCCAGCCCCAGCCGCGGCACCCGGCGACGCCGCTGTCGGTGGGTGGCGCCGATTCCGCGATCTGCGAGTCTGTCGGTTCCACCTCGTCACCGGCACGCACCAGTGCCGCCGCAGTGGCGCGCACCTGTTACCAGTCCTGTACGGCCCGAGCGAACTCGAGGACGTTGCGGCCCAGGCAGTGCGGGTAGCTGTCCCAGCGGTTGAAGATGATCGTCTCGCGACCGGCGGCCACGAATCCGAGAAACCCTCTGGTACTCATCTTCGTCACACGCTCCTGATCCTGCTCGGTGGTGGCGCCCAGACCAGCGTCGGCCCATCGGTCGATTCGGACCGGAAGCCGCCCAACGGATCTGGGTGGTCGGCAGACCGGTGCGTTCAGAACGGCGGCTCGCCGAAACCGGCAGCTGTCCCGGCGAGCACCGGCGTTGCCCACGGGGCCCGCCCGCCGGCGGGTTCGCTGCCCCTCGGAGTGACGCTCTGGGTCTCCGCGGCGTGTGTGTTGTTCGCGTGGCTGGTGCGGGTCGGGGTGTCGGGCTGGGTGAACCCGCCGCTGCTGCTGCCGGTCCGGCCGGTGCGGGTGACCTTCGCTGTCGCGTAGCGCAGGGAGGCGCCGAGCTCGTCGACCTCGAGCTCGACCACCTGGCGCTTCTCGCCCTCCCGCGTCTCATACGTACGCTGCTTCAGTCTCCCGGTGACAATCACACGTGAGCCCCTGTCCAGGCTCTCTGCTGCATTTTCCGCTGCTTCACGCCAGAGGTTGCAGCGCAGGAAAAGCGCCTCTCCGTCTTTCCACTCGTTGGTGTTCCGATCGAACACGCGTGGAGTGGAGGCGACGGTGAAATTGGCCACTGCCGCGCCAGCGGGCGTGAACCTCAACTCGGGTGCGGTTGTCAGATTTCCGATGACAGTGATGACCGTGTCTCCGGCCATAGGAACCTCCAGATTGAGAGTGACAGAAGGACCGCTCGACGAGTCGAGACGGCAACAGGCTTGACGTTGAACCGCGAGTTCGAGAACCGACGGTGGCGGATACCCTCGCGCAACCGTCGCGTGCCCCAGTGTGGTGATCGGTAGCCCGATCGCGTGCTCTTCAGGTGGCTCGCCGGGTGTCGGCGCCTGATTGGGCGGCCATAATCGAGGGATCGGGCAGGGCGGGAACATGGTTGAGGAGGGGCATGGTGGCGCAACCGGCCGCGGTGTTGATAATCGATATGCAGAACGCCTACCTACGCGAGGACGTCCGATCCGCCCTCGGGTGGCCACCGATCTGGCGGCTGAACGAAACGATCACGGCCTGTACGGAATTGCTGGCCGCGGCCCGCGACGCGGGTTGGCCGGTGATCTATTCGCGGCAGATGCTGAGCCAGGCGATCAACCCGCGCGCGGCGCGGCACCGACGCTCGCGCCCGGCTGTGCCGGTGCTGTCGGTCGGCGAGCAGCAGTGGCGCAGCGAGATCATCGACGCTGTCGCACCGCAGCCGGGCGAGGTGGTGTTGAAAAAGACCCGTCCGAACTTCTTCGCCTACACCGAGCTGGCGTTGGTGCTGAAAGGTCTCGGTATCGAGCGGGTGCTTGTGGCCGGTCTGCAAACCAACGTGTGTGTGGAAGCCACCGTGCGGGCCGCGCTCGAGCAGAACTTCGAGGTTGCCGTGGCGGCGGATGCGGTCAGCACTGACGGGCCCGCACTGCATTACGCGTCACTGAACTCGATGCGGGTGATGTATGTCGAGGTCGACTCCTGGCGTGAACTACTCGCCCCGGATGCGGCGTGGGACAAGGCATTCACCACACCGAACTACGGTCGCGACACCGGCTACTGGTCCGAACCCGCTTCCTGAACCGCGCCACAACGGGCTACCGTTCGCGCCGTCGAGGGCTGCGGTGCCCCAGCAACTGCGGGCCTGACGCAGCGATTGCCGCGGCGTAGCGTCTAGCTGCCCCGGCTCATCTCCTTCGAGCCGGGGACCACCGAAGGCGGCTGTCTGTGTCGCGGTCGGTCGCTGGCTGCACCGGTGAAGCGCGGCGCGAGGGTGCTGCTGGGCGAGTGCCGACACGCGGACTCGTTGTCGGCTACGACAGGTCGGCTCCTACGTAGAGTCCGAAGTCCGAAGTCCGAAGTCCGACGGAGGAGGCTGGATCTATGGCAAGCAAGCTGTTGGCCGGGATCGTCGTCGCGATCGGTGCCGCCGTTCTGGCGGCAGGGGTGGTGTCCACCGGCGTGGGCTGTGGCGGCGTCGCAACAGGCGCAGGGTGTGGATCAGTGCCCGTCGAGGTTGGGCAGGCACAACCGAGGACGAAGACCATCACCGTCACCAAGACCGCCGCACCGGATGGAAAATCGTCTACGCCGACCAAATCTCCGAAGTCGACGAAGACGAAGACTGTCACAGTCAGCAAGACCAAGTAGGGCTCGCCTCACCCCGGTGCAACGACGCTTCGGTCGGCACCGGCGGCCGCGATCGCGAATTCGGCTGGAGTCGAACGTCGATCCCTTCGAGCGGAGACCAACACTGCGGCGCGAGAGAGCCGGTGTTGGGCAGCGTTGGACGATGAGTTCGAAACGTCGTTCGCAGGCGTGAATCGCGCCTCCCGGATCGGAGGCTTGATCAGGCCGCGTTGCGTCGCAAACTCGGCAGTGGGTTTCCGACATTCCATTCGATCAGGGTCGCCGCTGTCCGCTGGTAGTGCGCGATCTTCTCGGCCTTGCGCCGCTCGTAGTCCTCGCGGCCGGGCAGGCCCCACACCTCGACGTAGGTCGGGGTGGTCGTATCGGTGAGTACGTAGTCGGGGAAGACGGCGTCGCTGGCCGCGTCGTAGGTCACCGGCTTGATGAACGAGCGACCCGCCGCATGCAGCGCGTCGGCCATGCAGACCTCGAAGCTCGAATCACTCGGGATGTAGGCCGAATTCGTGAGCATCACCGCGGCATCGACGGCGATCGCGTACCCGCCGCGGGACCGCTCGACGTAGAACAACCCGACCTTGCGCCCGCCCGCGTCTTGCCCCGCCTGCGCGAACGCGTGCCGGTAGGACGAGCGCAGCCGCGCGTCGAGGTCGGCGCTGAGGAATATCTGCCGCTGGGGGTTCTGGTGGGCCAGCTGGTAGCGCAGCCCGTACTGGCCCTTGTCGATGGACTTGATCTCGCCGAGGACGAATCCGCGCCGGATCTGTTTCTGGTCGGCGCGCAGGGTGGCGACGAAGTCGTCGAAGGCGGCGAGGTTCTTCGCGGCGAGTTCGCGCCGGTAGGCCGGGACGGTGAACAGGACGCGCGTAGCTGGTTGTCTGCTGATGGTGAGCGTCGGTGCGTACTCATCGACAGCACGGGCGACATCGTCCCAGGTACGTGGCCGCGAGTCCGCGGACCAGGCGGTCAGCCGCGAGGCCTCCCAGAGGTGATGGACCAGTCCGAGTAGTCCCATCGACCGGCGGCCGATGCCGGGGTAGGTGTTCTGGTCGAGGACCGCGCGCGTGGTCGTGTTCTCGGACGGGTTGCTCACCAGAGGTGCGGCGAATCGGATGCTGGTGCCGTCGGTGGTTTCCCGGATCGCGGATTCGGTGTAGGCGCTGGCGCCGGAGGTATCGGCGTCGAGACGGTGAAAAGCACACTGCGGCAAATGCTTCGACCCGGTGCCCGGCCAGCACGCGAGGTGATGACGGCCGGATTGGGTCGCGCGGGTGACCAGCGGCAGGGGTTCGGGCCGGCACAGGCATTCGGCGGACTTCTCGGTGCGCGCGGCCGCCAGCGCGCGGGCGTAGTTGTCGGGGTCCGCGCGCACATCCTCGAGGGGGAACTTTCGCCCGGACAGGCGCACCCAATCTGTGTACATGCGATCCTCCCCGAGACCGGTGATGCAGCTGGCCTAATCAACGGTAGCTGTGAGGGCCGACAACTTCGTGTGCTCGCACGGGCCTCACCCGTGCGGAAGTGACACTGGCCAGTGCGTGTGGTGACGCGATGCCGCGCGCTGAGGATCGGCTTGGCAAGCGCGGCTGGAACGGCACAGCAGATCATGGGTCGGTGCATTCACCGACGACCGGCTCATCGGCTTCGTCCACGCGGTCTGGGACGGCGGCCCCCACGCCTTCCTCCTCGATACCATGGTCGCCACCGACCACCAGCACCATGGCATCGGAACCAGAATCGTCGCTGCCCTCACCAACGATCTCCGGGAACTCGGAATCGACTGGCTCCACGTCGATTACGAACCGCACCTGGGCAACTTCTACCGCACAGCATGCGGTTTCAACGCCACCGACGCGGGCCTGATACGACTGCACTGAATCAGCCACGGGAAACAAATCTTGCTACACCATCCCCTGTGGCGACATGCAGATGAAGGTGCCGGTTGTGCTGTTCATCGCCGAGCGTGGTCAGCACCTGGCAGCCGCCATGCTGGTCGACGACCCGCTGCGCAACGTCTTGGACGACCGCCAACAGATGAGCCCCCAACGCCGGTTCCAGTTCCAGGAGGGAACGGACATGTCGCTTCGGCACCACGATCACATGATCGGTTCCGAATCCAGGAATCGGCGGACGGAAGGCCAGCACATGGTCTGTTTCGGCCACGACCTCGACGTCGATCGCACGCGGAATCACCTCAGCGCAATACCAATCCGGCTCATGCATACTGCAACCCTACGGACCGCCGCATCGGCACTCCGCAGGAGACTTGGGTCAACTTCAGTGGCAAAAGACCGAACTCGTTGTGCCGTTCAGAACGGCTTTTTGCTGATCAGCGCTTCGCCAACAGGTCAACTTCACTGGCACAGGACATCCGACACCACGCGAATTCGATTGCCCGCGAGAGCTGTCGGGTATGGAATGGAAATCATGACAAGGTTGGTGGTGCCGGTGCTCGACACCGATACGGTCAGATTGCGGCCGTTCGTGACCTCCGATGCGAACTTGATCGTCGACGCGGGCAAGGATCCGCTGATCCCCTCGATAACCTCGGTCTCTGCCCACGGGGACGAAGCTGCGGGCCGGGAGTTCATTCGACGGCAGCACCACCGTGCCTCCACCGGGGAGGGGTGGTCGTTCGCGATCGCAGATCCTGACACCGACACAGCCGTAGGACAGATCGGACTGTGGCGGCGAGAGATCGGCCACGGCCGGGTGTCGATCGGATACTGGATCGAGAGCAGCCATCGTCGCCATGGCTACGCAGGCCGGGCATTACGCCTGATCAGTTCCTGGGGCTCGACACTCGATGAGGTGTCGCGCCTGGAGTTGTACGTCGAACCGTGGAACCGGGGATCGTGGCGCGTTGCGGAGTCGGCCGGCTATCGACGTGAGGGCTTGCTGCGCCGATGGCAGAAGATCGACGGCGTGCCACGCGACATGTATATGTACGCGCGCTTCCCGGATATCGGCTGAACTGACCGACTACGGAGTCGGATTGCGGACCGGTTCCCTGTGAGGCAGCGGGCCGCCGCCGCATGGTGTCCGAATTCGCGAACACGAAGATCTTGGTCGTGGGGTGGTGTCGAGATTCGTGCATCACTGGTGTCCAGGTTCGCGATCAACCACGCTAATTCCGCTGTAGTAGAAGGGTGCTGCGCGTGGAGGGGCCCGGCATCATGGTTTAAACCAGTCAGGCCGTCCCGGTGAGGTCGACGCCCAGGCCGGTCGCGACGGCGCGTCCCGTGTGAGCGATCATCGCGATTCCGGCGGGTCGTTCGCCTTCGTCGAGGGCGGTATTGAGCAGGACCGCCATCAAATGTTCGGAGTCGGCGCGCAAGGCCGCTTCCAGACAGATCTTCGCGTAGACGGCGTCGCCTCGGTGATAGGCGTCGTAGCCACACAGCATCGCGGCTTCTGCCCTATCCCGACCGGTGCTCGCCCGCACCACCAAATGCCACAGGGCCTGCGCGGCCGGGGCCCAGCTGGTGCCGGTCAACCCGAGCATGACGTCGCGGATCACCACGTCGCGCAGCGCCGCCACGACAGTAGCCACACACTCAGGGGTGCAGCCGGATTCACCGATGACCGCGATCTGATCCAGCACCGCTCTCGCGGCATCGTGCTGAAAAGTGGTACGGCGATCCTGCGCGACCGCGGCGGCCAGCTCGGTCCGGTAGTGCTCGACTGCCGGGTCGATGAGCGGGGCAAGCGCTGAGGCCGCATCCGTATCGACAGCGATCAGGTCGAGCAATTCGATGCGGCTGCTGCGGATCTGGACGCCGTCGAGGATCTGGGCGAACGCGACCGGCGAGGCAGCAGGATCTTTCACAGTCCCGGCAGTGTCACCGTCGAGCAGACCGCGATAGGTCGCGCCGGCGGTGATGATCGGGACCAGCCAGGCATGGACCAGCCCCACCGTCGAGGACCGCAGCAGTTCCACGGCCAGCCTCGCGGTCGCCGCGGCGTGGGGTCGGTCGTCGACGACTATCGCGATTGTCGCGGTGGCGTTCTCGCGCTGGCACATTGTTTCCAGGAGGTTCACCACTTCGCCTGCATTGGCCAGATCGGTGACTGCGTCGAGGTCGAGCCGGACCACCATCTGAATTGCGCGCCGCGGCGCGGTGGTGCCGGCGGTTGGGGTGAGCAGCGCCAGGACCAGCGACTGGGTGGGAACGAACCGGAGCATCGCCGGGACCGCGGCGATCAGCTGCCCGGCGTCGTTGACCCTCACCGCCGCGAAGGCGTCGGCACCGAACAGTTGAGCGAACGAGGCAGATTCGGACTGTTCGTGATCGGCTTCCACCACAGAGCACTCCTTCGGAATCAGATTGGCAGACAGGTGCTTTCCTGCTCGTCGAACCGGCCGCGTCGGTGGCGGGCCCGTCTGGTCGTGCACGGAGCGGCCCGGCCGATCCACCTCTGACCGGGCCGCCCCTCGTGCGTTGCACGCTCAGGCTGCTGCGCCGAGTCCCGGTGATGCGGTGTCGGTGTCGCTCGCCCCAGCGTCGGCATCGTCGGTGGGATCGCTCGCCAGGTCGTCTGTGTGAGCGTTCGACTCGAGGTCGATGGTGTCGGGGTCGAGGTCTCCGGCGGTGGCGAGTTCGACATCGACCAACTCGAACCCCTTCGATTCGCCGACCTGGGCGAGGTGGTGCAGGTAGTGGGGTGCGCTGGAGCGCAGCCACCGGTGCTGGCGCCAGGAGTCCTTGCCGAGGGCGGATTCGTGAGCAGCCAGTACCAACCCGAGCACGAACCGCCACCCCTCGGTCGTGGTCCCGCCCGTGGCGCGCTCGATCAGCTCGGCGCTGGTAGTCAGCCCGAGCCGTTGCATCGCGAACGCGCGCGCCCGCGTCCCGGACAGCAGCCCGGCCTCGCGTGCCAGGGACTCGGCGACGAACTGCGCGGCACCGGCGGGCAAGGTCCGTCCCGACAGCAACCGGGCCAGGAACTCGATTCGGTGGGCCTTGGCCGCGGCGCCGAGTTTGTTGAGCTCGATTACCTTGCGCCGCTCCCCGCGCCGGGCAGATATCGCTGCTTGGTCCTCCTCGGTCCGCGCGAGCGTCTCCGCCTGGTCGGTACCGTCGCCGGTGAGGTCCGGGTCGGTGGTGCGTCGCTGCAGCTCGGCGGGTTCGAGCTGGTCGACGGCCAGGAAATAGGTCGCCAGCCACACATCCCGGTGGATCAGGCCGTGCGCGGAGCGCAAGCCCACGGCGGGCGGGGTATCGCCGTCGGCGTCGAAGTCGACGGTGTCGGGGTCGATCACCTGCCCGGTGTCCTCGTCGACGAGCTCGGCGTTCTCGATCCGTTCGAGCGCGACCACCCATCGGGTGGGGTCGGCCCAGATGCCGGATTCAGTCACCGCGACTGGTCGGCGGTGACGAGGTCTTCGGCGGCGACGTAGTTGTCGTGGTCGAGGTAGACGGGGTCGGTGGTTGCGATCGCGAACCCGGCGGCAGCGTAGGGCAGGGAGGCGGTGAGGCGCTGGCGTTGTTCGGCGCGGTCGCCTGCGACGAGTCCGGCGCGGTAGTCGAAGTTCCAGTGGCCGCCGCTGGTGAGTTGTTCGATCGCGTCGTGGTCGTCGAGGGCCTCGTATTCGGCGATGACCTGGAGCTGGTCGAGCCCGTACTGGTTCTCGTCCAACAACTTCCGGGCTACCGATGAGCGGCCGATCTTGCCGGCCTTGCGGATGTTGGCGGCGTTGGTTTGCAACCCTTCGGCGATGCGGGTAGTCGTGGCGCCCAGGTCGAGCATGTAGGTGACTCCGGCCGCGCGGGCGGACTCGGTGAGCTCGATGCGGCGATCGTTGAGATTGATCTGGGTCAGCGCCCGGTCGATCAACCGTTCCGGATCGGTGATCGCACGGTCTGTCTCCTGGATGTAGACCGGAACCTGCCGTATGCCCAGGGTTCGGGCGATCAGGGGCACGGACCTGGCCGTCGAGGACGACGATCTGCCCGTCGGGGCCGCGTTCGGCCAGGATGGGGTCGCGGACCCCGAGCGTGCGGATCGAGGCGACTTCCTTGGGGTGGGTGTCGAGGTTGATCTGGTCCTCGGGGCGTACGTTGTGCGCGATCACCAACTCGGCCGGGTCCATGATCCTGGCCTCGGCCTTCGGCGGGGGCGAAACTGCGACCGCGAGATCGCTCTGGTCCACGGGCTCGGCCTCGGTGGTAGGGAAATGGTCGGGTGCGTCGATGGCGGGCTGGTCCACAGAGGTGTCGACGGGCTCGATCGTGGTGGTGGGCAAAGTAACTCCTCTTCAACGGAACGGCGACGACGCGCTCACTGCATCGAGCCCGAGTGAGTGCGCCGACGCCAATGCGGGCAGGGCAAAGATCAGTGGGTGCGGCGGGTGCGGGTGATATTGAGCGGGTGCAACCGCAGCGTGTCGGCGTCGTCGGCGCGGTAGGTCCAGTGCTTGCCGCGCCAGCTCGGGAACTGCTCGCGCCAGCGCTCGATCACCGGGTCCTCACCGAGCGCGGCGACGGGTCCGGCGGTGCCGAGGTGGACGCGATTGGTGAGGTCACTGGTCGTGATCGACTCGACCGGCTCCGGCGTTGTGGGTGCATCGGCCTCGGTGGTGGCGGCGGTCATGGTTATGGATTCTCCTGTCGGTTGCTGATCATCGATGTGGCTCGGAGTGCGCGAACGCTGCTGGTCATGAACGCGCACCGCCAGCTGAGACTGAGGCGAACCCTCCCGAACAGCGGTACGCTGAATGTTTGCCGCTGGGGTTCACGGAAAGGGAGCGTGGTGATGGCGAGGTGCGGGTGAGCGGGTTGCCGCGGTATGCGCCGATGCTGGCGGCCGTAGGTGAACTACCGGTCGATGACGACCGGTGGGCCTTCGAAGTGAAGTACGACGGCCTGCGCGCGATCGCCTACGTCGACGAGACTCTGCGGCTCGAGTCGCGCAACGGCAACGACATCACCGTCGCCTGGCCCGAACTTGCCGGACTCGCCCCAGCTGAGCCTGGATTCGTCGTCGACGGCGAGATCGTCATCCAGCAAGACGGACGATCCTCGTTCCAGTCGCTGGCGCCACGGATGCACCAACGCAACCCGGCCACGATCCGCGCCCTCGCCGACGCGGATCCGGCGACATACATGATCTTCGACCTGCTCCACATCGGGGACCGTTCCCTGATCGATCTGCCCTACAATCAGCGCCGCCACCTGCTCGAACATATCGGGCTGGCCGGACCGAACTGGCAGATCCCGCACCTGCTACCCGGCCCCGCCGCCGACGCACTAGTCACCTCGAAAGACCTCGGGCTCGAAGGGATCATCTGTAAACGGCGCGAGAGCTGGTATGTGCCCGGGCACCGCAGCCCAGCGTGGACGAAAGTCAAGAATGTCGCCCACCAGGAAGTCGTGCTGATCGGCTGGAAAACTGGATCCGGGCGCCGCGCCGGACAGATTGGATCACTGCTGGTGGCGGTCCCCGACGATCGTGGCACCCTTGAGTACGCGGGCAGTGTCGGCACAGGGTTCACCGCGGCGATGCTCGCCGATCTGCGCGAGCGCCTGGCCCCGTTACAGCGACCGGATCCGCCGATCCCCGGTATCGGGCCTGCACGGCGGGGGTGTTCTGGGTGCAGCCGTGGCTAGTCGGGGAAGTCGCGTTCGCGGAGTGGACCGGTGATGGACGGCTACGGCATCCCAGCTGGAGAGGATTGCGTCTGGACAAGGGCCTCGACCAGGTCGAACCCCCTGCTGGACGGTGAGCTCGATCGCCGCGATGCGCTGCATCCACGCACGACCATCAGATCCACCACGATCGAGTGGATCTGCGGGAACACCAAGGCGCGGAGTGTGCTTCGCACCTGACCGCGGTCTCAGAAATGCGGAAACAGGCGCGGACCGGCTCGCTTGATCCATCGGGAGCGATCTCCGTATGGACGCAGTGCACACCAGGGGGTGCGCCGAGGCGGTCGGCGAGGTAGTCGTGAGTTCGTCGGTGGTGGTGACCTCCACGATCGCGACTATGTTGGATATCCCTGTAGTCATGGCGGCGAACGCGACTTGGGTGTGTGAGCTCAGCGCAGCGGTAACGGTGCCGAGCGCGGCCTGCGATCTCACCGAGCCGCCCTTCCTCGTGTGCCCGTTAGCGGCGTTGCACGAGGTCAGGCTTGTCGTGGAGCCTGGCATTCGCGGTCGACGTGGGGCATGCAACAGCGGATAAAGGTTTCTCTGAACTAGCTGGCGATGCTCAACTCGGTGTCGACCGAACGCACGCTCATGCCGATGAGCGAGCTTGTCCGACTGTGCGGAGTTCGGCGGGCTGGGCCAGCGCTTCAGGAGTCGATAGCTTGGGGCCAGACCGGCCTGATTCCCTACGCAAGTTTCGAGCCACACCGTCAGATGGAGCCGGGCTGCACGGCGAAGCGACGATCGCAGAAGCCGTGCGCGGCGCGACGATTGCCCAGAACTGACCCGCAGCAGCGTAGAAGTCAGGCCTCCAGCACCAGGAACAGGAAGGCCAGGAACCTCGGGTCCTCGCGGTCCTGGAAGAACTCGGGGAACCGCTCCACCGCTTCCGGGGCAGGACACCGGCCTTCACGGGGTAGCGGGTTCACCAAGGAAGATGCGGACAAGGCCGAGACGATGGAAGCGGCACTGGCTAGCGGTCCGCGTGCGCGCAGCCTGGCAGCCGCGGGGTGCCAGGTGTATTGGCCGGCGCCCTATGAGGTGTGTGGTGCCATCCGTGACAAGTACAACCAGCTCGGCGGTCCGAACAGTTTCCTGCTGTGGCCCACCAGCAATGAACTGTCCAATCCCGATGGACTCGGTAAGCGGACGACGTTCCAGAACGGGCCGATCTACTGTGCACCGTGGGCGGGTGCGCACCCGGTGGTGAACCACTTCTTCGCAGCGTGGCAGCGTCAGGGATGGGAAGGCGGCGTACTCGGGTATCCGACCACCGATGAGATCGTCAATCCCGACGGGGGCGGACGACGTCAGGAGTTCGATCGCGCCGCGATCTATTGGCGGCTGAACGAGGCCTATGCAATAGGCGGAGCGATTCGGGACAGGTGGAACGCCGCGAGCGCCGAGCAAGGCCCGCTGGGGTATCCGACCAGCGACGAGCTGGGGGTCAACAAGTACAGCGGTCGACACAACAATTTCGAAAACGGGACGATCGCCTGGTCCGGCACCACCGGGTCGCGGGTGTTGTTCGGTGCGATTCGAGATCGGTGGGCAGAGGTCGGCCGTGAGGACGGTGAGCTGGGTTATCCGACATCGGACGAACTCGTGGCTCCTGACGGTGTCGGCCACTATGTATATTTCGAAAACGGCTCCGCCATCTACTCCTTGCCGATTGTCGGCGCGTGGCGCGTTCCGCCCAACATGATCAGTCTCTGGGAGGGTGAAGGGTTCGAGGGCGGAGTCCTCGGCTATCCGGTGGAGAACCCCAGAACAACCGGTCTGTCCGATGGCCTGGTCATCGCTCAACTGTTCCAACACGGGGCAATCGGATACACCGCCGACAACATCGCCTACGTCGGCGCCTATGAACCCGCCAGATGAGAGGCCGTCCGCTTTCTCGCCATAACGCAAGGAATTCCGATGAAGCCTATTCGTATTGTTCTGTCTGCAGCAATGATTGCCGTCAGCTTCCTTGCCGTCGACTCGGCGGTAGCACAGGCGCAGACCACCGACTGTTCGAAACGAAATCCACCATTTCCCAACCAGGACAGTTCCGAAATTATGAGGAACGTCGCGACCGACCGGGCCGGAACAGTGCCGATTCGACGCGGATTCTACTGCGTCCCCAACGATGCAGAGGGCAATCCCGCGGCGGAATCAGATCGAGGTTTCGGGTTCGGCTATGACAAGGCTCGCAACAGGCATAATATCCCGTCGTTGAACGCCCAACAGTTCGTGCTCCGAAGTTCGAGTACGTTCAAGACCTCCGAGGGATGGAATTTCATCGCCTACGGCCGGGAGAAGGTGTGCCAGCAAGGTGGCCGTCAGTGTCGCGTGACCAAAGAGCAAAAGGTTGTCGGAGCGTCATCGGAGAAGAACGCCGCAGAATACTACGACATGCCTGCCGGAAACCCGGTCGGCTTGCTCACCGTATACTGCGACTACGGCGACCCTGTGCGACTCAAATGTGAAGACTGGGTCAACAAAGCACTGAAAAACGGCCTCGGGTAAGTCGAGGAATTTCCAGCATCGAGGAGGTAGCAGTATGGCCGGGTCCGAGGGTGACGCTGAGACCGAGATCGCACGACGCTACGCCGCGCAGATCTCTCAGGTGCGCTCCGCGAGCAGGTCGCTCGCGCGCAGAGCCGACGGCGCCAACGACGAGGCGGACCTACTGCCGTTCGATCAGCCGATCGAAGGCCCGGCCATCTCGGTGCCCGGCGTTCATATCGTCGCGACGATGAACTACTGGGAAATGACCGATCTCGGTTCGTTTCCCGGTGGTGCCCCGGTGCTCGGTGTGCAGGTGTTGATTTCAGGCCATCCGGTCGAGTACGCGGTAAGCCGGGACATCGATGTAGTACTGCCGCAGAACGAGACCGGGGCGTGGGCGGCAGCAATTCTGGGTTCGGCCTGGTTGGAACGCGGGTACTTTCTACGGAACTCGGCAGGTCGGTGGGAGCGTCTTCACCGGTACCTCGTGCTGGTGGACCAGGATGGCGATCCGGTTCCCGCGCCAGAGGACTTCTATTTCGCCGGCGTCTCGTTCGGATCTGGCGCAGTCACAGTCCGTCCACTCGCCGCGAGTAACGACGGTCCCGCTCCGACTGAGATGGTCGCTCCCACTGAACGATCTCCCAGCCTGCTGTGGCCGGTGGAACTTACCGGCACCGGACCCGACACTGTGATGCCTGCCGCGCGGGCACTGTTGGCAGCACTACGGATAAAAGGTGCGGTGCACCACCAATTCGAGCTCGTGGCGCTTCGCCTGTCGGGGACGACAGCGCACATCAGGTACCGATGCCGTGATACAGGAAAAGAACTCGAGAGACCGGTCCCTTTGCCTGCCGATACCGACTTTCGGGAAGGGTTTGAGTTTTTCCGCCATTCGGTTCCACGACTCGGCGCCCTTCCGATCCGCGCCTCCGAACAATGGACTACCCAGCTCGTCGATCTCTTCAAGGAAATGTTCGCCACGGGAACGATGGGCCGACCCGTCGCCCAGCCCAGCTGAGGCGCGCGCACGCGATCCCGGCGCCACCGCCACCTCGTCAGGCGAATTCCCCGATAGGCGGCAGAAGGGCGCGCTCACCAGACGCGACCAGGTCTGAGGATGTGTCTGATCGGTTCGGTACCAATGGTTTTCGGGCGCGATCGTGTCGGCGCAACGCCCAGGTCCGACATGCTCGACATGTACCGTGGTCCACGGCGCTTGTTGCTGCGATCGCTCACGTCCGATGTCGGGACCTGGACTGAGTACCTCGAAGCTTTCGAGCGCACGAGTGTGATCGCCGACAGAGCCGAGATTTCTGCAGCGCCGAACGTGCACCGCTCGAAGCATGGCTCGGAGGCAGTCGACAGGGAGCGCCGGAAGGAATTCGGTGCAGCCGTTCAGGTCTCGTAGGGTGACCGTACCGCTATCCACTGCGAAACCACGGGTCAACCGACTATGCACCTGGACGTGCGTAAGGTCATGGCCGGGGTGCGCGCCACCCACGCCGCGGCCACCCGGGCGCCGGAGGCCGACCATCCCGTCGTGACCGCGATGATCACCACCGCGCAGGCTGCTCCGACGACGTGGGTCAGTGACCGTCGGTCATCCCACGTTGTTCGGATTCGATCAGCCATGACGTGATTAACCGACAAGGACGAATGGCGCCCAGTACCGGTCTGCGCTGCCCGCGAGCGGCTCGGGTAGGCGCTCGTCGTCGACGAACTCGGGGGGTATATCGAGTCCGCCGCGCTTGCCCGGTACAGGGTCGGTTCCGCTCAACCTGACGTAGGCCTCGTGAAGTTCGGCGGCCGATAACCCGTAAACGTAGCGCTGCGCGGCGGCGAGCGCGTGGGCGGCTGGGCTTCCGTGGGTAAGCGCGGTATAGAAAGCGTGCATCGTGACCGGTGCGACCTCGTCGTCGACGGGCCACAGCGAGACGACCGCCTGTTCGACGCCGGCGCGCAGCAGCGAGCGGGTGAGCCCGACGACGTCGCCGCCCAGCGTCGCAGCACCCCGTCCGGTGTCACACCCGGAGAGTACGACGAGCGCACTGCCGATGTGCTGTCCGACCAGCTCGGCAACCGTCACCTCGTCGCCACCGGCCAGGACGAGCGCCGAGGAGTAAGGTGCCAGCTCGTTGAGCAGCGCGTGCGTCGCGAGGTGCACCACATCGCGTCCACGCAGCCGTTCCCGCACCTTCGCCTCGGTGGCGGTCTCCGCGACGAGTGGATCGGGGTCGCTGAGCAGGCTCGCGACCGTGCAAGCCTCGACACGCGCGCCGTCGAGCCGGGCCAATCCGGGCCTGTGGTGCGCGGGATCGCCGACGACGAGCGTTTCACGTATCTCAACCGGCCGGTCCATACCCCGGGACAGCAGGTGTGCAGCGCTAGGCGCGTAGGACACCACTCGGTCGAGCCCGAAAGGGCGTCCATCGAACGGCAGCGCGTGGAACGGCACCTGGTTGAGCGGCCCGAATGGCACGACTACGACTCGACTCGCTGCACGGAGGTCGGCCGCCACCGGTTCAAGCAGCAGCCGTGCCAATGACTCGCCGTCGCCTACGGCGTCGGCGCATTGCCGGTGGTAGGCCCGCACCGTCGCGGCTAGGCCCCGCGCCGTGGTCGGGCGATGTTCGGCGCGCACCGTCGTAGGACCGACCGCCCAGACCAGCAGGTCGTCCCCGCTGGTCAGGTATTCGAGCACGACGGCGCCCTTGGCGAGTTGTCGCTGGAGATCTCCGACCGTTGGCGGCATCGGCGTGAGCTGCCGTGACAACGCGCCCGGCTGGACCTGCTCGAGATCGTGCTCGGCCTGCAGCAGCGCTGCCTCGGCGGCATCCTCGGCAGCGAAGTAGCTGCCCAGCCCGGGATTGCTGGCGTCGGCCGCGATCAGCGCCAGGTCGGACGCGTCGACCCACTGCGCCGCAGCCTGCTGCCACGCCCACCACTGCGTCGTGTCTTCGGCCGCCACGACGAGACCGAGGGCGAACGCACGTGCGCGCTCGGCTAGGGCGAACGACTCGACGACCCGGCCGAGATGCCGCGCCGCAAGTGCTGCGGTCAAGTGCAGGCTGGGCACATCCGGGTCGTCGCACGCAGCGATCCGGTCGGGGTCGCGGAAGAGGTCGGTGAGTGACTGCGCGAACATGCGCAGACCTTTGGTGGCGTGTTCGTAGGCCGATTGCGGGTCGCCCCGGGCGAGCGCAGTTTGGGCGGCAGTGTTTAGGTGGTGCCAATCCATTTGCTCGGGATCCAGCCGTGACACCGCGGCGGCGGCGCGGGAAATGTCGTGGCAGCGTAGGGCAAGCGGTGCGAGCACGGCGTCCTTGATCCGCCCGTCGAGTCCGGCCAGTTCTGCCGTTGCCTGCTCGTAGCGGCCCGCGGACGCGAGCACCATCGGCGCCAGGTGTGGGAGTGCCCGCGGCCGGCGCGCTGCTTCGAGGGCGGAGTCGTACCAAGCAGCCGCGATCGCCGTCTCGCCGCGGCGTTGCGCATGCTCCCCGCGCGCGAGCGGGGCGTACACGTCCAAGAGATCGATCTGGTCGTGGATCTCGCCGACCAGGATCTCGAACATCGCTTGCATCTGAGCTGCGAAATCGTCATCGAGCGGGTCGGCATTAGTCGGCGCGACCGCCACGCGCAGAGCCTCGATACCGGCCTGTAGACCGAGGCCCGGGATGCCCGCGTCCCCGGCAACAGCCGACCCGGTGACGAGGTTGGCCAGGTCCCTGCGCAGCCGCTCCAGTGCGCGGGCGGAATGCTCAGCCGCAGCTGACCGCCGCCGTGCGCCGTGTGCGCCGATGAATGCGTAGATCATCTCGACGCGCTGTGCCATTCCGATCGGATCCACCCCAGTCGGGGCGGGCAGCTCGGTCATCGCCCGGAGCAGACGCGTCAACGACCGCGCCGCGAGCCCGCATCGGTTGTCCAGATTCGCAATCGCCGTGTCGACTGTCGCGCTCGGTAGATCGGGGTTGAGGCGGAGCAGCGGCACTGCCGCAAGCAGCGCCACCCGCGCGCGGGTTGGGTGAGTCGGCAACCACGTCTCGCCGATCCGCTCGAGCAGCCGTCCAAGCCCTGTCGCCCAGCTGGTGCTTCCGTCCCGCTCTGCCCACGTATGAACTTCGGCGACTGGTCCGTACTGCGGTGGCAGGCGACCTGAGCCGAGGGCGAGACCGTGCTCGGCCAGGAGCCCGTCGTGCAGGTCGGCGATCAGCAGGTGGACCTTGACCAGCATCACACCGTTCATGTCCCCGGCGTCGCGGTAGCTCGCCATCGCTTGGTCGAGGAGATCCCGCCGACCGGCGCCATCTCCGGCGAACCACGCTACCGTTGCGTTCCGGAGCGACAGCGCGCCGGCGAGTCGTGGCGCGTCGAGCGAGGCTGCCAATCGGCTGGCTTCGGCGTAACAGGACGCTGCTCGGGCGGCGTCGCCCACGGTGGCCGCGCTGTCACCGACAAGGGAGAGTCCGAGGCTCTCCGGACTTTCCGAGGGTGTCAGCGCCCGATCACCCACTACGAGGTATGTAGCGGCCATCACAGCTGTACCGGGCTCGTCCGCACGCATAGCCCGCAGGAGGGCGTCGCAGTCGGAAGGGCGTCCCAGGCGGCACGCGAGGTCGGCACGTACCAACCACGCCCAGTACGCCAGGACTGGGTCGCCTAGGCGAGCTGCCTGCCCCGTGGTGCGGGCGAGCTGGTCGGCGACGCTGTCACAGATACGTTGGGCCAGTGAGGTGTTACCGGAACGCACACAGCTGGCCACGATCGTCCGTTGCGCGTTGAGGCTAGGCGGGCCGTCGTTAGCGACTAGCTCCACGAGAAGCGTCTCGTCGCTGGCCGACTCGTCCAGCAGGCTGAAGCCGGGTGGTTCGCCAGCGTTCTCGCCTGCTAGCCCGCCAGGGTAGTTGTTGCGATCGAGCTGCCATGCCCAGGTCTGCAACGCACGGGTGAGCCGTGATGGCGGCAGGGTGTCGACATACCTGAGCGCGCGCTTGGGCTCGCCCGCGATGAGGTCGGCCAGGCACGCGTCGAGTGGGTTGTCCGCGGCCTGGCGGGCGAGACGAGGATTGCCGAGCAGCAAGTCGGAGCAGAGTGTCGTGAGGTATTGCAGGTCGGGTCCGGTCATGTCGTCTTCTCAGGTAGGTCTATCCGCAGGCCACCGGCAGGCGAACGGGGATATCGCGTCGTGTGGCCGTGCCTGCGCAGCGGCTCTGCCCACCGCTTGGTGCGTTCGTTGTCGTAGTTGAACCAGAACGTCGCCCCTGCTGGCGCGCCGACTGCGGCGCGTGCCAGCGCGATGTCGTCCGGGTGGCCGAACCGGTCGCCGTTGGTCGAGGTGACGTAGTGCGCCGCTGGCGCGATGGCGACCAGCTCGCGTGTGATGTTTGCGCGGCTGGTGTGGTGCGGCAGCTTGACCAGGTCGACCGCGATGTGCGCCACGTTGCGCGCGTGGGCAAGCCCGTACAGGCCCGCACCCAGGACGTTCGCGAACGCGTCGGCAGTGAGCAGGCAGCTGGCTCCGCCGTGCTCGATCAGTAGCGCGATGCTGCTGCCGTTGGGCGCGCTCCGATCGGGCGTGGTCTTGCTGGCTGCAAGATCGTGAAGGTTGCCGATGGCAGCGAGCGGTTCTGAAACGTCGTCGGGCAATTCCGGCTCACCGCGCCGAGCCTTGTCCAGCGACTTGGTCCAGACATGTGCCAGGTGGGCCAGTCGGTGCGTCGTCGGTGATAGGACAGTGATCCGCGGCCCGCCCGGCATGCGGCGCTCGACGATGTCCTCGGCGCCGGACGTCGCCACCGCTGCCCCGTCGAACGCCGCATTCCACGGGATGGTGGCCGATGACGGCGCGAGAATGTCGGCGACCTGCTCGCCTTGAGCGACGCTACGGGTGCGGTGAGTCACCGGGTCGGGAAGATGAGGCGGACCGTTGAACCACACCTCGCCGACCGTCAGATCTTCGCCCCCATCGGCGAGTAGTCCTATCACGCCACCGATGTGGTCGGCGTCGATATGTGTGATTACGAGCAGGTCGAGGTACCGGTCCTCGGGTGACAGCGCGGCGAGCCGAGCACGCAGCGTCGGCCATGTGTCGGGCGGCCCGCCGTCGACGAGCATGCGCCAGACCCGCCCTCTGGCCCCAGTCTTGGGGTAGCACTCGACGAGCAGGCAGTCGCCTAACCTCGCGGGCAGGACCTCGATCGCGATCGCCGTGGCCATCACAGCTCCGGCGGGTTGAGCGCCGCCAGGTCCGGCAGCCGCTCGGGGTAATGGGTCGCCAATGCCGCGCCAGCCAGCCACCACCCGCGATAGACCAGCGCCCGGCACAGTGCAGCGTCGAGCTTGTCGAACACGGTGGGAAACTCCGACAGGTCCCTGCCGCGGTAGGTCCGGTGCTCGGGAAATGCGTCACGCCATCGGGTGAGGGTTTCGGTTGGCGGCTCGGGAAAGTTGGTGGCCAGCGCGAACAGCACGCCGTGGCGCGCGCCTTCGGGCACCGGTCCGGATGCGGTGGCGCGTCCGCGCTCGAACCGCTCGACGATCCACCGGGTCCGCAATGTGATGCTCTGCCGGTACAACAGCGAGTTCGCGCGGGCCAGGTCCCGCACAAGTGGAATCTTCCCGTAGCTGCCCGCGGTCAGCAGCCCGCCAGCGTTGAGGCACACGAGGAACGCGTGGCGGTAGTGCTCACCGCTCAGCGCCTCGATGCCGGTGTTGTCGTAGGTGCCGCCGTCCAAGAGCGCAGGCGCGTGGTTCGCACAGGGAAATGTCAGTCTGTCTAGAACGACCGGCGCGAACGCGCCCGGCACGGCCGCGGAGGCGGCGACGGCCAGACTCAACGGCATGCCGGTCGGCCCGGTCGGAATCAGCCCGATCGTGTAGTCGCCGACCACGTCGCGTTCGAACGTGAATCGGACGCCCGACACCTGGTTGGCCGCATTGACGATCCACCGGACTTCCGGGTCGAGTTCGCTGAGCAGTCGGCCGCTGAAGAACCACTCGTCCAGTCGGCGGGCGAGCAACTCGGTCCGGGTGAGCGGTCCAACAGTGCGCCACGCGCCCCGGACGAGGGAGAACTTCAGTGACCGGCGTGAGACACGTCCGACCAAGGGCGCGATCACCAGCTCGTCCACGGCCTGGGCGGTGAACCCACGATCACGTAGTGCGGGCCAAGCCGAGGCCACCAGGGCGTTGGCAACCGAGCCGCCCGATACCGAAGAGGCGTACCGCACGTTCGCGAGCATCCCGGTGTCGGCGAGCAGCCGAACGACCCCCACAGCAGGCAGGGTGGCGCGGAAACCGCCACCCGACAGCGTCAATGCAACGGCATCGGATGATGCGGTTGGCTCCTCGGGTCGCAACGAGTCTCGGCACGGCTCTTGCCTGCGTCCCGTGCCGATCCCGGGGGAGTCCACATACCACAAGTCGTCGCCCATACAACCCCATCCGGCTGTCGCGTTCCGGTGAGTCAACCGATAGTGTTCCCGAGCTGTTCGAATTGTCGCACACCCGCGAGATCGTCGTCCGGCGCTTGTCGAGGTCGCAGCCAACCCGCAACCTTCAGGCTCCAAGTCCGGACCGCCATCGGCTGCTATGCGTGGCATGAACAGCGAGGTGGGACTGAAAGTCGATTCGTCAGACCGGCACTACCGGTGGCTAGCGTGGAATCGACCGTGGACTGAGCTTGTCACGACCAAGCTTGATCTGGATGCAGTCAAGGTTCGTTCATGCCTAGTACACGCACAGTGGGGTGATCTCGCTACAAAGCGTGTTCTTGCGGCGGCTGAATCGCCCCGGCGGGTCGGGAGACTTCATCTTCTGAGGAAGGATGAAGTTCGTGAGTTCGAAGAAGTACCCGCCGGAACTGCGTGAGCGGGCCGTCCGCATGGTTGCCGAGGTCCGCGACCAGCACGAGTCGGATGGGCCGCGATCGGCGCGGTCGCCGACCTGCTCGGTGTCGGAACCGCCGAAACCGTCCGCAAGTGGGTCCGCCAGAACCAGGTCGATGCCGGCGCGCCCCGGGACGACCAGCGACGAGTCGGCGGAGTTGAAGGGGTTGCGGCGCGAGAACGCAGAACTCAAGCGCGCCAACGCGATCCTGAAAGCTGGTCCTTAGATTCAAGGGGTCAACGCAACGGTGCTGGTGGAGTGAGGGTTCGTGGCAAGGGTTGGACGGCCGGGGATGTCGGATGCGGTGAAGGCCAACTTGTGGCGCCGTTGGCGGGGCGGTGAGTCGATCAGTGTGATCTCGCGGGCCCTGGCTAAGCAGGCGGGATCGGTATTCACAGTGCTCAAGCATCACGGCGGGATCGCGCCCGTGGCTCCGAGAGCCCGAGCAGATCACCTGAAGGTCGAAGAACGCGAGACGATCTCACGTGGAGTCAGCGCCGGCCTGTCTTTCCGGGCCCTCGCCGCTGGTCTGAGGCGCTCGCCATCGGCAGTCAGCAGGGAAGTCCAGCGCAACGGCGGCCGGGACGGTTATCGGGCCTTCGGGGCTCAGGAATACGCCGACGAGCAGCGCCACCGCCCGAAACAGCCTCTGCTGGGACGCAACCCGGCACTTCGTGACCGGGTGGTGGACTGGCTGGAGCAGGAGCGGTCACCCCAGCAGATCGCCGAGCGTCTTGGTCTCGAGTATGGAGACGATCCGCACAAGTCTGTCAGTCACGAGACGATCTACCGGACCATCTATACCACCCGCTGGAAGCTCATCCCGAAGGAGATGAACAAGAAGCTCCGGACGGGATGGCCGATCCGAAAGAACAAGCGGCACAGTGTGAAAGGGCAATAGCGGTCGCAGATCATCGATGCGCGTCCTATCACCGACCGCCCAGCCGACGCCGAGGACCGCAGCGTTCATGGGCATATGGAGGGCGACCTGGTCGTGGGTGGCACGACCAGCCAGGTGGCCACACTCGTCGACCGACGGAGCCGCTACCTCACCCTGGTGCAACTGGCCGACCGGCGCACCGAGACCGTCGTCGCAGGTCTCATCGACCGCTACGCCGTCATGCCCAAGTCTCTGCGACGCACCCTGACCTGGGACCGAGGAATGGAACTGGCTGCCCATCGAACATTCACTACCGCAACAGGAGTAGATGTGTTCTTTGCCGCGCCGCGGAGTCCGTGGCAGCGCGGTACGAACGAGAACACGAACAAACTGCTACGCCAGTACCTGCCCAAGGGCACGAACCTGGCCACGTTCTCCCAGGCGGATCTGGACGAGATCGCCGACCGGCTCAACAACCGGCCCCGAAAATGCCTCGGCTACCACACGCCGGCGGAGTGTGTTGCGTTGACAGGTTGAATCTAAGCCGCCTCAACGGTATCCCTCGCCTCCGACATGTGTGGTGTGTGTTGATGCTGTTGCAGCACCGGGGAGCTCAAGCGGGAACCCTGCGATCGGTGCGCTCAGATTCTTACGCTCCGAGGGCCGATTGCTTCGGTCACCTCCATTGCCCTCAGCATCTGGCGCGGGTGACCAGACGCCTACGTTGGCTGGGCCGAAGGACAGGATGTGCTCGATCGGCGTGATGGCTTTGCGGCGCCAGGCACCAGTGACCGAGCTGTAGGACGTGCTGCACGACCACCACGCAATACGTTGTCGGTGTCGTCGGCGGATGCGGTTGCGCTGTCGGGCTCGTCCGTACACTCTGCCGGGAGAGTGTGGGGCCGGACGTCGGTCAGCGAGCCGTCGCTCGAACGCGTCGATAACATACTGTGGTCGTTTTCAAATGCGGTTGGCGAGGACGTGTGATGATACTGCCGGTAGGTTGGTGTCCTACGCAGGGGGATTCAGCAGGAATGAACGGGAACAGGTAATGACTGCTCGGATTCGGTTGGTCGGAGATCAGTCCGGAAGTGAACTGCGCAACTTGATGTCGTGGTTGGGACGCGAGGACGAGTTCCGCGGGCGGGTATCTGTCGAGCAGCAGCCGATACGGCCGGGCGAGATGGGTACGTGGTCCGACGTCCTGATCGTCGCTGTCGGAACCGGCGGAGCTGGCACAGTGCTGGCCAGATCGATCGGATTGTGGATCACTCATCGCAGACCACGTATCGGTATCGAGATCAATCGGGGGAAAGGAAAGTCGATCAAGATCACCGGCGATCTACCGGCGAAAGAGGTGACCGAGCTGCTCCGCAAGGCGCTGGACAGCTGAAGTGCGGCTTCCCGATCCAGCGGCATCACGAGTAGTTCTGCTGGGGTCCAGTACCTTTCGTGACCCGGAACTCACCGACCTCCCGGCGGTCCGCAACAACCTCACCGATCTTGCCGAGCAGCTGACCAGCCCGGACGTGACTCGACTGGCGCGCGAGCATGTCCGGGTGCTGCCGGATGAGGTCGATCGCGGAGTCATCGGCGACGCGTTGGCGGTCGCAGCAGCGCAAGCCGACGACATGCTGCTGGTCTACTACTCCGGTCATGGTCTGATCGGTTTGGATGGGGCCTTATATCTGTCGCTGCCGAACACCCGCAACGACCTGGTGTCGATGACTGGACTGCCCTTCGCAGAGCTTCGAGAAGTGCTCGCGATGGCCCCTGCGAAAAACAGGATCCTGATCCTGGACTGCTGCTTCTCAGGGCAGGCGATCGGCTTGATGAGCTCGGTATCCGCAGCAGTCGCCGGACAGATCGATGTCGCCGGCACGTGCACCCTGACCTCATCGCCGGCCAACGAGACTTCCAAAGCCCCGGAGGGTGCCCGGTACACCGCCTACACCGGCGAGCTGCTGGAACTTTTGCGCCGCGGACCTGTCGATGGATCCGACCTGTTGACCATCTCAAAGATGCATCAGGAGTTGGTGAAAGCCCTTCTGGAAAAGAAGCTTCCGATGCCTCAGAACCGGAACACCAACTCAGTCGGCGACCTTGCCCTCGCCCCACGTCGCGTGCTCTCGGCGCCTTCGCCGGCTGGCGCACCTGCGCGGGTCGGTACTTCGGAACCGGTGCCGACGCGATCGCGTACTTCCAAGTCCAACCCCCCCAAACGGCTCACCCGTGCCCAGAGGGCGCGTAAGCGCGCCAGGGATGAGGCTGCTGAGGCTGGACAGCCGCCATCGAAGCCCCGGCCGATACATCCGTTACATCCGTCGGTGCCGCTGACGCGTCGGCAGGCGCTCGGTGGAGCCGTGGCTGTCGCAGTCGTCGCGGTCGGTGGCGCCGTAGCGGGCTGGCCGGACACCGCCGATGCGCCTGCCGATTCACCACTGGATGCGGTGCCGTTCGGCTACGAGCTGGACATGACCCTCGAGACGTTCGCCAACAACCTTGCCTACAGCCCTGACGGGCACGTTCTGCTGACCGTGGCTGCGCGGGAAGTTTACGACCAGGCGAGTTTCTGGGACGCCCGGACGCATGAAAGGATCGGTGATCCGGTGCCTCTCGACTACCAGGAGGCGCTGTCGATCGCGTTCACCCCTGACGGCGCACTATTCGCGATCGGCAACGACAGCAGCGGCAGCGTCCAGCTGAGAAGCGTGAGTACCCGAGAACCTGTCGGTGAACCACTGACCGGACACAACGGGTCGGTGAATTCCGTGGCCTTCAGTCGTGACGGCTCCTTCCTGGCAACCTGCGACAACACCGACGTGAGACTCTGGAACGTCGCCACGCGCCGAGCCGAGCAGACCACCATCTTGAACGACGGACCACAGTTCGGGATGGCGTTCAGCCCGGACGGCAAGCTGATGGCGGTGGGTGGCGAGCGGCAGGTGCATCTGTTGAACGCCCACACCGGCGCGCCGGGCGGTGTCCTCAGCGCGCACATCAACTGGTGGAGACACATGGCATTCAGCCCTGATAGTTCACTTCTCGCTGCCGTGGAAGGCGACACCCACGTGCAGTTCTGGGACCTCACGACCCGTGCGGTTGTCGGTGCACCACTCATACATCCGGACAACGTGTCGTCGGTGGCCTTCCGCCCTGACGGCTTGCTGCTCGCGACCGGCAGCTACGACCGAATCGTTCGCCTGTGGAACGTCAGCACACGCCGATTGGTGGCCGAGCTTCGTGGTGCCGAGATGCCGGTGTGGTCGGTCAGTTTCAGCCCGGACGGCACCCACCTTGCAGCTGCAGGTAGTGCGGGCAGGGTGCCGATCTGGAAGGCAGTCTCTAGGCCATGACCCGACAAGCCCAACAACCTCGGCCCGACATCACCACGGCAATGGTGCAGCGGGAATCGGTGCCGTCGCGCCCCGGACCGTTGATCCCGCAGTGGATCGCGGTGGTCGTAGCAGGCGCATAGGGGTCACCTATATGGTGGCGAACAACTACACCCGCGTCGAGGCGTGCGGCCTGGTGATCGTCCTCGGAATCGGCGCGCTCATCGTGTTGGTGATCCGAGTACTGGTGCGTCTCGGCGACAAATGACCACCTCGGTTCGTGGTGAACACATGTGTCGCGCAGGCTCCGCCAGGCTGGTATCTCGATCCGCAAGCTGCAATGCGGTGGTTCGACGGCCGAAAGTGGACCGAGCCGGTCCATCCGGGTACACCATCAGCACCTGCTCCTGAGCACACGCCACCTCCCCCACAAGAATGAGGTCCAGCCTATCGACGTCGAGTGGTCGGGCAGCCTCCAGCGGGCATCGGTAGCACCCGTTGCTGGAGACTGTCTGGTTGGACCGGCGTGACATAGAGCCCAATCTTCAGTGCTACGACATGCGGAGATGATCCAGCAGGATCATCGTCAAGGTGACGGTCCCGACGAAGCCGACCCCGCCGTCCCGGATCGCGCGGGCGATATGCGCTCCTTGAACCTTGGCCAGCAGCGCCGCGACTATGCCGACCACAATGCCCAACAGGACAGCAACAGCGATGACCAACAGCTTGATTGTCATGGGTGTCCGATCTGGTGAGTAGCTGAGATTGATTGCTACATGACCAGATTCGCCACATCTGCGCCAACGGCAGAAATCGCGTTCTATGCGGATACTGCCAGGTCATTGCCTGTTTGAACGAGCGATTTCATCTCACGACTCGTGCCGAGTCGTGCCGGTTCGGTGTTCGTCGGAGCAGGCAGTTACAACTGCCCAGTGCTGGTGGAGCCGGGCCAGGGGCGGCGGAGCCGTTGTTGCCATTGCTGCGAATCCGAATGCCTGCCGGCGTTGTGCAACAACACTGCGAGGTTGTGAATCGCACCTTGGTGATCGAGATTGGCAGCACCTCGGTACCACTTCTCCGCCTTGTCGAGCTGGTCGGTGCGAACAGCCAGGTTGGCCAGTCGGAACAAGCTTTCGGGATCCTCGGTGGTGTCTGCCTGCTGTAGCCAATGCTCTGCGCCGTCGAGGTCACCCGCAATTGTCAATGCCTTCACCAGCGCCGATATGGATGGCTGATGCATGAGATCGGCTCCCCGGCGAAGGTAGACAAGTCCACCGTCGAGATCACCGCGGTCCACGAGAAGCCCACCGTAGGCACGCATGAAATCCGGATGCCCAGCATCCGCCGATGGGGCAAGAAGCGCGTCGGCCGCAGCGTTGTCACCGCTCGCTTCGAGATAGTCGCCATATCTGATCGCTGCGAACCCACCTCCTTTGGCACCACGTTCTAGCCACTCCACACCCTCGGCCACCGCCCCGCGGTCAGTGAGGACCTTCCCCAGTCCAGACATTCCCTCTGTGTCCCCGCGTTCTGCGGCGTGCCGATACCACCGTTCTGCGTCATCGAGCTCTCCGCGGTCGGCACAGATCGCTCCGAGTCCTCGTGCGGCACGCCGCGCGATGTCCGCATCACTTTCTGCTGTCCGCGCGAACGCATACCTGTACCACTTCGCTGCGACCGTGAGGTCATTGAGCTCGTGCGCAGTACGAGCGAGATTGAACGCGGCGCCGTCATGGCCTGCGTTGGCAGCCCGCACCAGCCACGGGATCGCGGCAGTGTGGCTTCCGTCCGAATCTAGTAAAGCACAACCATAGTTGAACATCGATCCTGGCTCGCCGGACTCAGCCGCGCGTGCAAACCACAGAAGGGCTTCCTCCTTGCGGATGGTCTGGCGGAGAATGAGCGCCAGGTTGTGAATCGCTGCGTGGTCGCCGCCCTGGGCGCCGAGCCGATACCAGATCTCGGCCTCCGCCCAATCCCCGCGATCAGCGCAGATCACGCCGATATTAGCCATCGCGGGAGTGAAGCCACGCTCGGCCGATCTGCGGAACAACTTCTCGGCTTCGAGTGTGTCGTCTTCCGCGTGCCGGGTAACCGCGAGGTTGTAGAGCGCAAGGATGCTTCCCTGCGCTACGCCACGGTGCCAAAGTCTCTCTGCGATGTTCGGCTGTCCGCGCAGATGGGCCTGAAGGCCGACACTGGCAACGATCTCGGGCGCCGCTGTCCTTGTCATCGCGTCCCAGAGGTCATGCGGGATTTGCCGTATTGGACGGCCCTGGCCGTCGTCGGCGGCTACCAGATAGTCGAACGGCCGATACCCGCGTTCACCGTCGGCGAGCCGATGCGTCGATACGGCGGCTATCCGGCCCGTGCCCTCGCGAGGCGTAGAGACCTTCCGTACCGCGTCGACTCCGGAGCCGGTCGTGTAGTCGATGTGTGGCCATTGTTGTTCGACCATGGATCGAACAAGATCCAGCAGTTCGGCTTCCGGTATGGGCTCGGGTCGGCCGACCCGAGCCCAGTCGATGACAGTCTGGACCACCGCACGCGCGATGGGGTCGGCAGAGCTAGCGATCTCGTAGCGCAACAGCAGTTCTGGTGCGCCTGCGAGTACTTCGGCCACCCCGAATCGAGAGAGGTCCAGCGACGGGTAGAGCTTGGCCGCAGCTGTTTGCTCAGCATCGTCCTCACTGGTGGGCCGTATATTGATCATCTCGGCACCGGCCAGTATCTGGCGTTGGTCGCGGGTAAGTTCTCCGGTGTCGGCGAGTAGCCGGTTCAACGCCTCGTGCCGAATGGTCGCAGCTACCATCGTTCGCGCCGTACGCGCAGTCAGACGGGCCAGTAGCGTCGGAGTCAGAGCGAACTCACCGACCAGGAACTCGTGCAGATCATCAAGCCAAACGATGATTTCATCCTGACACGAGACAAATTCCGGTAGTGTGGCGACTTCGCTCAATGCGTCGCGTCGCGGAATGACTACCCGGGCCTGGGGCAGCGTTCGTCGTGCGGATTCGAACAGAGTCCGCGTCTTGCCCGCCTTGGAAGGTCCAGCAACGACAACGACACAATGCTGCTCCAGCGCTACGTCCACCCGCTGGTCGACTTGGTTTGCGGTTCGTGCAACATAGATGTCAGGCGGGCGCTCACTATCGAAACCGGTATGCAATTGGGTGGCACCGACTTCCGACGGCGCCAGGTCAGTTGTCCGCGGCGGATCGCCGCATTCGTCGAACTTCTCTATAACCCCGATCCATCCCCGTCGCCCCCCATCAGTGATTTTCTCAGGCTCGGAGGCGGCTTCGTCCGGCGATTGCTCTGGCGGAGTGACTGGCGAGCCTGAGGCCGCGCGTCGGGCAGCTTCCCACTTCCGCAGTCCTCGTGAGTCCGGCTGGTGGCCGGTTCCAGCCGTCACAAGGTACGTGACGAAGCGCTTGAACGGTTCACTGTCCCGCGGCACTACCCGCTTACCTGATTTCGTCGCGCCCATCCATCCTTTCAAAGTCGTGGCGTTGATGCCGGTCCGGCTCGCCAGAATTGCCGGATGAGGCCGTCGGGCGGCGTCATAGAGTGCGTCCAGGTCGGCGAAGAACCGCGACCGTGATGGGGATGTCGCGCTGTGCGCCGTCGCGGCCTGTCCAGCCCGCTGCTGGCTACTCCGAGTGTGCTGTGTGGTCGGCCCGCCCCCGCCAGTCATTCCACCAATACTGCCACCATCGCTCGCAGTCGGGACGGCGACTTCGCTGGAACCGGGACTGTGATCGAACTGGTTCGGCGGCGGCGGAGGTGACCTCGCTGCACTTCAATGGTTCGAGCAGTGCCCAGATCCCGTCTGCGGGAGGTTTCTCGCCGAGCAGTACCCGGGACCTTCTAAGACGAAGTCACCTTGTAGCGCCGCGATTGGCTTGACCCCGCAACTGCTCGTGAGCGATACGTACTGGTCGCGACTGACGGTTGACGGCCGGGCAGCAGGCGGCGCCCACACGCCGCGATACTTGCGTCTCGCTACTTGGCCCCAACTTCAGGACCACATCGGAGTTCCCGACGTCGATGACTGAACCGTCACGGGTTGAAGACCGCTTCCTTCCTTGAGGAAGATGGTCATCATGTCCAAGCGTTACCCACCCGAGGTTCGCGAGAAAGCGCTGAG